>CAZBIU010000076.1:0-21704 GCA_964491625.1 uncultured Myxococcales bacterium
CCCAGGATGCCGGCGAGGATGTTGTTGAAGTCGTGGGCAATGCCACCCGCAAGGGTGCCGACGGCCTCCATCTTCTGCGATTCCGCAAGTTGCAGCCGCAGTTGCATGTCCCTGCGCTCGTCCACCGCCTGCTTGTGCTCGGCAATCTCCCATGCGACGTCGGCCAAATAGCCGACCGTCTTGATGTCGTCCTGGGTGAAGTCGGTCGCCTTGTTGACCACGCCGACCAGCGCGACGATCCGGTCGTTGCGCAGGATCGGCACCGCCAGCGCCCGCACCACGTGCGCAGGAAGCGACGGCCGCGCGCCGTCGTTGTAGACGATCGAACGGCGCTGACTTACGCAGTCGGCCCAGAGCCCAGCGTCGGCTGGGGTACAGCGCTGCACGTCTCCTTGCGTCCCATGCAGCTTGGCTTCAGCGCTGGTGGACCAGGCCTCACGTACGAGCTCGCATGGTTCGCCAGCGAGCAAATAGCACACGCTCAGCGAACCTCCGGTCACGCGCTCGATCTCATCGAGCGTCTTTCGCAGCAATTCAACCCGTGGGTGCGCCACCGCGAATTGCTGGAGCCGCAAATGGATGGACAAGGTTTCTCGGGCGCGCTTTCGCTCGCTGATTTCGGTGGCGATGATGCGACACTCTTGCCCGCCCTCGGAGGCCTGGGCAACGATTTCTACGGTCACAGGCTGCCTATCCTCCCGTTGCCATTGCATGACCATTTCGCAGGACCGCATGGTGCGACTCTCGAATACCTCGGTAAGCAGCGTCTCGAAGAGGGCTCTGCTCTCCGCCGCAATTAGGTGCGTCAGTCGCATTCCAATCAAGCGCCCCCGTTCCACCCCGACCAGGCGCGCGCCTGGCAGATTTGCCTGCTGGATATTTCCAGTGCGGTCCAAGGTCAAGTAGCCGACGGGAGCAAACTCGTAGAGGTCGGTGAAGCGTGCGAGCGCCTCCTCGGCCTGCCTGCGGGCGCGCTGTAGCTCGTCGTTCTGTAGCTCGAGCTCGATCTGGTGTACCTGCAGCTCTCGAACCAGCCGCTGGGTCTCTGGCGGTATCTCCAGCTCCTCGGGCTCACCACGGATGGTCAGGGCTTTCTGCAGCGCCCGGCGGCGCAGCTGATCTGACTCTTCCCGGTGCCCCTTGTTCTCCTTCATCACGCCCTCGCACGATCGTCACCGTCACTGCGTCCGGTCCCCCTGCTTCTGCCGTAACACGGCCTCCGCCGGGTTAGATGCCGTGATGTCGGCGAAGGTAATCAGGACTCCGTCGATTCTGTTGTACTTGAACGTCGGCGTCTTAGGACCAAGGATGGAACCAGCCGCCGGGTGCCCCAGCGCGGCAGATCCTGGAACACTTGGCAGCAAGAGGGTTCACCCTCGAGCAGCCCCTTGGTTCGCTGCTATGATGCAGGCCGATGGAAACGGCGCGGTTTGAAGAGCTTTATGTGGTGTCGGACCTGCACCTCGGCGGAACCACGAGCAGGCCGATCTTCTTCCAAGACAGACAGCTGGCGGGACTTTTCGACCATCTGGCGAAGCGAAGCCCGCCCGGCGGGGGACCGCTCGCGGTTCTCTTGAATGGCGATGTCATCGATACTTTGGCGGAAGACATCGAGGGCTACGTCGCGGATCCCGAGAAGGCCGAGGCGATCGTCCGCGCCATCGCCAACCACCCCGCGTTCTCTGCCGTCTTCCAGGCGATGCGCCGGTTCGTCTCTGTCCCTCGCCACCTGCTTGGGTTCGGATTGGGAAACCACGATCTCGAGCTCGTATACCCGAACGTCCAAGAAGCCCTGTCGCTGCTGCTGGCGGACCGCGATCCCGCCAAACGCAGCCAGATCCGATTCTTCACCTCGGGCGCCGGCATCCGCTGCGAGGTGGGCCAGGAAGTCGGACCTTGCGCGTCCGTCCTGTGTATACACGGAAACGAATTCGACGACTGGAATGCCTTCTCGCCCGAAACCATGAACCGCATCCTGCGGGCATCGATCTACGGGAAGGGTTCCGAGCTGCTTGCGACTGCACCCAACGCCGGCACGCAGCTTGTGAAGGACGTCATGAACGCCATCAAACACGACTGGCCCTTTGTCGACCTGCTGAAACCCGAGATCGACACCGTGTTCAATGTCCTCATCGCGCTCGATCCCAAGCGCATCACCGCAATCGCCGGCGTCGCGAAGGCATACGGCCGCGCCGCCACCCAAGGCGCCTACCGGACCAGTCGAATCCTAGGCGGGCAGGAAACCGTTTTCCCCGGCGGCGGGGGCCTGAAATGGGCCCCTGGCGCCGAGCTGGCCAAATTCATCGGCGAGGCAGGGAATGGCGAGGAGCTGCTCGCAGCCACCTGGAGGCTTGCCGCCAATCCCGAGCCAAGCGCCGAGGACCTGGCCAGCGACGACGACGTGCTGGGCGTGGGGCGCGCCATCGCGAATTGGTTCAACTACTCCGTGAAATCCATTACCTCGTCGCCACGAAAGGCGCTACGGGCAGCACTGGCCGATTGGGGCGGAGGCCAGGAGATCTGGGCCCTGGACGGTCAGTGCGCCGTCTTCGACGGACTTGTGCGCGTGCAACCCCGGGCCGATGTCATCGTGGCAGGACACACCCATCTGCGCAGGCAGAAGTGGTTGATACCCGACAAGCAGCCAACGCCCGATACAAAACAGACGCTTTACCTCAACACCGGGACCTGGGCGCGATTGATGCATCTGACCCCCGAGGTTCTGGAAAACGAAATGCTGTTCGCCCAGGTCTGGAACGCGCTCCCCGCTGGCTCGAAAAGCACCATGCCGGCCGACGTGCTCGTCGACCAGCCCACGGTGGCGGTGATCCGGCAAAGGGAGAAAGGCGGCCCAGTGCAAGCGGCCCTGTGTGAATTCAACGACAACGCAGAGGGCGGGTTTCAGCTCGCAAAAGGAGTCACGAAGAAGCCTGAGGATGGGACGCTGGTCGACGAGGAGGCGTCTTGGGAAAATCTCGGGAGGCAGTCATGAGCATCAAATCGCTTCGGCTGGAAATCGTGAGGCCGGGTCCGTTGTACGGCCAACTGCTTTCGCGCCTTACCAACTACGTCGTCCTGTGCGATGGCGTCGAGGCGGACACCGTCCGGCTTCCCTTTGATCACTACCAGATCAAGGCCGACCTGGATGCCCTCCGCTATTTCGTGGGTGTCGAGCAGGAACGGGTTCCCAACCACCTGCGCGCCTCCGCGCTGGAGCGGCTGAGCCACGCGTTGTCCGAGGTGCTGGCAGAAATGGTGGGCTTCCAAACTCGCCTGGCCGAGGTGGCGTGCCAATCGAGCTTCACCCACTTGCGCCTCGTGCTCGGCGGCGGCGAGCTTTCCCTGGTTCCGTTCGAATTGTCCACTTTGCCCGCGGGATGGCGGGGCGCGGGCGGAAGCATGAGCCTCGACTCTGCCCCGCCCGTGGTTGTCACCCGCGAGCTGCGCGACAGCGGGCAGATCCCGCTCAAGTGGGATCGGCGTCCCCGTGTCCTTTTCTGCACCGCCAGCCCCGACGGGTATGCCTCTGTCCCGGCCCGCGCGCACCTGCTCGCGATCCTGCGCGCCCTACGTCCCTGGATCGACGGCGGACAAGAACGAGGCAAGCACCTCACGCCGCGGGACGTGGTGACCGTGTTGACGGACGCTTCACTCGACGCCATTCGCGCCGCCACGCGGAAGCAAACCTACACGCACGTCCACTTCCTGTGCCACGGCTGCCCCTTTCCGGGCGCCGACGAGCGTTACGGGCTTGCCTTGGCCCGGCCGAAAGAGCCGCGAGCCGCCGAGTTGGTCGATGCATCCACGTTGGCGAACGCGCTATGGGATCCTTCGAGCAACGGCGAGCCGCCCACCATGGTGATGATAGCCAGTTGTGACAGCGCCAACCAAAGCACCGTGGTCGCGCCCGGCTCCAGCCTAGCCCACGAGTTGCACCGCAAGGGCGTGCCATGGGTGGTCGCTTCGCAGTTGCCGCTCACCTTCCGCGGCTCGGCGACACTGGCGCGAGTCTTCTACCAAGGCCTGATGGCCGGAATCGATCCTCGTCGCGTCCTCTATCAGGTGCGGCGCGAGCTTTTCCGCCAGCGCGACAGCCACGACTGGGCCTCGGTGGCAGCGTACGCGGCGACCCCGTTCGATTTCGACGAACAGGTGAAAAACTTTCGCATCAAGCAACTTCATCGCTTCATCGACAGCGCTTTCGAACGGGCGCGCCAGAACCCAGCCAACGCTGCTGAAGAATTGTCACGGGTTGATTCGCTGCTCGATGAATGGAGGCACGAGGTCGAGCAGAACGGGAGGGCGAGCGAAGCCAGCGAGTACCTGGGGATGAAAGGTTCCGTGGCCAAGCAAAAGGCCGAGCTCGCCACATCGCCCGAGGAGCTGAGCCGGCGGCTGAAAGAGGCGCGCGCTTACTACAAAGAAGCCATGGAGCGGGACATGGGGAAACACTGGGTTGTGGTGCAATACCTCTTTCTGTCCTCCCTCTTGTCTTCCGGGGACCAGGCCGACTCGTCCGAGAAATGGCTTTACCAACTGGCCGAGCGATCCGCGGAACGGGCGTTGAATGATCCCGAGCAGAAGAAGTGGGCTATCGGCAGCCTGCTGGAGCTGGCCATCCTGAGCGACGACGGCAGGGCCGGCAAGAAGACGCCGCGAGAATGGGCGCAAGCTCTCGTCGAGATCACAAAACCAGGCGACTTCGAGTTGTTCTCCACTCGCCGCCAAGTATCGCGCTACGTTTCCGGTCGCCTCAGCGTCAGAGCCAACCTGAACGTGCGTGCCAAAGCGGAGGAGGTCATGAACATCCTGCCGGCTGAACCCGCGGCTGGCGACGCCCCTTCCGTGCCTGCAGAGGAGTAGCCCTCTCGCTTCAGCTAGTAGACGATCTGATCCATGCAGCGACCGTTCCAGCAGGTGATGCCGTTGCAACAGTCGGCGGCCGAAGTGCAGAGCTGGCCGTATTCGGCGCAGCCAGGCGTGCTGCCGTCGGTGGTGCCGGCGTCCGTGGCCGGCGGCGATCCGGGCGGCGAAGTCGTCGTGCCGCAGATCCCTTGGGTCGAGCCGATGGACTGGATGCAGGTCGATCCGAGGCAGCAGTCGCCATTGATCGAGCATGGACCACCTGCCGGCACGCAAGCCGATGGCACGCCTCCATCCAAGGTCGACACCGGCGGGGCATAGCAGCGCAGGAATCCGGTGCCGTCCGGCACGCAGGGCATTTGGTTGCAGCAGTCCATGGCCGACGCACAGATGGCACCGCCGGCCAAGCAGGTAGTTCCCAGCCCGTTGCAGCGCGGAACACCGAGCATGTCGAGTTGGCAGACGCCGGAGTTGCCCACGCCATCACAGCAATCGTTGCGCGCGGACGAGATGCTGCACGCGTAGTTCTGGAAGTGGCAGACGTTGCCCTGTGGATTGCAACCGCGCGGATTGCGACAGATGCCGATCGACTTGCCGGGGTCGATCTGGCAGACCACGTTGCCATATCCGGGCAGACCGGTGCCGTCCGCGCCACAGCAGTCACTGTCTTTGCGGCAGAGATCGCCGTTGACCCTGCACCCGCTGGCCGGCTGGCACACACGCACACCGGTGGGCGCAAAGGGCGCGCAGAGCCGGCTGCAACAGCCGTTGCAGGCGCTGCACACTGTGCCGTCAACACCGTCCGAACAGTAGGTTGCGCCCGAGGGAGGCGGCGCACAGGAACCGAGCGCGCCGGCTCCCTTCTGACAGTCCCCCGAGCAGCAAGTGCCGCTGTCGCTGCACACGTCGCCGGTCTGGATGCAAAACGAGGCGCCGAGCTTGCACGTGCCCGCCTCGCACAGGCTGGAGCAGCACTGACCGCCGTCGGTGCAAGGATTGCCGGCGGTGCGACAGGCGGTGTTGAGCGGTTGGCACAGACCCGCGCTGCAGTTGCCCCCGCAACAGGTGGCCGAATCCACGCAGGCTTGGTTGTCGGCGATGCACGCGCTGGCGCTGCAGCGGCCGGCGGTACAGGCGAGCGAGCAGCATTCGGTCGACGACGCGCAGCCGCCGCCAGCCGCCGTGCACTTGTTGATCGAAGCCACGCAGGTGCTGCTGGCGGGATCGCAGATCCCCGAGCAGCAGTCGCCGCCCTGGGCGCAGGTCTGGCTGAAGCCCAAGCAGAACGGCGAAGACTCTGTATCACCACCCGTGACCCTGGCGTCCGCCTTCGGCGTGCTGCCGTCCGCCGTCAATGCGCTGCTGTCCGGGGACATGCCGACGTTCGCGGTGCTACTGCACGAGGCCGAGAGGACGATGGCCGCTAAAGCGGCAACACATGAACGAATCGGGTTTGGCATGGTGGCTCCTTGGCTGGTCCGAAATGGATTTGGGTCCTGGCGGCGGATCCGTCACGGAATCGACTGCAGTGCCTGATCGATGGCTGGCGAGAACAGGCTATGCGGATGCTGCCGAGCGAATCGGGCTGCCTGGGTACGGGCTTGCGCGTAGTCGCCCTTGGCCACCAGCGCCTGGACCAGCAGGCTGTCGCGCTCCTCGGCAAGCTGTCCGGTTGGAAACACGCGAGCGTGACGGTGCAAGGCCGCGAGCGCGCCGTCGACCCGGCCGCGAGCCAGAGCGGTGCGGGCCATCTCGATCCATTTGCGCTCGGCGGCCAATCCTTGATCCTTGACCCTCCCGCCTTCTTGCTCGCCCAAGCTTCGCTCGGAGCCGGTTGATGCAGTCGCGGGTCGCGGCACGGGCGCGTTCAGCGGGCGCGTCTCGAGCTGGGGCGCGGGCGCCAAGGGCACGGGCTCTGGCGACCGGGCTGCGATCACCGCGGTCGGCGCTTGCGGCGGGCCGGACTTCCGCTGCAAGTGGGCGACGGTGCCATAGGTCGTCGCACCCACCGCCGCGCCCACGAGGAACGTCGCCAATCCACGTCCCGAAGCATGCGCGAGAAGGCGGGCCAGCGGGCCGCCCGTCGAGGGAGAGGCCGGGGTTGGGCCTGGTGGAGCCGAAGGCGCCGGGACATCGCCCGCGCCGCCCGCCAAACCCAGGGTCGCCGACAGCCGCGAAAGCGTGCGTTGTTGCGCCTCGGGCGACGGATCGGGACGCGACTTCTCCGCGTCCACGAACCCGCGCAGCGACTCGGGCAACGCATCGAGGGGATCAGACATCGCCGCTCGTTTCGCCGTCTGGCGCCCTTCGCGGGTGAAGGCGCTCGATCGCCGCCGCGACATCCGCGCGTGCCAGGCGCAGGCGTGAGTATGCGGTGTTGAGCGGGATGGAGAGCGTGCTGGCAATCTCCGGCACCGGTATCTCGTCCAGCTCGTGCATCACGAACACGGCCCGGCGATCGAGATCGAGACCATCGAGGGCTTTCATCAGCATGGCGCGTGCCTCCGCCCCTTCCAAGCGCTCATGCGGCGTGGGTGCGCTGTCGACGGGCTCGGCGATCTTGCCCAGGATCTCGCGCGTGCTACGTGGTGAACGCCGGAAATCCGCGACCACCCGCACGGCAATGCCAAACAGCCACGGCCGCACCGGGCGGGCCGGGTCGTAGTCGCAAAAGTGGCGGTGCACGACGACAAAGAGATCATGGACGAGATCCTCGAGATCCTGCGGCGGCGCCCCGAGGCGTCGCAGGGTCTTCCAAACGTAGGAAAACTCGGAGCGATACATGCTGGGGAAGTCAGGAGGCTTGGCCGGTGTCACCTGAGGTTCCTCAAGAATCGTTTGGGGCAAGGGTGGAAATCCGTCACGGAAAATGGGCCGCCAGACCTACGCCCAGCACGAAGGCCAGAATGGGCGAGGTCCACACCACAGCGTGATCGACCTCGACCCGCGCCTCGATGAGCGGCGTCGTCAAATCGCCGTAAAGCGCCAGCGAGAGCCGGGGCGTCAGGGGAATCGCGGCCGCCAGCCGAGCCCCAACCGCGACGTACGGCAGGGTGACCGTCCTCGAATCCACCAAGCCGTGCCCCGCGGCCCGCAGCGCCCCTGCGCTGACCTCGGCACAGGTCGCCAGCATACGAAAATGTGCGCATGGCAGAAGTGATGCCACCCACAGCGATGTGCTTGCACTGGTCCCGCTGACGCGCAGCGAAGTCGAGGCCGGAAGATCGACGCGCCCCTCCGCGGCGAGCGAGAGATCGCCGCCGCGAATCCCGGCGCTGGCGGCAAAGCCGAGAGCACCCGCAGGCGCAGCGCCCAGGGCGCCGAGCAATCCGGCCTCGACCTGGGCCGAAAGCGGATGCGTCGCCGGTGAGGCGACGGATTCCTTGCGCGCCGAAGTCTGCGATGAAGCTTGGGCAATGCCCTCGCCAGGCCCCTTGTCCGAGGTCGACGCCGACTCAGCACTAGGGTTGAGCGTGCCTGGGACAGCTAGGGCAGCGTTCAGGCGGAACGGATCGATGGCGATGCTGATCGCCAGCTCGACCGAGGACGCCAGCTCGGAGCAGTCGCGCTCGGAAGACGAGAGCTTGCGCTCCGCTTTGAGGCGGCCGCTTTCGTCGAGCATCTCGATGCGAGCTTCCAGGCCGCGGCCAGCCTGGTGAATGGTGGCCCGCACCAGCTCTCCGCCCCGTTCGTGGAACGGCTCGTAGCCCAATCGGGCCGCGACGCCGGCCTGTATCGTCACCGGGTCCGGACAGGCCATCGCGCCATCCCTGCGCACGTACTCGAAGCGCACTTGTCGGGAGGTCTGGGCGAGCGCCGAACCAATGAGGCAGGATGTAAAGGTCGCCAGCAGACACGCTGAGCGTACGTATTCGCGCACGACGCGAGTCTACTCCAGCTTGTTCCGCGCCGCGCCGGGTACCCTGCCGGCCCCAACTCCAGCGGGTCTGTGCCCATTGCCGCGAGTCGTGATCGCCGAGGACGACGATGACACACGAACCATCCTGTGCGAGCTGGTTTCGGGTCTTGGCGTTCATGTTGCGGAGGCATCCGGTGGGGACGACTTGGTCACTTTGCTGGCCGACGGCAAGCCTGTCGATCTCTTGATCACCGACGTGCGCATGCCCTGGATCACCGGTCTCCAGGTCGCCCCTCTCCGCCCGAAACGCGGGACTCGATATGCCCATCATTTTCGTGACCGCGTTTCCCGACGACACTCTGCGCGCACAGATCAAGCACCTCGGCACGGCGGTCCTGCTACCGAAACCATTTCAGGCCGAAGAGATGTTGTCCCTGATACGCGAGCGACTCCCGCACGGTACCCCGACGTCTGACTATCCTGCATGGTGCGGGGGGCGACCTTCACCGTCAACCTGCCGCTTGGCCCTCCGTCCGCGGCCCCGGTTGGGGAGGTGAGGCTGGGACCGTCTGTCGGAACCTCGTAGCTGGCTGAAACCGACTGACAGCGTCCGTAGCCACTGGTCCTTGAATGGTGTGGGTCCGGGTCGTATATGTCCTCGACGATGGGAGCCTGGGAAGCACAAGGAAGGATCCTGGGACATGGCAGGATCAGCCTCAGCTGTGGGACCTGCGCGCTGATTCTGTTGGCGGCCGTTCTCGGTCGCGGCACGGCGCGGGCAGAGCCCACGTATGCTCGAGATGGCGAGCTCAACCAAGACACGGTTATCGAGCTGGCCCGCAATCTGGCGCGGTCGCCCTTCGCAGCGCCGAAAGCAGAGTTGCCGGCCACGCTGCAGAGCCTTGACTACGACCAATACCGGGACATTCGCTTTCGGCCCGAGGAGGCCATCTGGGCCAAAGATGCAGGCAGCTTCTTTCGGGTGCAGCTCCTTTCTCGGGGCTGGCTCTTCGAAGATCCGGTCGAGATCGCGATTGTGACCGATGGCAAAGCACGACACCTGGCCTATCGTCCCGAGCTGTTCACGACTGGAAAAGTCATGCAGGCCCACCTGCCTGAAGGTGACATCGGCTTCTCCGGGCTGCGGGCGCTTTTTCCCATCAACCATCCGACCGTCTTCGACGAGATCGCGGTATTCCAAGGGGCAAGCTACTTTCGCTCGCTCGGTCGCAACCAGGGCTACGGACTCTCGGCTCGCGGCCTGGCGATCAAGACCGGCGATCCCGGGGGCGAGGAGTTCCCGGCTTTCCGCGCCTTCTGGCTCGACCGGCCAACGCGGGGAGGTCAGGCCTTGGTCGTGCACGCGCTGCTCGACAGCCCCAGCGCCACGGGAGCCTACCGCTTCACTATTCGCCCGGGCTTCGCGACCGTCATGGAGGTGGACGTGGTGCTCTTTCCGCGTACCAAGATCGACGAGATCGGATTGGCGCCAGCCAGCAGCATGTTTATGTTCTCGGCCAACGGCCGCCACGAGGTCGATGACTACCGGCCGCAGGTCCACGATTCCGATGGGCTCTTGATCATCAACGGCAACGACGAGCACTTGTGGCGGCCGCTGGCCAACCCGAAGGAGTTGCAGATGAGCATGTTCGAAGATCGATCCCCCAAGGGGTTTGGTCTGACGCAACGTGATCGCGACCCCGCGGACTACCAGGACTTCGAGGCGCACTACGAACGACGCCCGAGCCTGTGGGTCGAGCCAAAGAGCGATTTCGGTCAGGGCGCTGTGGTTCTCACCGAAATTCCGACGGACGCGGAGATTCACGACAACATCGTGGCCTTCTGGCGGCCGCACGCGCCCATCGCCGCTGATTCAGAGTACCGCTACTCCTATCGTTTGTACTGGAACGAAGGTCCAAAGGCCGAACACGACTTCGCCCGTGTGCTTGCCACTCGACGCGGGCGCGCCGACCCTCTTGCGCCTACGCCCGTGCGACGTTTCGTCATCGACTTTGCGAAGGCTCCGGGTAAGGCGCGGTCGGGGCACGCCCTGCCAACCGCGACGGTGACGGCTTCGGCGGGCGCGATCAAGGACATCGTGGTGTACGAAAACGCGCTGACGCAAGGGTATCGGGTCAGCTTCACCCTGGATCCCAAGCAGGCGAAGCTGTGCGAGCTGCGCGCCGAGCTGGTCTTCAAGGACGAACGGCGAGCGGAAACCTGGGTGTATCGATGGACGAAGCCCTGAGACTGGATGCCCGCCCCCAGCTCTCATCAGAGGCACAATAAGAGTCCGCAGCAGTTGCACGTGGACGTGGTCGTGCAGCTTCCGCTGCAGTCGATGGTTCCGAGCAACTCGACGCCGCACACGCAGGTCAGGCTGACACAGCTGGCTCCGAAATTCGGCGGGGTCGGCACGCTGCAGGTCCCGTCGCACAGGAAAGTTCCGCCGAAGCTCCCGCACTGGCTGTCAAAGTTGGGCGGCGCGCTGCCGTCGCAGACACCTGAGCCGCTGGAACCGGCGGCGCCCCCCGAACCGCCCGCGCCCGGGTTGCCGCCGCCCCCACCTCCGGAGCCACCAACACCGGCCACGCCCCCCGCCGCTGGTGTGCCCCCACTTCCCGGCATGCCCCCGCCTCCGAGTGCGCCACCTGACGCAATGACGCCGCCGCTCCCCGGTGAGCCACCGATCTCCGTCGCGCCCCCGACGCCCCTGATCCCGGAATCCGCGAGATCGGGTGCCCTATCGGCGCGAGATGAATCCTGAGCTGGCGTTTCGGCCGACCACAGCGCATCGGTACCTCGACCCTCGACGGGCCCCGCGGCATCTGCCGTTGCGAGACTGTCGGACCTCGCCGAGTCCTTGGCCGATGGCCCAAGATCCGCAAGCGCCTCGATGGTTGCATCACTTGCACCGCCATTGGAAGAGTCGGCGGCGCTGTCCGGCCGAGCGTCGGCCACCCGCGCTTCGATAGACAACGGAACGTCCGAGGGCACATGACTGTCGGTGTCCTCGTCTGGCTGCGACCATCGAAGATCGGCGAACGCCTCGATACTCGCGTCGCCCGCGGCGCTGGAAGCGTCGGTCCTGCGAGCGTCAGACGACGGATCCTCGACGTCCTGGCGGCCGTTTGCATCTTCCCCGCTTGCGTCCCGGAATGGGAGCAGACTGTCGCGGTCGTAGGTGCAGGCGGCGACAAGCAGAGCGACAGATGCAAATGCCACCGGCCCAACCAGATTTGCGGACCTCTGCATGATCAGTACCTCACGGCCGCCAAGAGGCCCGTGAATCCTTCTGCCACGGGGCTCAAGGTGACGCGCCGATGGCCCTCGATGAAGTACAGCACGCCGGCGGTCAGCGCGGCAGCGCCTGCGGCGCCCCAGAGCAGATTGGCGGCAGTCTTGCGTCGATCGAGTGAATCGAGGTCGCTCTGATTGCATCCGGGCCGGGTTGGGCTCCCGCTCCCGCAGGTCCGGTTGAGCTCGTCGTACTTGGACTGCATGAGTAGACCGAAGGTGGTCGCGCCGCCCGCGCACAAGACCGCGGACCCGGCCGCCACCCAGGTCCATGTCCGCCCACGCCAACCGCTGCGGCTGCTTCGGGCGACCAAGGGGGGCGCCGATGCGGCGCTCGTAGCCACACCGGCAACTGCTGTAGCCCGCTCAGGGGCCCCCTCGAGCTGGATTGCGAGATCTTGCTCCGCCCCGGCGGTAATCTGAACAACCGCCGTGGCGCTGGCCCCGTTGGCGCGTCGGACGCTGACCTCGTGCCTGCCCGCGGCCAGCCACACTGGCCGAGCCACGGGCACGAGCCCCACCCGTTCACCGTCGATGGCCACCTCTGCTCCGGCCGTGGCGCATTCGATTCGCAATCGGCCAAGCTTTCGCTGCAGCTCCACCACCGCGTTGGCCGCGGCCGTTCTAGTTTCCGGCGGCGCATCGGGTGCGCCGGCGAGAAACTTCTCGAACCCTTCCAGTGCGTCCGCCTCGCGGCCCAGTTTCCGGTCTGCCTGTCCGATGTTGAACAGGAGCTTGGGTGATGGATACGAGGCGTAAGCCTGGTTGAACTTCTCCAACGCGCCAGCGTAGTCACCTTTCTCGAAGCGCGCCGACCCTTCATTGAGGAAGGACTGCGCCTCGCTCTTGCCGGCAGAGCGCTGGGCCACGGGTGCCTCCTGTGCAAGCAAGCCGACAAGAAGTGCAAGCCTCGTGAGCATCGTCAAAGATTCCTGATGAGTAGGCCGTCGACTCTGGCGGCCGATCGCGCAGGACTGGCGGTTTCGGGTTCAGTCTCGCCGCGGGAACGAGGAGCCAGATCCGCCGCCTTCGGGGGTCGCACAGTTGTCACGTGGGGCATGATTGTCTGTCGAATGTGTCCGATCGACACAATGGCCGGCCTGATTGAATGCGCGGGGGGCCCGACAGGAGGTCCCGCCCCAAGCGCAGCCAGATCGGAGTCCGCAGGAGGGAACAGTTGGGGTGTTGGAGGTTCGCTTGCCTGACCGGTGAGTGGGGCCAGCGCGGAGCCAACCGGCAGCTCGGGTTGCGGCGGAGTCCAGGGAATTGGCGACGCGACCAGGCTCGGCAGCGATGGTGGCGGCTCTGGCTTGGACGTCCGGCCGTGGAACGCCAGCGCCCCCGTAGCAATAACTGCCGCCGCCCCAAGTGTGCCGAGCCAGACCCATCGTTGTTTGGTTCTTGGCTTGGCTGTTGGCTTGGTGCTTGCTGGTTTCGCGAATGCCCGTCCGGCCCGCTGTCCGGCCGCCAGCAGGTACCTGGGATAGCCGGCCAGGGTCTTGCGCCCGGCGGGGAAGACCAGGCGCAGGCTCGACTGACGTTGGCTTCCGCTCCTGGCCGGGGCGTGTCCGATCCGCCGCGGGAAGGCCGGGCTCATCGTCGACAGACTCTGCACGGCGTCCTCGAACGCGAGCGCAAAATCCATGATGCTGAGATAGCGGTGATCCTTGTCCTTGCTCAGCGCTCGGCGCAGGACCTGTTCAGCACGAGGAAGCACTCCACGCACCTTCGGCGAGAGCGGCGCCGGATCCTCGTGAACGATTTTGTAGAGAGTTGAAAAGTCGTCCGCTGCAACAAACGGCCCTTCGCCCGCCAGCGCCTCCCACACGGTGCATGCCAGAGACCATTGATCAGTTCGCTCGTCAACCTCGTCCGCCAAGCCCTGCGCCTGCTCGGGCGACATGTACTTCGGCGTGCCTATGACCCGGGAGCTGTTGGTGAGCTTGCTGGTGGAACGAACCTTACTGACGCCGAAGTCCAACACTTTGACAAAGTCACCCTCGCCAGCGGCGTCTATCAAGTAGATATTTGCAGGCTTAAGATCCCGGTGAACAATGCCCTTCGCATGAGCAGCAGCTAGCGCCGAGGCGACCTGCCTCATGATTGGCAGTACCGCGGCGACCGGAAGGCGACCAAGACGTGCCATGCGATGCTCAAGGTCTTCTCCCTCCAAGAGCTCCATTGCCAGGAAGGGTTCCCCCGCTGGCGTCACTCCCGAATCGAAGACCTGAACGATGTGGGGATGACCAATGGCACTGGTGATCTCAGCCTCGCGCCGAAAGCGCGCGATGGCTTCGGTATTGTCGGCCAGCGCCCGTGACATGACTTTGACGGCCATGCGCTTGTTGAGGCGCAACTGGACGGCTTCGTGGACGCTTGCCATCCCGCCCTCGCCCAGGAGGCGAACAATCTGATACGCTCCTCCTACAACCTCTCCGACCAGCGAATCCCCGGGCTTGCGACTTGCAGCCATGGCACATCAGTCCACTGGGTTAATAACCTCGGCGTTGAAAGCGCCGTCCCTCTTCGGCCGGCGTCTCGGCAGGTAAATCTAGCCGGCGAAGGATACCGGCGCAATCCGCAATTGAAGCCCTTCGAGACAGCAACGCTCCATGACAGTTAGCACTGTCACTCTGAACGACCGCGCCAGCTCAATCAGACAACGCACAACGCCGACTTCCGGCTCCACTACCACGTCATGCCCTCGAATCTATGCCAGCGCCGCCTGCACGACCTGCCCCGTGGCGATCTCGCTTGAAATGACGCCCGCGTCGACGCCCAACGCAGCCAGCATGGTCTTGCCGAACGACGCCAGCGTGTCGACCGCACGGATGTCCCCGCTCGCGGTTCCCGCGCCGCTCTTCGAATCCATGGCAAGAGCCCCGTAATCGCCTTGCACCGGCGCAATCCCCCCATACACCCCGCCGAAGAAAGGCCGGCCGATAGACAACGAGACCTGGTGGTTTGGATTGTGCTGGCGACCGTCCGTGTTGCCGGGACCGATGGTCCGGCCAAAGACATTGAGAGAAATCAGCGAGACCGAGTCGCCGAGGCCCGCCGACGACAGCTGCTGCATCAGCGAGGCAATGGTCGCGACCCCGGAAACGGTCTGCGTCGTCTCGGTGGCCAGGCCGATGTCGCGGTGGTTATCACCACCAAAGGGAAGGTGGATGGAAATGACCGCCGCCACTTTCATTTGAATCAGCGTCACCGCAGCCAGAATCTGCGAGTTGGCGCTGTTGTCCTTGATCGAGGACAACGAATTGAGCAGATTCTGATTGATGGTGCGCACCTGCTGTTGCGATAGAACCATCGAATCAATGTACGAGCGTTGCGCGCTGGTCGCGTGATTCTTGTACAGATCGTAGAGCTGCGACAGGGTTTGATCGCGCAGCGGCTGCAAGTCGGTCAGTGGCCCCGGAGCGCTGGTCAGGGTTCCCTTCAGGGCCAGAGGCGGGATGATGGGAAGCGCGGTCCCGGAAAAGCTGAGCCCCTCCGACGGCGAGGTCGCGCCCAGGCAAAGCGGTTGGGCTTGGATGGTGCCGAGGCAAGGGGCCAGCTGTTTGGCCAGGATGGAGGGCAGCATCTCGCCTGCGCTGAGCGCGCCCATCAGCTTGAGTACCTCGGGCTCTTTGGGGTGTACCGGCGTATCGGTCATCAAATGCCAGAAGCAGGTGCGATCAAGCACGTTTTGCGGCAAAGCCGCCCAGGGCGCGGCCGCCGTGTAGGTCTGTCCGCGAAGGGTCAGCGCCGCGGGCGCCATGGCCGGATCCGCGCTGTGCACGACCAGCGGATCCAGATACGTGCCAGGCACGCTTGCGTTAATGGGATCGCCGTTGCCCGAGGTGGCGAACACGATGAATTGCGCCTTATTCGATGCATCGCACGCGGGATCGGCCAGGGCTTGGCGCGGATTGAGCAGAAGCTTGACCGGCAAGCCGGTGGCCAGCGCACGCAAGCCGTAAAGGCCGCCGCCGAACAGCAAGGAACGAAGGTTTTCCCGGCGGGTGATCATGCTTCCCTCCCTAGATCCCGATTGAGACCGCGGACGGCGCCAGACACGCCGTCACGAAGGTCGACTTCAACGCATTGGACGCACTCGCGCCCTGTTGCATGCTGGCCGTGTAATGGGACTGAAGCAGGGCCGTGGCGGGCGTGGAGCGCGGATCCGAAGGGGACAGGGCCATGATGTTCGCGACGAAGTCGGCAATCGCAGCCTGCGGGTTGCTGCTGGACCAATACGTGACGCCCGTGGATTGCTTGGCCGACGCGACGTCGATGACCGCGGCGGCGATCAGCTCGCAGATGTTCTCCAGCCCGGCCCGGTAGAAAAGCGTCGGCTGGTTGGGCAACACCGGAACTGTCGCCCCGCGGCCGTACCCGTCGGAAGGCAGGCCCGATGCGATTGCCGCCACGCCCGCCACCTCGGCCTTTCTTGTCGCGGCACTGAGCCCGCACACGTCGGTGAAGCCTAGCCTGGCGTTGAGCGCGGCGCACAGGTGGTCGCGACGCGAGACCGCCACCAGCTCGCCGTTTGCGTCCGAGGTCCCGGTCTCGGTGGCGTTGCTCACGATAGGCGAAGAAAAGAGCTCGGTCACCAGCGTGCTCCATGAATAGCCCGAGCTCTGGAAGTCGGCGACGATGCGCTGGAACACCGGATCGGTCGAGGCACAAGGCGCGCTGTTCGCGTAGTAGCAGAGCTTCTGTGCCCACGCCTCGGCAAACAGCGGGTGCTGGGCCAGGATGCCGCTCAGGTCGTCCATCGTCTTCTCGGGCTCGATGACGCCTTGGAAGGAGAAGGTTCCGGGTTGGGCGGTCAACTTGCTGTCGAGCTGGTTGTGATAGTTCCACGAGTAGATCGAGGAAAAGATCGAGCGGAGCGGATCCAGGGTTTGATGGCAGAAGGCGCAGGCTGGCGAGGCCGCGTGAACCGTGTCGAGCCCGGGTGGCGGATTGCCCGGGGTGATGGTGCGATCCGAGCCGTCTACTTGAGCGCCCAACGCAACGATCAAGGTTTGGTTCATCGTCACGCGCATCTGATTGCTGATGTTGGTCGGCCAATTGGCAAAGAACGCAGGCGTGCTGAAGAAGCCCACGCGGGGGACCGAAAGCACCAGCTCGGTGGCCGCGCGCAGGCCGGGCAGATCGTAGAACTGCGTGGTGGCCTCGCCCGTGGCGGGCGGCCGGACGGCGACCAGCGTCCAATCGCTGAAATCAGAGGCTGTCAGTTGAGGCGCGGAGGCGCTTCCACCCGTGGGCGGACAATTGGTGCCGGCACTGTTCTTCCAACCGTCGAGCGCGCCGTAGAGCAAGTAGTGCAGGGTCAAGGCCTTGGCTGGGTACACGATGGGATCCTGGGTGCAGCCGCTGACCGCGCTGCCAGCCGTGGCCACATCTGGATCGTACCAATGCATGTAATTGGGACTGGTCGGATCCAGAGTGTCCGACAGGGCAATGGGTCCCGCCGCCGTCTCGGCCGTGATAATCAGGTTCGGATTGGCTTGCTTGAATCGATCGGTGACCTTCCCGTTGTCGTCAACCTCCCAAACATCCAGAAACGCGTAGAGCTCTTTGAGAGCGGTGGTCAACATCAACTGGTGCGTGGTCAGCCCCGCGGTCAAGGGACGTCCAGCGTCCAGCAGGGCCAACATGGTTCGGGCGAAGCTTTCCTGCGCGTTCTCGACCAAGAGCGGCGTCGTCGATCCATTGATGTCGATTTGCTGCGGGTAGAATTGGTCCGCGAAGTCGGCGGCGGTGATTTGGGTTTGCTGAAAGGAAAGCTGGAAGAACCGCTGCATCTTCTGCCGATACTGCGGTTGTTGCGTCCAATTGATGACCAAGGCACTGAGCTGCGACGGATCCGCAGCCACCGTGGCAATTTCCGCGTCGGTCGGCGGTAGTCCCAAGAGGAGGTTCTTCACCTTGGCCAGGTAGGTCGGAACCGCGGCCGGCTCGAAGGCGAAACCCGCACCGTCTGCCGGCGCTGCGTCTACTGGCGCAGCACCGTCGAGCGGGTCGCTTGCCGTGCCGGTCGAGGCGTCAGACCCACTTTGACCCTGCACTGCCTTGCCATGCATGCAGGAAGCAATCATCATCTCGCCTGCGAAGAGCACGCCGACGAGGCGATTTCTTCGATCGTACATCTTCCGCCCCATTGGACGAGACAGATGGGATCGGGGTTTCCGGGAACCCCGAGAATTTCCGTGCAGGTTTCGCGCGCCGGTTGAGTGTGCGCGGCGCCGTCGGTCAGTGACAAGACAGCGGACAGGCCCGGAGCGTGTCGCGAAGCGGGAACTATGGTTTCTTCTCGGCCATCGGCATCTTTTCGTTCTGACTCCACGGCGGGACGATCTTGTTCGATCGCGCGTACGCGATCTCCTGTCCGAGATGCTCGTTGAGATGGCCGGCCAGGATGATCAGCACGGATCGGGCCGACATCTCGTGGCCGAAGAAGCTCACCATCTTGTCCAGATCCGCGTCGGGAAATGCCCCGAGCACCTCGTGCACGTACGCGAACGATTTCTCCAGAATCTTTTTGATCTCTGCCTTGTCGGTCGTCTTCTTGTCCCACTTGGCCGGATTCATCTCCCAATTGGCGTCGGCCGGGGGCTCTTTGCCCGTCGCCGCTTTGAGCAAACCGTAGTTCCCAAACGCGATATGCAAGTAGGCCTCGGCGATCGAGCGCACGCCCGGTGCCGGTCGCCAATTGAATTTGTTCTGCGGAACGGCATCTTCCAGCTGTAGCACCTGCTTTTCGTTGAAACTGTACACGCCGAGCAAGTCGCGCTGGAACGCGCCCTTCGCGGTGGCGGGCATATTCGCGGCACTGGGCGCCGCCTGAGCACCGCCAGCCAGCCAGCCAACCATGATTCCCACTGTCGAAACGGAACGGATGATGTTCTTCATCTCGGTCTCCTTAGTTTGGTTTTCGGAGCACCTAGTCTGTTCGAGGCTTTTGCTGAGGCAAGGCAAATGCACCGCGCGAAAGGCGCAAGTCTTCGCGCGTCGGCTGAACGCATCCGCAGTCAGTTCTCCCTCGACCAGCGGCCCCATTTTCCGCGCCGAGACGCGCGCTAGGATGCCGCCCAAGGTCAGCGTGTATGAGCAGGCCGCGGCGCTCGGGGTTACTTTCGATATGCGCTCAATGAACGACTGGCCCGCGTGGCCGTTACGGACAGTACACCACTTGGCACTGACCGGCGACGCAAGCGAAGTGCGCGCAGCCGGTACCGCCATCCGCGCACTGCTGACAGAGCGCGGGCAGAGCACCGGTGCAGTCAGTCGCGCTGTTGCAGACGATTGGCGCGGCGTCCGGCACGCACTGGCAAAGGGTGGTATCGAAGTGATCGCCCCGGATGCACAGCTCGGTTTGTACACAGGCGCAGCGCCCTGACACTTGGGGATCGCACCCCTGCCCGCAAGTCTGCGACGAGGCGCATCCCATGGCGGGATTGTGGCAAGCGAAGCCTGCCGCGCCGCCGAGCGTTTGACATGAATAAAGATCGAAGCCGGTCGGACAACAGCCAAGCCCTGTATCGAAGCCCGCCGGCATCTGGTCCACGGGCGACGGGCCGTCCTCGCCGCCCATCGTACTACCGTCGATGTTTGCGTCGTCGTTAGCGCCGTCGTTGTTGGAACAGGCAAGGATGAAAAGGCCGCCCAGGGCGAGGGCGAACACATGGATGGGATGATTTCGCATTAGAGACCTCCACTCGCTATTCGCCATTTCTTAAACGCAAGCCTCGTGCCTACGGTTGTCGCTTCGCACACGTCAGGGTTCCCCAGCGATCTTCTTCTGGCCAGCGCGTCCGGACCTCAGAATCCTGAGATCCGAAGCCTGCGAGCTGCGCACTTCCGCTGCCTCTCGAGCACCCTTGAACCGTCGGGTCATCGCGGATAGCCTGCAGGACATGAAGACCAGCGCCGCCTCCTTGGTCCTTGCCGGTTTCGCCTTGTTGGTTGCGACGGCCTGCCACCAAAGCACGCTGACGGACGAGATCGGTACGTGAGGTCCCTGCCGCCGACTATCCGGATCGTCGCCGTGCTGGGTCTGGCCGTGCTCGGCCGCGCTCTGCCAGCCAGAGCCGGTGTCGATGCATTCACATTGTCCTGGCAGGCGCCGCCTGATTGCCCTACGCCACAGGATGTGCGCGCCGAGGTCGAACGGCTTCTGGGCGGAGCGAACCGCTTGCTTGCGGATCGAGGCTTGCGAGCTAAGGCCTCGGTCGCGCACGACCAGACCTGGTCTGTCTCGATCGAAACCGAGCTCGATGGACGGCCGGGACGGCGATCTGTCGAGGCCGCTTCATGCCAGGACCTCGCCGATGCAACGGCTCTCATCCTTGCGCTGACAATCGATCCGAACCTCGCCGTCACCTATCCGACCAGGCCCAAGGCGCCACCACCAGCGCCAGCGCCACCACCAGCAGCGCCGCCGCCAACCCCGCCCGCTGTACCGACGCTCACGCGGCCCGCCCCGCGACGGCAGTCCTCGCCCACGGATTTTCTATTCGGCCTACGCATTCAGGGCAGCCAGGGCACCTTGCCTTCGGTTGACCTCGGCCTCGGCGGTAGTGTCGGCGTGGTGGGGCGCCGATATCGCATCGAGCTGGGCGCCAGCTACGGCTTGCGCCGAGATCAAATCGTCCGCGCCGCGAGCCTCCCCGAGGCCTACGGCCAATTCAATTTTATGGCGGGCGGGCTCGCCGGTTGCGTGAACCTTGGGCGGGAAACCTTGGCCGTCGGTCCCTGCGCAGACGCTGAGCTCGGTTGGGTGTCGGCGAAAGGGTACGGCGTCAGCCAGAGCATCACGGCCAATCAACCCTGGTTGGCCATTGGCGCTGGAGGCTATGCGGCAATTTCCTTTGCTTCCCGCTGGAGCGTGCCTTTGCACGTGGACATCTTGGCACCCATCCTGCGACCCGAGTTCGTGTTCAAGAACATGCCGGCCGGCCACGTTTTTCAGGCCCCAGTCGTTGGGGTTCGCGTCAACGCCGGCATCGAGCTGCGCTTTTGATCACGAGATTTCCAATCTTCGGGAACCAACCATCGGCATGAGATCCCCTTCCGTGAACGCTCTCGAATCCACCGCGTCGCCGACTGGCATGATGGGCGCGGCGTTGGACTTCGACGCTGTCTACGAGGACCTGGTGGAATTCGTGTGGCGAACCGCGCGCCGCATGGGCGTGCGGGCGCCCGACGCGGACGATGTGGCGCAAGACGTCTTCGTGATCGTGCACCGCCGGCTGGCCGAATTCGAGGGACGCTCGCAGCTCAAGACCTGGGTGTTCAAGATCCTTGTGCACGAGGTGAGGCACTACTGGCGAACCCACCAGCGCAAACCCGGCAACCAGGCCGGCGAGGATGCGGCCCTGCTGCCAACCTTGCTCGCCGATCACGAGGGCAGTCCCGCGGCCTCGCTCGAACGGGTCGAAGCCATGCGCACCTTGGATCGCCTGCTGGCCGGGCTCGACGAGGACAAGCGCGAGGTGTTCGTGTTGGCGGAGATCGAACAAATGACCGCAGTGGAAATCGCGGAAATCGTCGACGCCAACCCGAACACGGTCGCTTCCCGTCTGCGAGCGGCCCGGCAAGATTTCGAGAAGGCATTGGCGCGCTTTCGAGCGCACGAACTCGGGAGGCAGTCATGAACAACCTCGGACCTGAAGCGCGATCGATATTGGCA
>CAZBIU010000077.1:0-21465 GCA_964491625.1 uncultured Myxococcales bacterium
CTTACAGAGGGTCTGCCAGTTTTTGCTTTTTGCGGTCATCGGCTGTCTGCCCAACACCTTACTAGCCTGCCAAGGCTCCCCTGATACTACAGCAAGAACCCGGCTCATTTCACGCGTCGAGGGCTCTCTCGGGACCGTGATTCCGCAGAGTAGCGGTTGAGTCGCCTCGGTGGCGAGGCCAGAGAAGGGTCTCGGGCCGTTGGATAACGCAATAACGAAACGCTGCGAGACTGCTGGGATCTCAGCGGTCGATCGGGTTGCTTCGTGGGCAACATGCAGTCTCCAACGGAGCTCAGCGGCCTTCGCCAGCGGCGCCCCGCCTCGGTCCGCCGGCTTGCCCGGATTCACCCTATTCGCCACTGCCGGCCCCACCCCGTTCCGGCCGGCGGAACGTTCGGCTTCGCCTTGGCGTGCCTGCGGTACAGCGTCTTCACATTTGTATTTCGCGGCAGCTTCCAGATCCCCGGCGTGCGACGGGCGTACGGACGGTATTGCGATTGCTCGGCCTGCCTGCAGGTCCGCCGACGTCCGGGCTGGGGACAACGCGGCGCCGGAGAATGCCCGGATGCGCCCGCGCGTACCGCCCGAGCGTGATTGCGGGCGAGCCGAGCGGACACGCAGTGCGATCGCGAACGTCCGGACCGCCATCACGCGACCGACCGGGTCCGGCGTTCTCAACCTGCAGGCCACCGGCGCGCCGCTTGGGGGTGTGCGGTCGCAAGTGCATGCCGACCGCCGGCGCCGCCCCCTACCAGACCTCTGGCACCAATCTTCCCTGCGAGAAAGCCGTCGCCCGTACGGCTTACCTGATCCCCTCGTCGCGATCTAGTCGCCCTGCCGGCTGCTTCGGCCCGCAATGGCTTGCCCATCGGCAGAGGCATACTGCTTGCAGCCACCCGACATTGCTTCTTCACGATGGGACATTCATGACCGCCCCTTGCCCCGCACTGCTGCTCTTTGCTACCGCCGCCGCAGGGATCGCACTGCTCGCCTCTTCGTGCGATCCGAAAGGCGGACCAACCCCGGATTGTTTCCCGTCCGAGCCGCCGATCTGTGGCAATCCCTGCGTCAATACCTGCGGGTCACAGTGCCGATCCTGCACCACAGGAGCGCCTGATTCGTGCACTGACGGCGTGGTCTACCGCTGCAACGGTGGGACGTGTCTCGACGTCGTCGAGGTGTGCCCGGACAAGGACGCTTGTATCGTCTCCGGCTGCGCGAGATCCGTGAACGATTGCGACGCCGTACGGGCCGCGTACGAGTCTACCCTGGTACCCTCGATGGGCGGTTCGGTGGTAGCGGTCGTGCGCTCGGGCGCCGAAGGTCTCGCACCCGGCACCTATGGTCCCGGGTGCCCCAGCAACTGCGACGTGGTCGCAGGTGACTGTGATGCCGGCCTCGATACCTGCTGGTTGGTAGGTTATCGCACGTCGGAGATGGATCGCTTGGCCGCGCTCTACAAACGCCTAGGGTGTCCCCCGATTTCCCAATGCGACTGCCCTCCCCTGAAGTCGACCGTGGCCTGCCGAGGGATTCAGTCTTCGGATCCTGCCCTTCCCGACATCGCCTGCGTGGCCGAGCAGTGACCATGGCTTTGGCGCCCTCCCCATGGCGAATTCCCAAGGCAGCAGTTCACATGGCTCCTCATCGCGCCCCCCGAGTGAGCGTCGTCACCGCAATACGCTCTTTCGCCCACCGGTCCCCTGCCCTTGGTGGAGATTTGTCGTCATCATATGAGACATGGCTCGGGTCAAACACACGCTCTGGACATTGGCGACTTACTCGGTCTTGGCGGCCGCGGCCCCAGGGTGCTCGGGCAGCTCGTCGCCGGCGGACGACGGCGGCGGCATCTCCAGCGAGACGCTTAGCTGCACGGCGCCCTCGTGTTGTGTCCCTGTCGACATCAATCCGAGCAAGATCACCGTCTATCAGTTGGGCGGCCAGATCGAGGTCGGGATCATTCTGGACGTTCCCGAGGCCAGCTCGAATGCCTGGAGCGCCAGTGTGGATGTTTCGCTGTCCTGGGGTCCATCGGTCACCTGTACCACCGAGATCTCCAACCCGGCCGGCAACGTCCGCGCGCTCGTCTGTCCAATGGTGAACCTCGACAACACGCCCGCGTGCGACTCCGCGCTGACGCTCGAGCTGCACCCGCACACGTCAACTTATACCGACACCACTGGCACGCAGGTCGTCTGCGCTGGCAAGCAGGACACGCACGTCCAGTTCGCGGCGACGATGCAATGCCCAACCTGTCCAAACCTGTCCGAATCCTCGATGTTTCAAGCGTGCGACTTCCCCAACATGACCTGCTACTACTCCGCGACCGCATCCAACGGCACCACTGGCCAGCTACCCTGCAACTGCACCGTGAATGGCGTCTACGGGGATCTCAGGTGGAGCTGCGCGGTCTATTGAGCGAGCTCGCTCACTCGGCGTACTCGAGAAGTCCGGTGTGAAAGATCAGATACCACCGCTCGCCAACCTTCGTATACCCCTTGCAGGCTCGGCCCTTCCAGTAGAGTTCCGCGCCATCTGCCAGCCGCCGCCACAAGGTATCCACATCGACGACAGCAAAACCTCCGTCGGCTTCTGCCGAGACGGCTATCCGTACCGTCCGACGCCGGTTCCAGACTAGCTCATGTGTCTTGAAGATGGTGTCCCAACCGGCCATCCATCGCTCCCGGTGATAGCGTCCCTGCGGAAATATCCACAGTGCCGGGTCATGTGACTGCGAGTCCGGTGGCCAAGGCCAGACCATGTCGGGATGGAAGAGGTCGACGAGCGCGGAGGCGTCGCCCCTGTCCCAGGCAGCGGTCTCACGGTCGACCATGGCTTGAATCTCTGCTTTTGCACTCACAAGTGTTCCTCTCAAAAGGTCCACCGACTCTTTTCGGTTATGCTACGGGCGGCCATCCGCTGCAACGGCTTTGGCCGGCTCCAGCCCTCGCTGCCCCTGCCGTGCCCCGATGTCCAACCGGCGCAGGCGTGGCGGGTGGCTGTGAGGGAGGGGACCCGTGGTGCGATTGGGTCGCGTGCCGCGCGTGCTGCGCGCGCACTTCCGAATGATCGGATTGTGCAATTTGCGAAATGAATCGACCCAATCACACGACGGGGAGCAGGCCCGAGCTGACAGGACCCGCCACGCCGAAGCTGGCGGGTCGCCGAGCCCCACTTGCCTCGCTCTTAACCGAACCGCATTGCGACCAGCTCCCCGCGGCTACATCGCGCGCGCCATGGCCAACGCTTTCGCGTAGCGGCGGTTCACTTCGCTCCAATTGATGTTGGCGAAGAAGGCGTCCACGTACTTCGCAGCGGCGGCTCCGAAGTCCTTCTGGTAGGCGTGCTCGTACATGTCCATCACCAGCAAGGGCGCGCCGAACGCCGGTTGCTGGGTGTGGTTCCCGGACCAATACGTGCGCAGGTCATGGGTGTGAAAATCGTAGTCGAGCACCACCTAGCCGCTGCCGCCGGAGAGACTCAGACCGATGGCGCGAAACGCCTCTTCCCAGCGGCCGATTCCTCCCGGGGCCGTTCCCAGCGACTTCGCAATCGCGCCGTCGGACTTGCCGCTGCCGCCCAGGTTGCCGAAGTAGAATTCGTGCAGGGTCACGGAGTTCGCATAGACGAGCTCGCGTTCGCGCAGTCCGGCCACCAGGTAGCCCCTGGGCCGTCCCCCCTTGCAGGCGCGCCAGATCTTCTTCGACCTTGTTGAGATTCCGCACTGCCCCCGCATAGTTGTTGTCGTGGTGCGACTCAATCATGGCTTCGGACAATCCGTTGAGCTTCTTGGGGTCGAACGGCAAGGGAACCACCGCGTGCTTGCCCACCGGCACTCCCGGCGGGGCCTTTCCGGTTTCCGCCCGAGTAGTCGATTCGCCCAGCAGACCGAGCACGGCCAGGGCACTACCGGTCTGGACGAGCATGTCTCTTCGGCTGTTCATCCCATCCTCCTGTTCGCGAAGAAGTAAGTCGCGGTTCAGCTTGGATGCCGTCCGCAAGCGCAGGTGTCGCGCTGACGCGGATCCGCCAGCACGAACGGCGGCCAGGGACCTTGGCCTGGACGACTTTCCGTGCTGCCCATTGGGTGTATCGTCGCTTTGTGCGCTTCCTAAGCATTTCGACCATCGGCGCTGTCGTGGCACTTGGCGTGCCGGGCTGCTCATGCGGCGGCTCGCCGAGCGCCAGGGATGCGGCGCCAGATCGTAACCTGCAAGACTCCGCGCCGCCCGACGAGCCCACGCCGTCCGAGGCCGGCATAGACAGCGCCCTGCTGAGCATGACCCCGACTGCGGCTTGCCAGGCCATGGTTCGGGCCGCCTGCACCCGCACCAGGACCTGCGTTGGAGCGCTGGCCGCCGGGGACTGCGAGCGCTTCGCCAACCTATGCCCGGACTACTACTTTCCGCCTGGCATGGACCGAAGCATCGAAGCCGCCGTTCGATGCACCGACGGGCTGGTGGCAAGGACTTGCACGGACTTTCCGCTCGGTTTTCGCCCCGCAGCCTGCAGTTATGGCGACGCATTGCCCGCAGGCAGCGCCTGCAGCTACTACAACCAATGCGCAAGCGGCGCCTGCGTAGGTCCTTCCGCCTACTGCGGAAGTTGTTGGTCCAGCGGAGACGTGCCCATCGGAGGGCGGTGCAAGTACACTCAGGACTGCCAGCCGGGAAGCTTCTGCCACTCCGTGGTCAGCGTGTGCATGGACGTTCACACCATCGTGTACGTCGGCCCCGGCGAGCCCTGCGATCTCACTGCAACGCCGGTGGTTGGATGCACGGGCGACCTTCTGTGCATCACCCCGGCGGGCCAAACCACCGGCGCCTGTCAGCCCGCTCCGGGGCCTGGCCAAGCCTGTGCCAACTGGGGTGGTTTCTCCAGCGTCTGCGCCGCGGGAAGCATCTGCACCGCGGCCTTCGGCGGCGCCTGCCAGCTCATCGGCGCGTGCGGCGACGGCGGCGTCTGCGAGGAGGGGTCGTATTGCGAGGCCAGTGACGGGGCCTGCCATCCACGCGCCAAGGTCGGCGAAGCCTGCGCGGTTTCCGACACCGGCGGGCTTCCACAGTGCCTTCCGCCTGCAATCTGCGTGTCGTCGACCGGGCGGTGTGACGTTCCCGGAAGCCACGGTGATGCCTGCGACACCGCCCATCCCTGCGCGACGCTCCTCACGTGCGCCTCGGGGGCTTGCCGGTTGCCAAGCGAGCTGTTTCTCAATTGCCCGATCGACGGCGGAGCCAACGAAGCCGGGCCGTCGGGAGGCTAACCTTAGACATCGGCGACGACCGCCGGTCACGGGCTTTTTGAAAAGGATCCTCGAATCCCAATCGACGGCAGCACCAAGCTCAGCTCCTGTTGCGAGATCGCCTTTGTGTTTGGGTTTTGCGACAGGCCGTACACCTCGCGGGTCTTTGTCGCGTTCACCACTTCGGCGTAGACATCCAGCGTGAAGGTGTCGAACAGGATGCGGCGTTCGGCCCGCACATCGAGCTGGTAGAACGTCGGCAATCGCACAAACGACTCGGCTTGGGTGCTGCCTTCCACCAATACCGGACGCCCGGTGTGCAGGTGCCCGCGCAGCCCCAGCGTGTATGCCCCGATTCGGTAGCCCACGACAGCGTTCAGAATGTGTCGCTGATCCCAATCGGACGGCCCAATCAGTCCCGACCCGAGCGCGCGCTGATTCTGTGACAGTGTGTAGGCCAACCAACCGTGCAGGCGTTCGGTTTCGGGGCGCCGGACCATGACCTCCACGCCGTACGAACGAGCATCCCTTCGCACCAGGAAGTCGTTGGCGAAAGGATCCGGCGTGGTCAACGTGGGATCCCGCAGATCGGTCAGCACGTAGCGCTGCAAGAATCCCGTCACCTCCACGTCGACGGCGCGCAACTTGCGAGTGCCCACGCCGACCGAGCTTTGCCACGACGTCTGTAGACCGTAGCTCGCAAGTCCGAAATTTTCTGCCGCCGGCACTTGAACCGTGAGGCTCGGCGCTTGTGAAAAGCGGCCTCCGCTTGCCGACAGCCACGAGGTTTCGGAGAGCAGGAGGCGCGCCGACAGCCTCGGCCCAAGATCCGCCTGGCTGGTGCCGCTGATAGTGTAGCTGTCGAGGCGCAGGCCTGGCGTGAACGACAATCGCTCGCCAGCACGGATGGTTGCGGACACATAGGCCGACCCGAGCACGGCCGTGCGGTTTCTCCCCAAATCGGATGCGCCCGCCGTGTACGCGCTCGACGATGGGCGAAGCCATTCCATCTCGCCGTCGAGTCCCATGTCCCAATCCACGACGCGCCCCGGTCGGGTGTAGCTGACCCTCGGAAGAATGCTGTAGGCGCGACTGCCCACCAGGTACCCGGGCGCCATGGGCGCCGAGCTCTCGTCGGCTCCGAACGCCACGCGTGCGTGCAACTCCCCATTGCCAAGCTGTCTCTTCGCTCGAAGGCTGCCGCGATGGAACTGCAGGTGGTAGATGTATTGACTCTCCGTGAACACCGCTGATTCGCCCCAGCGGGAAACCCATTCGCCGGTTCGATACTCGAGGTCGTCGTCTGATCCGAAGAGCAAGAGGCTGAGGCGCCAGCCGCCCACACGCCGGTCGGCCCGGAATTGGTAGTCCCAGTACGACAGCTTGAGGTCACTGCGCAAAAGCGAGAGCACCGCGCCTGTGTACGAGTAGCGAAACGCCGCCGCCACGCTGCCTTTGCCGTCGGGCCACGGCGTCGACGCCAGCACGCCGGCATCGTAAAGACGAACGTCGGCGATGGCGTGCATGCGGTCTTCGTCGCCAGGCCGGGTCTGCGCCGCCACCACGCCGGCCACATAGCGACCATAGCTGGCAGGATAGCCGCCCGGAAAGAAGTCGATGTGATCGAAAAAGTAGGGATGAATCACCGATGGTCCCAGTGCCAAGTGAAACAGCAAGGGCACCGGCAGGTCGTCGAGGAAGTAGCCGGTGTTGCCGGGGTTCGCGCCTCGCACGGCGTAGATCGGCGCTGGCCACGCAACCACCGCCACGCTGGGCAGCGACTCGATGACTCGAAAGGGATCGCCGAGAGAGCCGGGAGTCGTTGTCAATTCCGGTCCGTTCAGCTCGACGCTCGGTTCGTCCCGCCGGCCTACGACCACGGTTTCATAGACCGGCAAATCCATTCGCGGCACCAGGCGTACCAGCAACGGCGACGGCGACTCGCACGCATTGTGCATGACCGTCTGCGCCTCGAATCTCGGCGCGCTCACATGAATTAACTGCAGGCCGCACGGGATGCGCAGCTCGAACCGTCCGTCGGCGCTGGTCTCGGCGTGAAAATCAGCACCGGCAGTTGCCTTGACAATGATCTTGGCCAGCAACACCGGGGCCTGTGAGCCCTTGGCCAGAATACGCCCTGTCAAGTGGGTCGCGCTGACTGCAGGGGCGGTTCCCGCACGGGCGGCGATGCCGTCCGTCGGACCTGAAACATCCACGCCCCCGTCCACCGGCTGAGCGTCGCATGACGGGTCGGTCCGAAGGCCCGCATCAATGGATGGCCCGACCGCCAGACCGAGAAGCAGAACCAGCTGAATCACGGCAGCTCGGCTACCCACAGTCCGTCGTAGGGCGACTCGAGACGGCCGCGTGTGAGGTACGCAATCCGCGTCCCCGGCGCCAAGGTGTCGGTTCCCGGCAAAACCATGGCCGACTTTCCGCGATCGACAGCCACGGCATAGACGTCCTCAGCAAACACTGTTTGGCTACCCTTCGACAGATCGACCAGCGCCAGCTTGCCGTCCGAGCGTTCCAGCTCCCAATCGAGCAACGCCAGGAAACGTGTGTGCCCAAGCGCCACCACGTGCCCGGCGCTCGCGAGCGCGTGCGAGGCACCAGTGTCCGGGTCCGCCACATAGATGTCGCTACGCTGGGTATCGATGGGTGCGGCTTCCACCAACAAGCGTCCGTCGTCGAGCTGCCAATAGTCGAACGTGCCCGTGCCCGAGGGGTTGAGAAAGAACACGGGTGAACCCGGTTCGTCGGCTAGACCGATCGCCACGCGTCCAGGCTGGTCGGCATCCTGGCTGAACCAATGGCGACCGTCGCGTGTGAAGATCGATTGCCTGCCACCGGGACTTTGCGCGTATCGTACAAGCGTGCGATCAAAAAAGCTGACCGTGCCGTCGGGCTTCCACACCGCAAAGCCAGTTGGCAGAATGGGGAACCACAGCTCCTCGTGGCCAGGGCGCCACTCGGCGAGCGGCGACGAGGAGAAGTCGCCCAGCGCACGCCCGAGGCGTTGCATATCGATTGTCTCGTGCTGGCCGCTGGTCCAATCGAGCACCATGAGCTTATCAAGCGGGCTGTTGTTCGTGGCGACGGACTGAAATAGCAGCCAGTGGCCGTCGTCTGAGGCCGAACGGAAATTGGCTCCAGCCGGAACGATCAGAAGCCGCGTCGTCTGCAGCGACTGAGTGTCGAGCAATACAAAGCCCGTGGCATCCTGGGGCGTGAGGGTCAACAGCAATTGTGGCGCTCTGTCGCCCAAGATCGGGTCAACCTTGAGTTTTTGGTCGCTGGAGTACAGAGTATCCGTGAAGCCAGTTGGGTGAACCCGGGTGACGACGCTTTCCGCGCCGCCCGGATCCGTCCAGCCGCAGTAGAAATCGTCGCCGATGAAGGCGAGCCCGCCGTTGCAGTAGCTGCCGTCGCGAATGGGCATGGGATCGGTTCCAAAGGCCGGATCGATCAGGCTTGGATCCAAGTCCCAAAGCCTGTATTGGGCGTAGACCCAGTTTCTTACTGGTGAAGGCACGAGGAACGGGTCGCCTGGCGTAAAGCTGAGCACGAAGTCCAAATAGTCCCCGTTGCTGCCGCAGCACGGGTCGAGTCTCTGCACTGTCGCCCAGGAGCTCTGTAAGTTCCACCGGTCGTACCAAAGGAAGCCACGATAGTCGCTTGGCATCACTCCGCCCCCGGAGTCCACATAGGACCATCGGTATCCCCCGCCCTGGTCGAACGCTACCAGCAGGCTGTCGTCCGCCGCCTGGACCTGCGACAGATCGGCGACGGTTGGCGGCGAAGATGCGTACGGAAACAAGTACAAGCTCGCGAAAGTAGCCGCTTGGTAGACGCCAGGAGGAAGATGGCCGGGATAATACAGACGCTCGGGTCCGAACGCCGCCAGGTACGACGGCACGCCGTCGGTCTCCGAAGGCGAAAGGAACACGTTGCTGAGGGTTCGGTCGCGCACCACCTGCTGCCCGACCGGCGGCCCCGGTGTGGGCAGGCAGCCCAACAGGCAACAGGTCGCTGCTGCCACTGACATCGTGAACAAGAAGGGTGAACGGCCAGCCCGCACGTCCCCACCATCCAACAAAATCGGCGGCAGATCCATAACCACGTCGACGGTTGCGAATCTTCGATCCTCGACTAGGCTTTGGGGCATGACGAAGTCAATCATCGCGGCTGGCTCCGCTTTCCTCATCTGCATCGTGGTTTCCTGCGCGGGAACCCAGATCCCCAAGGACCGCATCAGCGACCCGGGCGAAATGCTTTTCAACGGACAGATGGTTTCCACCATCGACTGCTACCGGTGCCACAACGGCGACGGCAAGGGCACCTGGCGCGGCCCCAACCTCGCCGAGCGCGTTCCCAAGCTGACCGACAAGGCCATCGCGGTCACCATCCATGAAGGCCCGGGCATGATGCCCTCGTACCAGGGCAAAATCGACGACCAGCAGATCGCGCAGATCACCGCTTGGCTGCGTGGACGCTTCCCCGGCGGTACACCGTAACTGTCTTCCTTACGGCTGCGGTGCCGCCAACTTCCCGGTGACCGACAGGCCCCGCGAGCTGAAGGACATACGCAGCAAATCGCCCGTCAGGACCACCCGCTGGTCGGCGATACTGAAGCGGAAGGTCTGCGGGCCTGCAAGCTGGTGCACCAGCGCCCCTTGATACCGCTCAGTCAGCGAAGACGCGAACGCCTGGGCGGCCGCAGCCCGCGCGCCATTGCGAACGTTGCAGCCAACCGCCTGCATAGCGCCCAGCCCCTCGCAGCTTTCCATCTGGGCAACCATTTGTATCGACGAAACCTTCATGGGGTCGGACGTGGTAACGGCGGTCCAACGCACGGTTTCGCGGATCGATGCCGGGGTAGCGTCGCCGGTCACGCTTACGCGCGCGCCCCCTCCCGCACCTTCCCCGCCCATAGAGACCCTTTCCACTTCGACCTCGTCGCGGTCGACTGGAATCACGAGCGGCTTCGACCAGGTCAATCGGCGCAGCAGCTGATTGGCGAAGGAAAGTGGCACCTCCGCCGCCGCGTTGGCTTCCCCCGTGATGGCAAGCCCGCGCGCGGGGATGGCCAGCCTCTCCGGCGAGCCCGGAGCGCCACTGCCGCCGATCACGATGGCAACCTCCACCGCCGACGACAAGAACGACGGTACTGCATAGAGGGCAATCGGCCCGGCATCGGTCTGAATCCGGTTGTCACCGGTCGGCACGACCAAAAACTCTCGCTTCCTTTCCAACGCCGCAGCCACGCGCTCTCGTGCAACCTTGGTGTCGCCCTCGGCCCGGACCACCGCCAGGCGAAGCTCCCACGGTTTCCAGGTAGCCTCCAGGTCGACCGCCGCGATGCCGGGGGTCTCGTTGCCGACAGACAGTCGCTTCAGCAGATCTGAAAGCCCGCCCTGGCAGCCGTTCCTGCCCAGCACCAGCGCGGGCGGCCCGTTCACCGTGTCCACACGAAGCAGCGCCCTGAATCGTCCCGCGCCCTTGTCGCTCACCCCGCAGTAAGCAAGCTCGGTCAGCGTCGCCAGGGTCGGCCGGTTTTCTGCGGAGGGATCGCCGTTGCTCGGTGGCAACCTAATCAGCGAGGGCAAGAGTCCCTGCACGGTTTCGTCGATCAGGCCGGCGGATACTCGCACCCGTGCCGGTTCATTCTCGACCGACAGGGCAACCGCGGGCGCAAGCGCCAGCATCGCCAGCAGAAAGCTCGTCAAGGTCTTGGTCCTCATAACCTAAAGCCTACTCGATCTCGCGGTCGCGCGGAAACCTCGCTTCCTCACAATTCGGTCCCGGCAGCAGGCTCGAGCAGGTCGTGGATGTAGCGGCGACCCATCGGGCTGTCGAGGCGACTAATGGAGAAGATCAGACGCTAGGCGGCGCTGACATGCACGCTCTTGCTCCTGCCCCGCAGGGTGGCGCCCGCGATGTCCATATCCCCGGCGTTGCTCTCGAGCGCGACGTCGCCCGCAAAGTCGCTAGCCGTGATCTCCACCCGCGAGCTCTTCACGTCGAGAGCCACGCCGCGCGCGTTGACCTGGGTGGACTCAATCGTGACCACCGAATCGCGAATCCGAATCGGGCCGCTGCGCACACCGTCCAGGTGCACGTCCTCGCAGCCGGAAATTTCGATCTCGCTGTATTCGCCCTGGAAGCCCATGCCGTTCTGCCCCTTGCATCGGCCGGGCTTGGCCGTGGCCGACACTGGCGCCGCCGCCCGCTTCGCCCTGGCCACCGGTGCCGCGGCCAGCCCCTCCAGTAGAAAGCGCGACACCGCGGCCGGTTCAGACGACATCGGATCGTGGCCGGACGAGGGCAGCACCAGCAGATTCGCCAAGGGCAGCCGCCTTTCCAGGATTCTGGCGGTTCGTACCGAGGCGATCGGATCGTTGTTGCCCCACAAGATCCAGGTCGGCGTCCTGACCGCTGCAATGGTAGGCGCGAAGTCTTCCAGCATGGTGGCCAGCGCGGCGATTCGGGTCGGCGTGCCAAGCGCGGTCCTGCGCAGGAAATCGTTCTTGAGCAGAAAATCGGGATCGGGCGTGGGCGGCAGGGGCCCAATCGCCACCGCCACAGCATCGAGGCCCGCGTCGAGAAGACCCTTGCCCGCGCCGCTGAAGATACCGAGCACATTGTCGAGCCCTGCCGCCACCGCAAAGCTCACGTAGGCTTTGCGGTGCAGGAAGCCGGCCGCGTCGATCAGGAACAGGCGAATGATGTCCGCGGGATATCGCGCCGCCGTCATCAGCGAAATGGCCCCGCCCATGGAATGACCAACCAAATTGAACGGGCCGACAAACCGCTGCCCCACCAGCTCGTGGATAAACTGCGCGTATCTTTCCGGCGAATACAGCAGAGTCCCGTGGGTCGAGCGACCGAACCCCGGCAGATCAAACGCGAATACGTGGTAGTGCGACGCCAGGGACGCAAGCACCGGAAAGAAGTCGCGACAGCCGCTTTCCCCTAATCCGTGAACCAAGACCACGAGCGGTCCGTTCGCTTTGCCGCCCTCGATGGTGAACACCTGGCCGCCGAACACCGGTGCCTCGGCAAAGGCCACGCGGAAGCCACTCGGAGCGTCGGTTTCCGCGGCGCCTGATAGGGCGCCAGCCGGAGGCAATGGCGGGGACGCCGGCGCTGGAGCAGGCGCGGCCGGCGCTGCCCATGCCGCCGCCGAAGGATCCGCGGCTGGTGCTGGCGCGAGATCCGGCGGCAGCGCGGCGACCGACGAAGGCGCGAGCGAAGGCACCGCGGCTGGTGGAGGCGAAGGCACGGGCGTTGGCGCTGGCCAGGCGGCCGTCGCAGGCGCAGACCCGGGCACTGGCGTCGGCGCTGGGCTTCCTACCGCCGGCGACCACTCGGGGCTTGCAGGCTCCATCGGGTAGGCCGGCGCCGGCGATGGATCCTCACCCGCGGAAGCAGCCGTCCGGCAGCCCAGCGGCAGCCAGGGAAGCGCGAGCATCGCCAAGCGGAGAGCACGGGTGGAGCTCATGCCCGCCACGCTACCCGCTCCGGGCTCCGATTGCGACGGTGAACTGACTACCAGCCGACGCCGATCTGGATTCCAAGCTCGCCCGGGTACAGGGTGGTTCCCGACGACGATGACGACGATGACGACGAGGTTGTGGAATAGTTCTGATAGGGGGTTTCGGTCATGCCGAGCAGGTATTGCGTAAACCGGAGCTCGGCGTACAGCTTGGTTCGAGCGTCGCGAGTCAGGGTGACGCCTACCTGTCCGTAAGCCGCAAACATCGCTCCGCCGTTGGAGTTGGCATTGGGAACGCTGACCCCCCAAAGTTGTGGTGAGACGCCGGCACCGACGTAGGGCGCGATCGAGCCGTCGGTGAGGTAGACGCTTCCGCCCAGCTCGGCGAACACGCCGCCCATCTGGACCTTACCATTGCCGCTGTTGGGAATCGCGGCGCCTGCGCCAAACTCGATAAAAGACCTCCGGTTTCCGATGCGGCCGTCGAATTGCAACGCGATCAGCGGCGCATAGCTCCGGCCGCTGCTGTCGAAGGTCGTGAACGGCAGGATCAGACTGGTTTTCAAGCCGAACACGCTGTTGCGAGGCGCGCTTTCCGGGGTATCGACGGACGGCGGCGGACCCACCATCCCCGAAGCCGCCATCGGTGCATAGACGATCGGTTGCCGCCAGGCCAGCGCTCGCGCCAACCTCGCGACGGCGGCCTCCATGTCGTCGATGGATGGCGCCCAGGTTTCGGACCGGAACACCTCGTTTCCTGCCTTGCCATAGCGAATGCCCGCCAAGCTCACCCGGTCCGCCAGCTGAACGGCGTTCAGGTCAACGAACTCGATCGCCCCAATCTGTGCGACGACCGCCTGAGCCGGCATGCCCTGTGCGAGCAGCGGCCGCGTCTCAAGCGGAGACGCCACGGCAACGTTGGTTTCACGCGCAAACGCGTTGGTAAACAGCACGCCGACGGCATCGCATTGCCCTTGCGAAAGATTCGGGCTTTGCACGGGCATCACTGCCACGACGGCCGCTCGGGCCTCGGCGGCAGCAAGGGTTACCAGAGCGACCATCGGCAGAAGAGTCCACCTGAGTTTCATGAGCACAGCCTTTCCTGTTGTGTTTTCGGGATTCACTACCAGCCGAGCCCCATCTGAAAAGCAAAGACGGTTGGATGGTACGAGCTGTTCGTGGAGGCGTCGGTCACGGACAGCAGGTGCTGCGAGACGCGAAACTCGCCGTAGATCTGTAGGCGCGAATCGCGGGTGAAATCCAGGCCCAGTTGGCCGTAGACCGCGCACATCGCGCTGGGGTCGCTTGACGAGTCTGGGCTCTCAGGGATCCAGAGGCCGGGGATCACGCCGCCCCCAGCGTAAAGCCCCACGGACCCGTCGTTCAGGTACGCACTCCCGCCCAGCTCGATGAAGAGGTCGGCGCCGCGAGCTGAGCTGGTCGTGTACTGGTCCTCGATGGGAACCGCCGCGCCGACCCCGAACTCAAGGAAATGCCCGCGGGGACCGATTCTCGCGTCGAACTGCCCAGCCACTTGTGGCGAGAACTTGCGTCCCGACGCCGCGGGCACGAGCATGCTTCCTTTAGCCCCGAAGGAACCTCGGCTGGCCGACGGATCGCGGGGCGGTTCCGGAGCAGGGGGAGGCGGCAACGGGGCCGCATAGTAGCCGCCAGGTGGCGGCATCATAACCATCGGCGGGGGCACCGGCTGACGCCAAATCAGCGCCTGCGCCAGCCGAGCGCTGACAGCATCCGCCTCGTCGATGGACCAGGCCGAGGCTTCGGCACGAAAGATCTCGCGGCCATCCGACGCGAACAGGATACCGGACAGCGTCACCTTGGATCCAAGCCGAATCGCGCTGAGCTCCACGTACTCGGATGCGCCCAGACGCTCAGCCGTGGCCTTGGACGTGCGGGCCTCGGTCCACGCCGCCTTGGTCTGCGCGGGCGACGAGACCGCGACATGGGCGTCGCGGGCAAAGGCGTTGGAGAAGAACAGTCCGATGGCGTCGCACTGCCCTTCGGTGAGGTTCACGCCCTGCACCGGCATCACGGCAACCGACGTGGCGGCGTGGAGTTTGCCTGCGAAAAGCAAGCAAGCGGCGAACATCGGCAGTGAAGCCCGGCAAGTTTTCATGTGAACATCCTTTGGCGAAGTGGCTGCATTGTAACTCAGATAAGCAATTCTCCTGCCAGCCATCCCCCGCGGGATTTCGCCACGGACTTGGTGAAAAGCTACCAGGTCCTGTCGGAGACCGTCGGGCGAGAACGCGTCAGTAGTCGCATCCCGGACTCGATACGAGATCCGGGCAGGTCCAGCACTGCATTTCGATCTTGGTTCCCTCGGCCAGCGGGCCACCGGCAATTTCGGCAGCGGTTCGCACAACGGAGATCATTTGTCCGGTGCCCGGGCACTTGGCGGTGTCGTAGACGATCTGCCAGCAGTCGGAGGTCACGGTGTCCTTCGTGGCACCGGGCGGGCACATCGGAAGCGACTGGGGATTTTCTACGTACGTCATCTGACTAGTGTTGGGATCTATTTGGGGTGTGCGATAAACCACGCGGCAGTCGGGCTGAAGCCCGGGCGTGACCGGGTCGACGTCCATAAGCTTGAAGCTCACACATAGGTTCTGCAGCTTCTTGGCAAAGGCGTTTCCGATCCCCTCCATGGCCAGGGTGAAGTCGGGCTCGCAGATGCTGTACTTGAGGCCGTTGTCGCCGAACTCGTCGATGAACGCCGACATACGCAATCCGCCTTCCGCGCCCCAGCCCCACGCGTCCAGATCGAAACTATCGGCGCCACCTTTGGGCAGGTGGTCGGGATCGTAGCAGACCGGCCAGTAGTCCCAGATTTGCGGGTGAGCGGTGTCGGCTGTGTTTGGGTTGGGGGTTTGGTCGATCTTGTATTTGGCATTCGCCATGTCGAACTGATTCTTGCCATCGCTATCGACAACCGGCTTCCCGCTGGTATCGACCATCATGCGCGGCCATCCGAAGATGCCAGCGACGAGAATCTGGTTGCTCGGATCGGCCTTCAGACTCTTGATCTCATTGGCCATGGAAGGGATGTCCTTCAGCGGACTGCAATCGGTCGGAACGCTGGTGTCGGTAATGGCGCCATAGTTGGTTGTTTGGTTCGAGCAGGCGTCGGTTCGCGCCGAGCAGTTGGCGAAGCCGGTTTCGAACTTCGCGACCGTGGGATAGCCGGGAGGGGAATTGGTGAGATTCTGGCCGCTGCACTTGTGGGCGCGTGTGGCGCAACGGAGACTGGCCGATTCATTGCGCAGATCCGGTATGTCGCCAAACATGCCGTCGTTGGTCGCAGCCGAGCAGTCGTCCTCGTCGCTGAGGAAGACCAGTCCCAGGTCGGCCTGCGGGCGCAGGAAGGAGTTCTGCGCGCCGCCACGCGCTGGTTCGCTGGTACTGCCGTGCAAGTTCTGCGCGACGAGGGCGAACTCGAAGGCTTGGAGCTGATGCTCCTCGCCGCAGCCCACAGTCCCGAGGTTGCTGGCCAGGCAACCGAAAACCTGGGCGATGTCGCCGCCAGCGGGATTCTTGTAGTTTATCGGCGACCCTTTCGTGTACTCGAGCCAGAGCGCGTTCGAGTCGGTCACGCCGCAGCCAGTGGCCCCACGCATCTGGAAGTCGCCGATATCGCCGAAGGAGCTTTGGTTGTTACTGCTGTTAGGGCCGCAGGGACCGGTGTCATACCGCCCACCGGTTCCGAGGTCACTGTCGATGATGGCGACTCGCAGATCCGGATAGGTGCCGTCCGACGGATCCTCGAGCGCGGCGAGCAACGACGGAAAACTCTTGTTCAGCTTTGCAACCTTGGGCGCCATCGACGGCGAATTGTCGATCATGAACACGAGGTCGAGCCTCCGAACAGGCGAGACCGCCATGTAGAGGTCGGTTTCCTGCCCTACCCCTGCGGTCGGAGTGCTCCCCGCCGACTCTTGGCAAGTTGCGAGGGCGTCCGGCCCTGTGCAGGCGATGGGGGTTTGTAAACCGCTCGGCTCCAGGAAATCCTTGCACATGCAAAGGCGCTTGCAGCAAAGCGGACCACGAACGAAGGACACCCCACAGAAGAAGCCGCTCTGGCAGCGCGTGTCCTGCGGACTGTTGGGATCCCGAAGCTCGCCGTCGCAGTCGGAATCGCTGCTGCATCCTGCCGTGCAGGTTCCACCAACAGGAGGGTCAAGGGTGCGTCCGGTCGGGGCGAGGACAGGCTTTAGGCAGATGCCGGTTGGGCATTCGCCGGACGCCGTGTTGACGACCGCCTGGGAGTCGCCGGCCGCAACCGTCAGATCGCAAGGCCTCCCAATCGCGTCGGCGCCGTTGCGCTTGCAGCCGAGACCGGCCAGCAAAACAGCGAAGCCAACCGATACGACTGCAAGAGGCCCATTTTTCATGATCTTCTACCTTTCCTCTCGTAATCCCCATGCAAGACCGCCGAACACCGAATAGTTATTCAGGTGCCACAATAACACTGTGCCAGCAAGGCACAAGCGCTGCGCACCCGCCAGACCCCGTACTGCGATGAAAATACGTCAGTAGTCGCAGCCCGGAGTCGACACCAGATCCGGGCAGGTCCAGCATTGCACGCCGGTCTTTGTTCCCTCAGCCAGCGGGCCGCTGGCAATTTCAGCGGCGGTCCGCACGACGGAGATCAACTGGCCGGTGGACGGGCACTTGGCAGTGTCGTAGGTAATCTGCCAGCAGTCGGAGGTGATGCCTTCTGGCGAGGCACCGGGCGAGCACATCGGAAGTGACTGGGGATTTTCCACGTAGGTTGTCTGGCCAGTCTTGGCATCCGCTTGCGGCGTTCGATAGACCACGCGACAGTCGGACTGAAGTCCAGGCGTGACCGGGTCGACGTCCACGAGCTTGGCGTCCACACACAGGTTGTGAAGCGTCTTGACCGGGACCCGTCCTAGGATTCCCATGGCTCCGAAGAAATCCCGCTCGCAGATGCTGAACTTGAAGCCATTGTCTCCGAATTCGTCGATGAAGGCCGACAAGCGCAATCCTGGCCGCGCGCCCCACCCCCATGCATCGGCATCGTACGCGTCGGGCGTCTTCGGCTGGTGGTCCCGATCGTAGCAGACAGGCCACAAGTCCCAGATCGGCCCATGCTGCCCGTCGATATCCTCGGGGCCAGGCCCAGGGACGACGTCGATCCTATACGTAGCGCTCGACATGTCGGGTTGCACCCTGCCGTCACTATCGAGAACAGGAAGGCCGGCGGCATCCAGAAGCATGCGGGGCCATCCGAAGATGCCGGCCACCATAATCTGCTCGTCCGGGTTGACCTTGAGCGCCTTGATCTCCTCGGCGAGATGATGGATGTCCTTGAGCGGACTGCACGCGGTGGCTCCGCTGGTGTCGGTGGCAGACGTGCCATCGGTGGGGTTGGGACACGCATCGATTCGTGCGCCGCAGTTGGTGAAATCGGTTTCGAAGCTGGCGCTGGCGGGAAAGCCGGGAGGCGGACTGGACAGGTTCACGCCGTTGCATTGGTGGGCGCGCGTGGCGCAGCGGAGGCTGGTCGATTCGCCGGCAAGCTGGGGTTTGCTGCCGAACATCCCGTCGTTGGTGGCGGCAGAGCAGTCATCCTCGTCGCTGAGAATCACGAGACCAAGGTACGCCTCAGGACGAAGAAAGGCATTCTGCAGGCCGACCTTCTGGTCCTGGTGGAGGCTCTGCTCGACCAGGCCAAACTCCAAGGCCTGTAACGGATGCTCCTCGCCGCAGCCCGCGCTGCCGAGACCTCCGGCCAAACAGGCAAGCACCTGACTGATGTCCACGGTTCGACTGAAATTCACCGGGCGGCCGTTGGTGTACTCGATCCACAGTGCGTCCTTATCCGTCATGCCGCAAGCGGCAGCACCGCGCACTTGGAAGTTGCCGAGGTCACCGAAGATGCTTTGGCCATTGCTGGCGTTCGGGCCACACGAGCCGGTGCTGTACGCGCCACCGGTGCCAAGATCGCTGTCCATGATCGCGATCCTGAGATCCGGATAGGACCCGTCGCTGGGATCCTTGAACGCATCGATCAGCTTGGGGAATTGTTGCTTGAGCTTGCTCACCTTGGGTGCCATCGAAGGCGAGTTGTCGATCATGAAGACTAGATCCAGTTTGCGAATAGGGGCCGGGGTCAGGTAGGAATCGCTCTCTTCCTCTACTGGGGAAACCACTGCATTCCCGGCCGCGCGCTGGCAGGTTGCAAGGGCGTCGGCCGCCATGCACGCCGGAGGCGTCTGGGTTACGTCCGCGCCCAAGAAGTCCCGGCACACGCAGTATCGCTTGCAACAGAGCGGCCCGACCACAAACGGCACGCCGCAGACGAAGCCGCCTTGGCATCGCGCATCCTGCGGATCGTTCGGATCTCGCGTCTCACCGGTGCAGTCGGAATCGCTGCTGCACGCGGCGGTGCAGGTCGCACCGAGCGGAGGTTCGAGAAGCGCCCGGCTTGGATCGACGACGGGTTTGAGGCAAACGCCAAAGGGGCACGTCCCGGACATCATGTTGGCGATCGCCTGCGACGGCTCGGCCTCGACCGTCAGGTCACAGATCTGCCCAACCATGGCGCGACCACCGGGCTGCCCGCCGCTCTGCCCGGGCACCGCTTGGCCATCGATCTGTCCGCCGTCGGGGGCTCGCAGGCCCAACGCTCTTCCCCCGCAGCCAAGCGCCGCTATCGAAATAGTCGACACAAAGCATTCGATCGCAACGCGCCCACTCTTCATCGTTGTCTCGATGATCCTACTCCCGTTTGCCGCTCGGCGGCTTCGGCAATCCTCGCATTCTCCGTCGACACCTTGGCAAGTCGCGGTCGCTCACCCAATTGGTACCGCTGGGCGCTGTCGAGTTGAAGAACGCCGCGTCCTTGCCGGCGCATTCAGTGCAGACGTTAACGTCATACTTCCTGGCGGCACTAACTACACATGACGTCCGAGCGCACTCCCCAGCCACGTGTCGATGGGCGTAGCGCGAGGAATCGAACAAGAGGGCAGCCATGAAAGGCAATTTCACGATACTTGCGGCAGTTTTCGCACTGTCGATTGGGTTTGGCGGATGCAATAACCCCGGTTCCGTTGGCAGCAGCTCGACCGTCGACGCTGCGACGTCACCGTCCAATAGCGCGGACGCTGCCGCGGCGAGTCCCGGCAACGCCGGACCAACGTTGTCCGTCAATCTGGACGTCTCGCCCGCTGCGGCCGGCACCTGCCCGAGTGGAGCTCCGGTCGGGCCGAGCGGTTGCCCGATCGCAGCTTGTGGTAACGGTTTCGTGGAGGACGGCGAAGATTGCGACGACGGCAACACCAATTCGGGGGACGGCTGCTCCAGCACGTGCAAATTGGAGACAGACTGGGCCTGTCCGACGCCCGGTCAGGCGTGCATCTTTACCGTGGTGTGCGGGGACAGCCGGATCTCAGGGGCCGAGCAGTGCGACGACGGAAACACCGTGTCCGGCGACGGCTGCAGCTCGACCTGCCAGCTTGAGTCCGGTTGGGCGTGTCCGGTGGTTGGCTCCTCATGCGGCGCCGCGGCCTGCGGGGACGGGATCATCGCCGGGAACGAGCAATGTGACGACGGGAATCCGGCTTCGGGCGACGGCTGCAGCTCGACCTGCCAGCTCGAGGCCGGCTACGCCTGCGGGCCCGACCAGTGGCATCCCACGGCCCGCACCACTGAGTGCTACCAAACCAAGTGCGGCGATGGCCATTTGGAAGGAACCGAACAGTGCGATGACGGCAACCTCAGACCGTTCGACGGTTGCTCGCCCACATGTACCAACGAGCCCAAGTGTGGCTACCCCAACCAAGATCCGACGCAGCCCTACAAGTGCTTTTCGGTCTGCGGCGACGGCATCAAGATGCCGGACGAAGCATGCGACGACGGCAACTTGCAGGACGGCGATGGCTGCTCCTCGACCTGCACGGTCGAATCCGGATTTTCCTGCACGGCCGATGCACCAGCGCTCGGCCAACATTTGACGATTCCAATCCTCTATCGCGACTTCAATTGGCACCACCCGCAATTCGAAGTGGATCCAGTCACGCCCCAGCGCTACCCGGGGATTGCCAACGGCGCAATCGGCATCGACGGCAAGCCGGTCTACAACACTTCCTACGTGGGGGCCAACGGGCGGCCGTGGACGATGGACGGGCCGGACATGAGCACGACCAGCGTCCAGATGAGCGATGCGACTGGCGCAACCTTCCGTAGCAAGACGGCCAGCAACACCGCTTCGCTTACCACGGACCAAATCGCGCAAAGCTATGCACAGTGGTACACGGACGATCCGAATGCGACCGCGGATCCTGTGGCAGACGCCGCAAATCCAGCGGTCTTGCGCATCACCGTCCAAAGCACGCTGACCCTGGATCAAATCAGCGCCGCATCCTACCAGTATTACAGCTCGGCCTTCTTTCCGCTGGATGGGCTTGGCTTCGGCGACATCAACTACCCTGCGACCAATCCAACCTACACCCACAACTACGGCTTCACGAGTGAATCGCACTATTGGTTCCAATACAGCGGTGGCGAGCAGCTTGAGTTCCGCGGCGACGACGATGTGTGGGTCTTCGTGAGTGGCCACCTTGCTGTCGACCTGGGCGGCATTCACGGCGAGCTGCGCGGAATCCTGACGCTCAACGGGACCGGCACCCAGGTCTGTGTCGACGACACGCCCGCCGCCTGTGCCGGACAGCCCACGTGC
>CAZBIU010000078.1:0-21443 GCA_964491625.1 uncultured Myxococcales bacterium
TCTCTTCGCTGCGGTGCGAGTATGGCTGGCCTGATTTTGGGGACAGGCCCTAGTTACCGGCGCCAACCGAGGGCTCGGCAAGGCGATGGTTTCCGCGCTCCTCGAGGCCGGAGCGGCCAAGGTCTATGCTTCGGCCCGAGACGAAAGCAAGGTCTCCGGCGACGGCTCGCGTGTCGTCCCACTCGCTCTAGATACGACGAAACCGGATCAGATCGCGACCGCCGCCAAGAAGGCCAACGACGTCACGCTCCTCATCAACAACGCGGGCTTGCTCACGTCATACAATGTCTTGACGATGAGCCCGGCGGAGCTCGACGCCGACCTCCGCACCAACGTTCACGGGACGCTCACGGTAATCAAGGCGTTCCTCCCGACGCTCGAGCGTGCGCCCGGGAGCGCGACAATCGTGAACGTCCTGTCGCTGACGTCACTCGCGAGCTTCCCGCCCCTCGCTGGCTATTCGGCCTCGAAGGCTGCGGCATACTCGATCACGCAAGCCCTGCGTGCGGAGCTGAAGGCAAAGCACATCGACGTCCTCGCGGTCCTTCCCGGTCCCATCGACACGGACATGGTCAAGGCACTCGAGATGCCGAAAACGAGCCCTGCCGACACCGCCAGGGCGCTCGTCGCAGGAATCGCGCGCGGCGAGGAGGAAATCTTCCCCGACCCCATGGCGCAGCAAATGGGCGCCCTGTGGAACAAGAGCCACAAGGAATACGAGCGCGCATTTGCGAGCATCTGATGAAACGAAACCGAATCTCACACCCGCATCGCAACGGAGGAAAAATCATGAGCACTCGCAATTTCACCACCTCTATTACCGTCGACAAGTCTCCGAAAGAAGTCTTCGCAGCCGTCAACAACGTCCGTGAATGGTGGTCAGGAGAAATCGACGGCAGCACCGACAAGCTCGGCGCCGAGTTCAGTTACCGCTACAAGGACGTTCACCGCAGCACCCAGAAGATCACCGAGCTGGTGCCGGGGAAACGGGTCGTGTGGCACGTCACGGACGCCAAGCTCAACTTCGTCAAGGACAAGACCGAATGGAACGGCACGGAGATCGTTTTCGAGATTACCAGGAAACGCGGAAAGACCGAACTCCGCTTCACGCACGTCGGTCTGGTTCCAAGCTTCGAATGTTACGGCGGCTGCTCGGGCGCGTGGGGGTATTACGTCAACGACAGTCTGCGCAGCCTGATTGCGACGGGCAAAGGACAGCCCAATCCGGAGGAATAGGTCGCGCCTGCATCCGCTCAGGATGGATAACTTGCCAGCGCAGGTGCGCCCACAATCGATGACCGAGTCGACGAAGCAACTACCGAAAGAGAACGAAAATGGGAAAGATCGTTGTCAGCGAGAATGTTTCGCTCGACGGAGTCGTACAGGACCCGATTGGCGAGGAGGGCTTCAAGCAAGGCGGATGGTTCCTCCAGGTCACTGATAAGGACCGCGCAGAGTGGGCCAAGGTCGCACTTGCGGAAGCACTGCACACCGAGGCGTTGCTGCTGGGCCGGCGCGGGTTCTTGAGCTAGTCAATCTTCCTGTGTTCTTACACCTTGGTCTGGGGCTAGGCCAGCTCCGGTTTCAACGCGTTCATTCTCGCCATTCTCGCGGTCGAGGTTCCGTGCAGGTTGTTGAGACTGGAGCGGCAAGATCTGAGATCGGCCTAGCGCATCTCGTTCTTCCCTCCAGAGTTGGCGAGCAGCATTGCGGCGGAATACCTGCAAAAAGAACGAACTCCGTGCGCCCATCATGGCTTCCTCCTCTGTTGCGGGTCATAGCGGTTCCCATATTCAACAAAGGAACTATGCATCTGGCGATGTTAGCGGTCGACGCGCAACGGAGGCATCGCCGCGCTATGGGAAAACCGCGATCGTTCCAAGCCCTGCCAATCTCTTTTCGCTTCAGGCGACCCTGGCGTGGTCGTGATGGAGATCGCTAATCGCTTTGAAGGGGCTTGTGCCAGACTGGATGTGAATTGTCTCAACCACGGGGTAGATGGAGATCGTCCCGTTGTCGGTTTCGCCAGCACGCGCGCTGGCCATGATGGCGTCCACAACAGGCCCCACCATGTCCTCGTCGACGGTTGTCTGAATCCGCACCCTAGTCACTGAGTCAACGATGCAGGTCGTGCGATAGATCATTTGCCGACCCACGGTGCCGCCACAATCCGTGACTTCCGACAGGGTCATGGCCTTGACTCCGACCTCCCGGACCCGTTTCTTCACATCCTCGAGCATGGATGGTTTGATAATGGCTTCAATGCGTTTCATGGCGTGCCTCCTACTTCCTTCAACAAGAGCAGGGGAAAGGCAATTGGACAATCGGTTATGATGCAAGTTTTCCGAGCATTCTCCCAGAAGCTACCGCCGCGAAATATCCGAAACAATAGCGTGACATCTAGTTCTCAATCAGGAAATGCAGGCGGGGCCGGGTATTGGGGGAAGGCGACGTAATCTTCGTTATCGGCGTTTCTGCGTCATGATCGCGCGGCTGAGAACTGGCGCTTGTGCTTCTTACCGCCCTGCAAAACGACTAGGCACTGTCGGGCAGTGCCAACATACTGGCCATCCTCAGGCAGGACATCGCAGCTTGTGCTTGTCCACCGATTACGCTTGCGCCAAACTTAAACCGCAGCACTGAAGAGTGAGATCGTGGCACCACCCTAGGCTCGTCGGACGGAGCCTTCTTGTAACCCTACGATCCGCCCATCGCAAGGCAGGCGGGGTTTCCGTTGGCAAAGCGGATGTCGTCTCCGCACAAGAAAGCGAAGGGCTCACAGAAGCCGCTGCTGCAGTCCTGGTCGACAGTGCAGTCCTCGCCGTAGTCGCTCTGGGCGATACAAACGTTGGCGGAGCAGCGCAGATTTTCGAGACAAGGTACTGCGTCGCTGCATGCTCCTCCCAGGCCAACCTTGGTCTGGCAGGTCAGCGCACGTGTGGTAGCGGAAGTGCCGCAGTAGTACCCAACCGGACAGATCTCCCCGGCGTTGCCACAGCCGGCGCCCTGTAAAACCTGAGTCTTGACGCCGCAGAGATTCTTGCCGCCGCCCGTGTCGCAGATGAGACCGTCGACGCAGTCGGCTTCCACGGCGCACGGCTGGTTGGCTTGATTCAGGCCACGGTAGACGAGATCGCACACATGCATGACCGCTTCGTAATCGGCGCCCTTGAGCGCGACAGCACCCTGGTTGAGCCGGCCGTAGGTGCTGCTCACCTTGCCAAGACAGGTCTGGGCGTTGGCCGATTCGAAGAAGCGATTGGCGAGGGCGGCAGCCTGCGCCTGCGCCGTCCGTCCTTGGATTTGCACGGCGGTACAGGAGGCCGTTGGCACCAGGCAAGCCGGGGAAACCGCATTGCAGACCTCCTGCGCATACTGGCTGGCGTACTCGGTTGGGGTCAGGGGCTTGTTGTCGCTTCCACAGCCAACCGCAGACAGCGGAATCAGTACGAAGATCAGACGACGCAGGTTCATGGCTGGATCTTCGCCGCCCGGCCCGGCCCGTCAACAAATATGAGTAATTGCTACTTGGCGAAGTCCACCGCACGCGACTCGCGCACCACCGAGACGCGAATCTGGCCTGGGTAGGACAGCTGCGACTCCACCTTACGCGCGATGTCCTTGGCCAGGATGCGAGCTTGCTCGTCGCTTACCTTGGTGTTTTCCACCAATACGCGCACCTCGCGGCCGGCCTGGATCGCGAAGGCCCGCTCGACACCGCTGAAGCTCGACGCGAGCTTCTCCAGGTCATCGAGGCGCTGGACGTAGGTTTCAAGAGTCTCGCGACGCGCGCCCGGCCGCTGGTTGGCCAGCACGTTCGCCGCGTCGACGATGTGGTCCAGCACGTCTTCGGCGGGCACCTCGCCGTGATGGGCCTCGATGGCGTGGCAGACTTTGGGGGCCTCGCCGCACTTGCGCGCCATCACCGCGCCGGCAACCGCGTGCGACCCCTCGACCTCTTGGTCCACGCCGCAGCCGATGTCGTGCAAAAGGCCCGCCCGCCGAGCCACCTTCACCGGATAGCCCAGCTCGCCAGCGATGGTGCCGGCCAGGAAGCCGACCTCGATGGAGTGCTGAAGCAGGTTCTGTGCGGTGCCCGAACGAAAGCGCAGCTTGCCGAGCAGTCGGCCCAGGTCCGGGTGCAGGCGGCCGATGCCGAGGTCGAACGCCGCCTGGTCGCCAGCTTCTTTGCACTGTGATTCGACCTCGTCGGTCGCCTTACGAACCATTTCCTCGATGCGGGTCGGATGGATACGTCCGTCGGCGATAAGCCGGGTCAGCGCCAGGCGGGCGATCTCACGGCGCACCGGATTGAAGCACGAGATCACCACTGCCTCCGGCGTATCGTCGATGATGAGGTCGATGCCGGTTGCGGATTCCAGCGCGCGAATGTTGCGCCCCTCGCGGCCGATGATTCGCCCCTTCATGTCGTCGGAGGGCAACGGAACCACCGCGACGGTACGCTCGGCCACGTACTCGCTGGCGTAGCGCTGAATCGCGGCGCCCAGCACAAGCTGTGCCTTGCTCTTGGCCTCGACTGCGGCTTCCTCCTCGATTCGCTTGACCTCGGCGGCAGCGGCCGCGCGTGCGTCGGATTGAACCTCGGCGGTGAGCAGCTTGCGTGCCTCGGCCTCGCTGATGCCCGCCATCTTTTCGAGTCTTGCGCGCGCCTCGGCGGTTTGGGCCGAAGCACTGCGCGCGACGGCCTCGGCGGTTTGTTCCCGCGAGAGAAGCTGTTTTTCCTTGCGAGCGAGATTGTCGCGCTCGACCTTCAGTTCCCGCTCGCGCCGATCGGTGGCCTCCACCCGTGCGCGAATCTCGGCCGCAGACCGGTCCAGGTCCTGGCGGCGTGCGCGCAGCTCGTTCTCCACGTCGCTGCGAAGCTTCTGCGCTGCCTCCTTGGCCTCGATGCCTGCCTGGCGCTTAATGGCGTCGGCCTCGCTCTCGGCCGCGGAGAGCACCCTCTTGCGCTCCTGCTCGCTTTCGGGCACGGAGTCAGGTTTGCTCGAACGTCCGAGCAAGTAGGCGACAACCGCAGCGGCCAGTGCCGCCGCGATCACGCCGATGATAGTGAGAGCCGTCATTCTCGTTCCTCAGTCACTCGTTGCATCGCAGTGAACCACCCGCTCATCCGTCACGATGGAATTGAGCGGCACATCCCATTCACCCGAGGGACAGGTATCCACCAGCTGAAAGTCGAACGCGAACCCGATGAACTGGGCCGCGGTCGCGTCAGGGTGCGCCCGAACGTACGCCGCCAATTCGTCGTAGTAGCCGCCGCCGTAGCCGACCCGGGCGCCGCGCTGGTCAAAGGCGAGGCCCGGTACCATGAAGAGATCGATGTCTTGGGCAGCCACCTCCGGACAGTCCAAGCCAGGTTCCAGCAATCCGAAGATGCCAAAGACCAAGTCGGCCTTGTTCTCGATCCGGTGAAAGCGCAGGCGCGGCGGAATAAGCTCGGTGCTGACCCGGGGAAGCACAACATCGACACCCCGCTGACGCAGCTCATCCAGCAACGGCTCGGTGTCGATCTCGGACCGGGTCGAAACGAATCCGGCCACTGTGCGTGCACGACGCGTTTCGGGCAAGTCGAGGAACTGCTCGGTCGCTCGAGTCACCATGATCGCACGATGCGCAGGGGAAAGAGCATCGCGCTGCTCGGCCATGGCGCGGCGAAGCGCACGCTTTTCTTCCCTCAGCGACAGCTCAGCGGAATGCATAGCTGCCAACGCTTCGTTCTTGCTTTGGAGGGGACGGGCGGGCCAGAGGACCGCCGTGCCGCCTGCCGGCTGGTACGCGCATCAAGAACGAGGGCGTTGCCTCGCGGAAAAGTTGTTGAAAGTTCGGGCATCTACGTTGAGCGCCAGCTCCCCATCCTCGCGAACGGGGCGACGGGCGCGTTATCCGCACTATAACCGAAAACGCTCTGATCTAACCAAGCACCGAATCATCGGCCTTGGCTGATCTCTTTAGACGGCGCAGCATCTCCTCGGCGTGGGCCGTGGCCTGCGCGGTCGGAGTTGCGCCTCCCAACATGCGGGCGATCTCCTCCCTGCATTCGCCGGCCGAGAGAACTGCGACCCGGACGCTGGTACGGGACTTGGTGGATTCCTTCTGCACCCTGACGTGGCAGTCGGCAAACGCGGCGATCTGCGGCAAATGGGTCACCACCAGGACCTGCCTGTGCCGCGCGATGGCGGCCAGCTTGCGGCCGATGACCTCGGCGGTTCCGCCGCCCACGCCCGCGTCCACCTCGTCGAACACATAGGTCGTCGCCTGGCCCTGCCCGGCCAGCGCTTGGGCCACCGCCAGCATCACCCGAGACAGCTCACCACCCGAAGCGATTCGATCCAGGGGCCGGGCTTCTTCGCCCGGATTGGGCGCGAACTGGAATCGCGCCCGATCGCGACCTTTGCTGCCCGGAGAATCTCGATCCTCCACCACAATCGACACCCGCGCGGAAGGCAGGCCGAGATCGCGTAGGGTTTCATCGATGCGCTTGCCGAGGGTTCGCGCCGCCCTGCGCCGCCTGTCGCCCAGTTGATCGGCAAGCTCGGTCATCTCCTGCTCGGCCGCCGCCACCGCTGCCTGCCGCGAGGCGAGTCCTTCCTCGAACGACCCGAGTTGAGACAGCTCCAGCGTCATTTGTTCGCGCCGCTGCACCGCCGCCTCCACCGAGCCTCCGTGCTTGCGCACCAGACGGCCGATAAGAAACAGGCGCTCTTCGATCTCGGTCAGGCGCTCCGGTTCGAAGCGGAGCTTGCCGGCGTAGTGAGACAGCGACGCCGCCGCGTCTTCCACCTGCGCCTGCGCAGCCCGCAGAGCTTCGACCACGGGCAGGAGAGCTGGATCGATCGCGGCCAGCGAGGCAATCTCACGCGCCACGGTCGCGATTCGCCCAGCCGCCGCATCCTCTCCTGAATAAAGACCCTCCTCGCCGCGCGTGCAGGCCGCGAGGAGCTTTTCGGCGCCCTTGCAGCGCTCTCGTTCGAGGCGCAGGGCCTCATCCTCGCCTGTTTTGAGATCCGCTTCCTCCAGCTCTCGCAGCTGAAAACGCAGCAGATCCTCGCGCTCGGCGCGCGTGCGGGCGTCGGCGTCGAACCTGGCCAAGTCGGCGCGGGCATCCGACAGGGTTTGAAACACGGTCTTGGCCCGGGCGAGCAACGCTTGGTTGCCGGCAAAAGCATCCAGGATGGCAAGCTGGCTTTCCGGATCCATCAGCAACTGCTGGTCGTGCTGGGACGTGATATCACACAGCTTGCCGACGGTAGATGCCAGGTCGGCGGCGGTGGCCAGCGACCCGCCAAGATGGATACGGCCTCGCCCGCTGCGCGCGATGGCTCGCCTGACCACCAGGCCCTCGGATACCTCGCGGCCGTCGGCCAGCAAGGCGCGCTTGATCTCGGAATCGCCGGCAAGGTCGAAGATTGCCTCGACCCGCGCCTCCTCGGCACCGGCGCGAATCGAATCCGAGCTGGCGCGTCCCCCGCGTAGAAGCCCCAGCGCCTCGACCAAGATGCTCTTTCCGGCGCCGGTTTCACCGGTGATGACCGTCAGACCCGGCCCGAGCGGCAGCTCGACCTCGTCGATCAGCGCAAATCCCGCGACTCGCAAATGCGTTAGCACGTCTTCCTTGTCGGCGATCCAGTGGCCGAAGTTGCGTCGAAGTTCATGCCTTGCGCTCGCCCCAGGAAAGCTTCTGGCGCAGAATCTTGAAGAACGAATGGCTGGGCCGGAAGACACGCAAGCTTCTCTGCGCCTTGCGGACCTCGACCATGTCGCCTGGCCCCACCTCGCGGCTCCAGTGTCCGTCCACGGTCAGGACCGCTTGATAGCGGGAGGTGTTGGTCACGGACACCCCTTTGTCGGCGCGGACCACGAGCGGTCGATTCGACAGCGTGTGCGGACAAATTGGCGTCAGGACGATCGCTTCCAGATCGGGACTCAAAATCGGCCCAGCTGCGGACAGGTTGTAGGCGGTGGACCCCGTCGGCGTGCACAGGATCAAGCCGTCCGCCTTGTAGCTGGTGATGGTGTCGCCATTGGTGGAAGCCAGCAACTCGATAAGGCGCGCCACCTCGCGTTGGTTGATGACCGCGTCGTTGAGCGCGGGTTGAGATTCCGGCTCTCTGTCCTTGGCGCGCAAGGTAACCAGGATCCGCATGCGCTCCTCGACCGGCAGGCGACCTTGCATCGCTTCGATGAGCGCGGCGTGGGCCTCGGAAAGCGCGTATGGGGTAAGGAACCCGAGACTTCCAAGATTCAGCCCAAGCAGGGGAACGTCGCGGTCGGCGACCAGCTTCGCACCGAAAAGGAAGGTGCCGTCACCGCCGAGAGCGACCATGACGTCGATGTGCGCGCCGATACGATCGCCGGGCATGCCGGTATGGCCGGCAGGAACGCCGGGCCCGTAGTCATTGACGAAGACCGCCTGGCAACCATGGTCACGCAAGAGAGCCGCAAGGCTCACCGCAAGGCCAGGAGCCTCGGGATTTCCATCGCGGACGATGAATCCAAATCGCATTGGCCGTGATTATGTCACGGCCAAGCAACCCGTGGCGAAAGTCGAACCGAGCGGGGCGGATCGGCCCATGCCACAGCCGCCCCGCGAATCTCACACTTGCGCGTCACCCGAACGGGCGACCACTACAGCCTACGGCTGCATTTCGTAGAAGATCGTGATGCTGAGGCAGTGGAACTCACGATCCGAGCTCTGCGTGACGACCTTGTCGATGATCCGAGCCTTAGGATTGTCGTGAATCCACCGCGTGAGAACCTCTCCGAGCTCGTCGCGATCCTTCGCCTTGGTAGCTGTAAAAACCTTTGCCCCCATCATTGGCGCTTCTCCTTCCGAACTGTCCTACAGAACACTGTTCGCAGAGCTCTCTCACAACCTGCGCTTACATGTAGATACGCTGCCGATGCAACGATGTAAAGAAGTTTTTTATGGTAAGGCAACGCACAATATTGTTTCGTTAAGAAAGTCGCTGGGTTCCACTACTCCACTTGACCTCGGCCTGTGAGAATGGTTAATACTTCCCCCTCACAGATTTCGCCTGATCCATTTGGAGGTTTTCTTGGAGACACTGCTCGGACGCCCCCTCGAAGTAGAAGTTCGGGATTCCATCGAAAAAGCGATGAAAATCCTGAAGCAGAAGATGTCGAAGGAGGGCATCCTGCAGGAGATCAAACGCCGTCGCTATCACGAGAAGCCTTCCGTCAAGCGCAAGCGCAAGATTCGCGAGGCTCGCAAGCGGCGTCGGCGTGAGGCGAAGAGGCGCGTTATCCGCTGACCTCCTGGATCGAAATCCAGATCGAGACGGAGACTTCCGCCGCGGAAATTCTGGCCGCCGAGGTAGGTCCGCTGGTGGGGGGCGTCGAGCTGAGAGACGGTGGCACGCTCTTGGCCACGGCGCCAGGTCGCACCGCGGTCATCGCCCTGTGCAAGCCAGAGGATCGGCAGTTCGTCTTGTCCACCGCGCACGCGGCCCTGGCGACCGCGCGCGAGTCGGGGCTGATGGTGGATCCCGTCGCGGTTCGCGAACGCGACGCGGACGAAGACGAGTGGCGAGACGTATGGAAGCAGTTTTTTCGCGCGACACGAATTGGCCGTCGCTTTGTAGTGCGCCCAAGCTGGGATCCGGTTCCGACCGAAAGCGCCGATTTCGTCATCGACCTCGATCCTGGCCGGGCCTTCGGGACCGGGGCACACCCCTCGACTCGCCTGGTGGTTGGCTTGTCCGAGGAGGTCCGGGACGCGCGCCCGTCTGTCGCGCGATTTCTCGATCTGGGCTGTGGCTCGGGCATTCTCTCCATCGCGGCGGCCCGACTTTGGCCAATCGCCGTCGGCGTTGCCGTGGACAACGATCCGGAGGCGACCGCCTGTAGCCGGGAAAACTTCGAGCGCAACCAGGTCACCAGCGTGTCGCTCTTGACCGGAACACTCGACCAAACCGACGGCGCCTTCGACGTGATTCTCGCCAACATTCAGGCCGACGTGCTGAGTGAGCTGGCGCCCCTTTTCGCTGAGCGGGTCGCGCCGAACGGACACGCAATTCTGTCCGGCATCCTGTGCGAACAGGCCGAGGACGTGGTGGCCGTCTTCTCCCGGGCCGACTTCACGGTTCGCCTGCGCCGCGACGAGGGCGAGTGGACCGGTCTGCTGCTGGAGAAGCCCGCAGCCAAGCCGTAGCAACCCATGGCCAGGGTCTTCGTCCAGCCCGAGCAGCTCACAGGCGATCGCGCGACCCTGGATGCAGCGGCGCACCGGCACCTGGTCAAGGTTCTTCGCCTCGGACCGGGAGCCGCGATTCATATCTTCGACGGCCAGGGCTTCGAGGTCGACGCGCGCATCGAGACCGTGGGCAAGACGTCGGTCGAGGTATCGCTGGGAGAGCGCCGTCGGGTCGAGGCCCCGACCTGCAACGTCACTCTCATGCAGTCCCTGCCGCGCGGCGAGCGGATGGACCTCATCGTGCAGAAAACCACCGAACTGGGCGTCGCCCGCATCGTGCCGGTGCTCACCCGGCACGGCATGGTGAAGCCCCCTGTCGGCCGTCGGCGTCGCTGGCAGACCATTGCCGAAGAAGCCGCCCGGCAATGCGGCCGGGCAGACGTGCCCGCGGTCGAGGAAGCGCTGCCCCTCGCCCCTGCCCTGATCCGATTCGCGGATCCCGAGGCCCAGCGTTTCATGCTGTGGGAAGGTGAGCACGCCCGGTCGTACTTTAACGCATTGCCCCAGGGAGCGACCCGAATGGTGTTGCTGGTAGGTCCCGAGGGAGGCTTCACGCCTGCCGAAGTCGAGGCCTGCGCGCAGGCCGGATTCCAGCCGGTGGGGTTGGGCCCGCGCATCCTGCGCACGGAAACTGCCGCCATCGTGGCCGTGGCGCTGGCGCAAGCGGTCGCCGGCGGACTGGATTAACGATCGGGAAACTTGCGACCTTGTGGTCTCCTTCGCAGAATGGTCGCGTGACCAGTTTTGCAGCCGCCGCCCCAGACAACGGATTCCCAACCAGCAGCTCACGCCCGCAGGAGCCGCGAATCAGCGGCTCGGTCAGCAGCGCAAGCAGCCGCGAACGCCGGGTCATGCGCGTGCGTGCCGCCACTTTTCCGCGGCGGATTGCCGCTTCGTTGGTCGATCTCTTGCTCGTGACATCCGTCTCAGCCGGGGTTGCAGCGCTCGCGGCCCTGGCTCTCGGCGTGCGTTTGCCGACCGCCAAGGAATTCGGCGCCGATTTCGTGATGGCGGGCCTGCTTGACCGCAACCCCATGGTCGCCGGCGGGGTCGGCCTGTTCTTCGGCATCAGCGGACTTTACCAAATCTACCTCGTCGGCATCCTGGGACAAACCCTGGGCAAGCGCTTGCTTGGCATTCGCGTGATTTCCTCGCGCGGGGAGGCGCCCGGTCCCGTGCTCGGCAGTCTACGTTTTGTCGCCATGGGGCTGTCACTGGCTATGGTTGGCCTGGGCTGGCTTTGGTGTATCTTCGATCGCGAACGTCGCGCCCTGCACGACCACCTGTCGAGCACCTACGTCATCTTCAACGACCCCTAGATGACCGTTCGATGATCGCCAAACCATCGCAAACTCCCCCGCACAGACCTCCATGCCGCTGTCAGAGATTGCCAAGGCCCTAGTTCGCCGTGGTGTGATCACACGGGACGCCGGCATCGAGGCCGAACAGCGCAAGAAGCTCTACGGCGGAGGCATCGACACCGCGCTTCTGGAATTGCGAGCCACCGACGAGGAGACGCTGACCAGCCAGCTGGCGGAGATCATCGGCATTGCCATGGTACCCGCGGACAAGGTCAGCGCCGTACCCGATCCGTCGGCCGCGCAATGGATCGACTCGGCCACTGCGCAGAAGCTCGGCGCCGCTCCGATGGCGAAGCACAACGACGCTCTAGACGTTTGGGTCCGGCCCGAGCACAGCCACGACGGGCTCTTGGCGTGGTCTGCCCAGCGCGCGCTGTTGGTCGAGCCGCTTTTGGTGTGCGAGGTTCGCTTCCGGGGCCTTCTGCACACGATCTACGGCGTGCCCGTGCCTCCGCGCTACCTCGCCCTTTTGGCCAGGCTGGTGGGCACCGCTCGCGCGCGCAAAGTCGCTGGCGACGGAGCCCAGGTCGATATGCGAACGCCCACACCGGTGATGGCCGGCATCGACCCGGTGGATACCTTCATCGCGGCCGCCCGCCTGGGTGATTCGGCGGCACGCAAGTCGGCGCTCCGGCACCTGGCACGACGCCTGGGCGACCCGCGCGTGGTCGCGCTTCGCCGAGGCTTGGAGAAGAAGGCTCAGGCCAAAGATCCCACGGTGGCCACCTCGGCGCTGAGCGCCCTGTCGGTTCTGCGCGACAAGAACGCTGTGCCGACCATCATCGAGATCCTGGAAACCGCCGACGCCGCCGTGGCCAGCGCCGCCCATGCGTCGCTGGTGACCTTGAGCTGCGAAGACCTGGGCCGAAAGGCGAAGCGCTGGTCCGAATGGTGGGCTGCCAACGCCAATCGCCCACGCGTCGAGTGGCTGCTGGACGGACTCGCGCACAAGACTCCCGAGCTGCGCCTCCTAGCCTCCAACGAGCTCTACGAAGTCTGCGGCGAATACTTCGGCTATCACTACGATCTGCCGGAACCCGAACGCGAAGAGGCCCGGCAGCGTTGGATCGCCTGGTGGCAAGCCGAGCAGGCGTCGCCTGGCACAAGGTAACAGCTCGCCGGGTGAGCCCTTGAATCACGGACCAACATCTTCGTGGCAAGACGAGCTGGCTGCGACGCTGAAGCAAACTGGGGCCTCACGGGTCGGGTTTGCAGACCTGACAGGGTTCGCATCTGACGTGCGCGCTGGCTTTCCGCGCGCGCTCTCGCTCGGCGTTGCCCTGAATCCGTCGGTCGTGGCCGGACTGTCAGCGGGGCCTACGACGGCGTATCACGCCGACTATGACAGGGCAAACGCCCTCTTGGCCAAGCTGGCCTGCAATGCCGCCGCAAGGCTTGAAGCGCGTGGGTATGCCGCCGTTACGGGACCGGTCACGGTGAAGGTGGTGAAGGGCGACGGCGCCACCGCACTTCCGCACAAGACCGTAGCGACGCGAGCGGGCCTCGGATGGATCGGCGACTCGGCGCTGCTGATCACGCCCGAGTTTGGCTCGGCCATCCGACTGACCAGCGTGCTCACCGATGCGCCGCTGGTCTGTGGCGAGCCTATCCGCGAATCACGCTGCGGAACCTGCCGCGCCTGCGTGGATGCCTGTCCGGCCCGCGCGATCGAGGGCGAGCTCTGGCGCGAGGGGATGGCCCGCGACCGCATCTTCGACGCCGCTGCCTGCAAGCGCGTGGCATCGGCCCTGGCCGCTCGGCAAGGCATCGACGTCACCATCTGCGGCATCTGCGTTCTGGCCTGTCCCTGGACGCAGAGGTACCTTCACCTGCGACAATAGCGACCTATTCGCGAATCCAGTCGACCACCAACGTCCCGTGGCCGCCACCCTGGGTCTTTCCGGTGGAAACGAGGGTGTTGTTGGCATCGGTGGTAAGAACGTCGTCGGGCCAAGGACCCGAAGCCGAAGCGCCATTGGCGAGAATGCAGGATGTGTCGGAGCACTTGTCGAGCTTCCAGGCCGCGCCGCTGACGTTGTTGGCCGCCATCCAGTCGAACCACAGATTGGCTTCGTCCCGGCAGACGTAGTTCGTGCTGCCCTGGCCGCCGTTCGCCGGGGTAGCGCCGAACTCGGTGATAAAGATTGCGACGCCCGCGGCGATCGCAGTGTCGGCCCTATCGCGCAGCCACTGCGTGTGATCGCAGGCGTAGAAGTGGACCGTGTACAGTAAGTTCGCGGTTCCACTCGCGGGCGCGACCGGATTTGCGGCTGCGGTATCCACGTACTGTGACCAGTTGGGCGTTCCCATGACGATCAGATTGTTCGGGTCGATGGGACGAATCGCGTCCACGAGTGCCTCGTGGTACGGCTTGATCTGAGCCCAAGTGACCCCTTTGCCCGGCTCGTTGTAGGGTTCCCAAATCAGGTTGGGGTAGGCGCCATACTTGTGCGCCATGGCGGTGAAGAACGTGATGGCGTCGGCCTGTTGCGACACCGCCTGCTCCGTATGCCAGTCGACGATCACATAGACGCCGAGCCGAATCGCGTTCTGCACGATCTGCTCGACCCTGGGCAAGAGCGGGCTTTGCGGGCTGCTGACCGGCGTATCCGTGCCAGACCCGCCCATGGCCGCGCGGATGACGGAAAGCTTCCAGTTGTCGCGCATGTACTTGAGGGCGCTCTCGCTCTCGGCGTAGGGACCGGACTCGCCGGCAAGCCACATGCTGCTAACGCCCTTGAGCTGGACCCGCTGGCCCGATTGATCCACAAGACTTGTCCCGGCGACCTGCAACCGCCCGTGAATCGCAACGGGCGATCCATCCGGCGCCGGCGGCAGCTCGATGGGCGTGGAATCATCAAGCACGGTGGTGGGCGGCGAGCTGGCGCAGCCGACGAGCGAAAGGGCAGCCATCAAAGCCAGGATCGGAAGCAGAGGACGTACAACTTGTCGCATGGGGGTGGTCACACTGAAGGAACAAGCACCCTGTGGAACCTGGGAAAACCAGCGCCCCGGATTTCTCCTCCTACCCAACCGCACACGGACGTCCGCCGCGGACGTCTGCGCTTCCCGCGCATCCACCGTTTTCCGCCGCCGGCCTGTGGTAGATTGCCCGCCCCATGTTCGAGACACTGACCAAGGGATTCCGGTCCGCCAAGCAAAAGTTCCAGGGTTTGGCGGAGCTAGATGACAAGACCGTCGACGAGGCGCTCGGCGAAGTCCGCACCGCGCTGCTGGAAGCCGACGTCGGGTTCGAGGTGGTCCAGCAGTTCTGCAACCAAGTGAAGGAGAAGGCGGTCGGCGTCATCGTCAAGGTGCGCGCCAGCAGCAAGGAGAAAGTCCGCCGCGTCACTGCCGAGGACCACTTCGTCAAGCTCTGCCACGACGAGCTGGTCCAACTGATGGGGCCGGTCGAGACCGAGCTGCGCTTCGCCAAGAAGGGACCCACCGGCATCATGATGGTCGGCCTTCAGGGTAGCGGCAAGACCACGACCGTCGGCAAGTTGGCGCGCCACTTGGAAAAGCAGGGCCGGCGCCCGCTGCTGGTCGCCGCCGACGTCTACCGCCCTGCGGCCATCGAACAGCTCAAGGTTCTGGGCGAAAGCCTGGGCATGCCGGTCTATGCCGAGCCCGGCGGCAGTCCGCCGCTCATCTGCGAAAGGGCGCAGCGGTACGCCGCGGAGCACGGCCGCGACACGGTCATCTTCGACACCGCCGGCCGCCTCGCGATCGACGAACCACTGATGAACGAGCTGAAGGAGATCAAACGCCGGACCAACCCGGCCAACATCTTCTTCGTCATCGACGCCATGATCGGTCAGGACGCGGTCGCCACCGCCAAGACCTTCCACGACTGGCTCAATTACGACGGGGTCATCCTGACCAAGCTCGACGGCGACGCCCGCGGCGGCGCGGCCTTGTCGGTCAAGGCGGTCACCGGTAAGCCGGTCAAGTTCGTCGGTATGGGCGAGTCGCTCGACCGCCTGGAAGAGTTCCGACCGGAGGGCATGGCCAGTCGCATTCTTGGCCGTGGTGACGTGGTGGGACTGGTCCAGCAGTTCGAGGACGTGGTCGACGAGGAGAAGGCCGAGCAGGACGCCATGCGTATGCTCAAGGGGAAGTTCGACATGAACGACTTCCTCGACCAGATCTCGATCCTGAAGAAGATGGGGCCGCTGTCGGAGATGGTGGAGAAGATCCCCGGCATTGCCGACGCCAACATCCAGGTGGACGACAACGAGCTGGTCCGCATTGGATCGATCATCTCGTCGATGACCGACTCCGAAAGGCGGCAGCCCGAGGTGTTCGTGATCACGAGCTGGGAAGAGGTGGTCGAGGCCGGAAAGCGCAAGAAGAAGCGCAGCGCTTTCTTCGATCACAGCCGCCTGGCGCGGGTGGCGCGCGGCTGCGGGCGCAAAGAATCCGAGGTCGCTGACCTACTCAACCGCTTCGCGATGATGCGGCAGATGATGATGCAGCTCGGAGCCTCGTCCGGGCTGCTCGGCAAGATCCCCGGCTTCAAGCAGCTTTCGCAGCTCAATCAGGCGCGCAAGATGCTGGGCGGGATGGACATGGACCAGCTTGCCGGTTTGATGAACGTGCAGTCGCGCGAGCGCGGCCATTTCCAGGCGCCCACCCGCAACGTCGACCGCGCGAAAGAGAAGCGCAAGCGCAAGGACGCCCGCAACGCGCGCAAGAAGGCGCGCAAGAAGCGGTAGCTGACCTCAGCCGAGCCTGGGCGTTGCAACCAACAGACTGACGGTTTCACCGGCCGCGTCCACCCGCCAGGCCCCTGCATCGGCCGGTACCAGCACGGTCTGCAGTGGCACGAGCTTTACCTCACCCGCCCTGGTCGCCAGCGTCCCGCGCCCATCAAGGCAAGTCACCACCGCGCACAGATCGTTGGTCGTCTGGTCGACCATGCCGCGCACGCGCTGCTCGCGCAGGACGAAGTGCGAGCACTCGACCAGCTCGCGCTCTTCACTGTCGGATCCGTGCAGTCCGTGCCACGGCTGGGGACGGTGTGGCCCGAACCCGGTGCGCGAAAAATCGATGGTTTCCATCGATTCGGTCACATGCAATGCGCGTGGCTGGCGGTCGAGGCCCAGGCGATCCCAGTCGTACACGCGAAAGGTGATGTCCGACGTCTGCTGCACTTCGTAGAGCAGGCACCCCTCGCCAAGAGCATGCACGGTGCGCGCGGGCAGGAAAAACACGTCGCCCTTGCGCGCATCGAACCGGTTCAAAGTGCCGAGGACTTTGTGCTCGGCCAAGGCCTTCTCGAATTCCCGTCGGCCGACGCCCGGCTTGGTCCCCTGGCAGATTTCTCCACCGTCGCCGAGAAAGACCCAGCACTCCGTCTTTCCGTGCTGGCCGACGCCCAGCTTGCGTGCCAGGGCGGCGTCAGGGTGAACCTGAACGCTTAGGCGCAGGGTCGCGTCGATCAGCTTCACCATCAGCGGGAACTCCCCCCCCGCGAAGCCCGCCCCGACCAGCTCGGCCCCGGCGGCAGTCACGATGTCACGCAGGCGCCTGCCGGCAAGCGGCCCCTCGGCCACGATGCTCATGCCGCGTTCGTGATCTGCCAATTCCCAGGCCTCGCCGATGGGGCCGGGAGGCATCGCGCGGCCCCATCTCTCCAGGCGCCGCCCCCCCCAGACCAAGGGCTGATAGACCGGACGAAACATCAGTGGGACGCGTACTTCCATTCGGCCAGAGCCGTTCTTTGACTACACCTAGCTGCCAAACGCAAGTGCTAGCACAAGCCCGGCGACGCACAACAAGACCAGGATGGCGACCAGACTTGCAACCAGGGGCAGCCGACTTGGCCGAACACCCGACCCGCCGGTGGAAGCGGGCTCGGATGACGACGATTTCCGCCCCTCAGTGTCCGGAATGGCCAGAGCCACCCGACGGGTTCCCCGCTGCGGAGCCGCCTCGGACGGGACCGGCGGCAGACTGCCTTCCTGGGCCGGTTCCACCTGCTGGACCTGGCGCAAGAATCGGTCCTCGGGATCGACCAGGCGCAGGGTCGTGTCTCCGATGCGGATGTTGTCGCCGTCGCGTACGTGGCACTCGCCTGCAATCGGCTTCCCTTGCAGCTCGATGCCGTTCTTGGAACCCAAGTCTCGCACCACCACGCCGGCCGGGCTGCGCTGGAAGGATGCGTGCTCACGCGAAACGTTTTCGTCGCAGAGGACCAAATCGCAAGTGTCGCCCCGCCCAACCAGCGCGGGGCGTTCAAGCGAGACCAGTGGCAGCTCGCACCCGGCCCCTGGACCGGTCAAGCCCACCAGCCTCACCGTCTCCGCTGGCGGGCACGCAGCGAACACGTCGTGGACCAGTCGTCGAGCCAAGGTGTCCGTTCCCTCGGGCGATGTGGTGGAACTGGCCGCAGCCAGCTCTCCGTCGAAGCGCACCTTGGCGCCCGCAAAGTCGAAGGTATCTCCCGGTGAGATTGGCAGCGGCACATGGGGCAGAAGGCGCCGACCACCCAGCAGGGTGCCGTTGCTGCTTCCCAAATCTTCGATTCGGTACGCCCCGGCTTGCCCGAAAATCCTGGCGTGGCGGGCAGACACCGCAGCAAATGGCAGCTCGATGGTCGCCCCTGGCTGCCGGCCAATGGCGACTTCATCGACCGGCAATGGGACATCGACCGTACGCCAAACGGGAGACGCTCCGATTTCGCCCTGCGCGTGCCCCGCGCATACCGAAAAGCGCAGGAGCATCGAGTTTTCTAGCTCGACGATTCGACCGGCGACTCTGCGGGCGCGGCCGAAGCGGCGCTGGTGTCGGAGGCTGCGGCGGAGACGGCTGGCTGAGCGGCGGGAGCGGCAGCAGGCGCCGGAGCGGGACCGGGATCGATTCCATGCTGCTTCAAAACGGCCAGGTAGTGATCGCGTTCGGCCAACGCCCCGAGCAGCTTGGCCCTCATCACGTCGTTGTTCTGCTTGAGCCTCGCGATTTCCGAGAGGTCCCGCTGGCGGGTCGAATCGGTCTTCGACGCACGCGCAAGCGCCTTTATGAATTCGGCCTGCGGAACTTCCATGAAGGGTGCGGATCGGTACCTGCCAACCTCGACCTTCTCAAGGTAACCCTCGGCTGCCAGCCCCAGCAACGCCCGCGACACAGCGGCTTCGCTGGCGCCGATGGCCATGGAGATGTCGACCGGCGTGAAGATCTGCCCGCTTTGAGCGTGCTTCTTCAGCTCGTCGAACAGCTCCTGACGCCCAAGTTTTGCCCCGGAATCCGCCCCGCCACTGGAGGTGGACCGTGTGCTGGCGTGACTACGCTTGAGACTCATTTTCTCCCCCGCGATCAGTTACCGAAGGATTTATACATCAAACCGGTCCCCGCCGTCCCGACTTTGTCGGAAAGAATTGTCCGGGCAAGCCCGGCTACGCCCTCGCGACTGGGCTGTCTGCTAGTGCTTGCGACGGCGGCGCTGCGAACGCCCGCCTGTCTGGGCGACCGGGATAAGAGCCGGCAAGGGCTGCTCCCACAGGCGCAGCGAGGCTGGATCTGCCTTGTATTTTCGCAGCAAGACGGTGAGCAGGAACAGGCCGAAAGCGACCGAGACGATCCCGATAAACTGCGATGTGGAGAGCGGCCCCACGTTGCCCCGATCGGAATCACCGCGATAGATTTCGATGATGGGGCGAAGGGTGCCGTAGCCCAAGACCCAGCCCAGGAAGACTTCGCCGGAGAACTTCCGCACCCGGCGCAGATACATGAGCACGCCGAACAGGGCGAAGTTCCCGAGCGACTCGTAGATCTGGGTTGGGTGAACCGGAAGCGACCAGGCCGAGCTCTGGTCGAGGCCGAAATGGGCCAAGTGGTCTTGCCAGGCCGGCGCATCGTGGGGAAACCTGATGGCCCAGGGAACGCCATCGGCACGGCGGCCATAGTCGCAGCCGAAGAGCAGACAGCCGATGCGCGTGATGGCGGTGCCCAGAACCACCGACGGCGCGGACACGTCGGCCCAGCGCAAAAGGCGGATCTTGCGCTTGTGGCAGCCGTACCAACTGGCCAGAAAGCCGCCGATCATTCCGCCGTAGGCCACCAGGCCCCCCTTGTTGAGCAGGAAGATGTCGACCGGGTTCGCGAATTCCTGCCACTCGGTGATGACGTAAAGCAAACGCGCGCCGACGATGGACCAGACGGCGGTCCACATGTAGATCGCGCCGGCCTGCTCGCCAGGGATGCCGTCCTGCTTCGCGAGGCGCATGGCGAGAAACCAGCCGACCACCATCGAGGTGCCCAGCATCACGCCGTACGAGAAGATCGGCACAGGCAGCCAGGGCTGCGAAAAGATGCCGCCCGACGGAATCCACGAATGGCCCCGCAAGCCAAGCAGCAGCCACGCGCCCACCAAGAGGTACAGAGGCGTTGAGCTGCGCGGCCTCTTCGGGTCGAGGCGACGCGCACGCGCGTTCCAACCCGCCGTCACCGCGGCAAGCAGGAGCGCGAGCACGAACAACGGCTTGGATGGAATCTGGGCGAGAATCGGCAGCATTGCGGCGGTTCTACCAGATTCTCGGCGCCGACGATCCCATCCCGGGCTTTACTGCAGCGTGGTCGTGCACCAGGTGCGGTCGTCGCAGTAGGGGACCGTGCCGTCGTTCGAGCCCTGGCAGCTCGTGCTCGCAACGTCGCCGATATAGTAGACGAGCTGACCATCGCGCATGTCATCGATGCCGCCGAAGTTGGTGTCGGCGCTGTTGAGGGCGATGTCAAAACGCACCTGGGTACCCGTGCTCGGATTGCCGCCCTGCCATGGCAAGACCGCCTCGATGGCATAGCCAGTAGAGGTCGTGGTCTGCTTGTAGAGCGAGGCGTCCCAAGCAGTGGGAACGCCTGTGCTGGATCCGTTGTTGTTGGTGGTCTTGACCGACACCGCTGGCCCGTTGGCCGGGATGATGACGTGCAAGGTATTGCTGTCAGCGCCCGGCTCTCCGGTGACGTTGTCGCTGGACGAGACGAAGAGCTCGATGGAATCGCCCTGGTACGCCCTGTCGATGGCGGTCTGGGTGGGATCCTTCATGTTCACGGTCTGGACGCTGGCGTCGGCGACGTCGACGAACACAGCCAGTCCGGCCGAGGTCCAGGCCACCTTCACGGTCGCATCCTCGGGCGGCGTGGCGTTGTACGCGAAGACCTTCTTGGCGGTGGTCGCGTTCAAGTGGAATGAAGGCACTGGGCAGAATTCATCGCCGTTTCCGTCGAGCGATACGGTTCCGTCGAGCTTCGGAATGTTGGTGCAAGGCGTTTCCGTGTCGCTGCTGCAGGTCTGGGGGCCGGCATCGATGGGGCTCGTGCCGCCGTCGTCAGAGGGCGTGCCACCGTCGACCGCGGTGGATGGACCGCCACAACCGGCCTTTCCACCATAGGCCTTGCAGGGTTGGGAGTCAGGGCACGTCCTGACGTCCCCCCAACCGCTGCCATCCGCCTTGCACTCGGCGACGCCGTCGCCCGAGCACATGCCGTCGCCGGCAGCGCAGACCGGCGCATTGCAGAGCCCCGAGCTGCTGTCGCAGACGGTGGCCGTGGGGCACGTCTTCTGAGGCGAGCACTGGACGCAAACGGATGGCGACAGGTCAGTGCCGCAAACCATTCCCTGCGGCGTGCAGGTCTTGTCGCTCTCACAGGAAAGGCGACAGGCGCCCTGGAGACAGTGCTCGGTCGAGTCGCAATCGTCGTCGCTCGCACAGCGCCCGCACTTTTCGGACGAATCGCAGATCTTACCGGCTTCGCATTCGCCTCGGCTCTGGCACGAGGTCGCCGACACGCACTGATTGGCAACGCAATCTCTTCCGTCGCTGCAATCCGCATTGCTAGTGCAGTCGACG
>CAZBIU010000079.1:0-21438 GCA_964491625.1 uncultured Myxococcales bacterium
CTCAAGGTCGCGGAAAACGGCGAGTTCCGCTACATGAAGGAATTCATCGATCCCATCACCGCGCAGTTCAAGGCCCACCCGAATCAGCCCATCGTGGTGGTGCTCGAGCCCGACTCGCTCGGCAACCTGGCGACCAACATGATGTTGCCGTTTTGCAGGGAAGCTCGGCCCGCCTACGAGCACGGCGTCGTCTACGCGATCAAGAGCTTCGCCCTGCCCAACGTGAGCGTGTACCTGGACGCCGCCCACTCGGGTTGGCTGGGCTGGGACGATAACCGCACCAAGATCGCGAGGATCTTCAAGACCGTGCTCCATGATGCGGGCGGCCCCCAGATGATCCGCGGCTTCGCACTCAACAGCGCGAACTACACAAGCCTCTCCAACCGCGACGGCGCGATTCTGGAGCCCACCAACCCGTGCCCGAACGAGCTGACGTACGCCAAGACCCTGCGCAAGACCTTGGAAATGTACGGCTTCAAGAACCACGGCTACATCATCGACACGTCGAGAAACGGCAAGGGCAACATCCGCAAAGCCTGGGGTAGCTGGTGCAACGTGCACGGAGCGGGCATCGGAGAACGACCGCGGGCCGATCCTGCGCCCGGCCTCGATGCATACTTCTGGATCAAGCCGCCGGGAGAGTCTGACGGCGTCTCGGATCCACAGCAGCCGCGTTACGATCCGATGTGCGGCGGCCCGGATGCGGCCAAGGGCGCGCCGCAGGCCGGCCAGTGGTTCGAGTCGTACTTCCTGGACTTAGTCCGCAACGCACATCCGCCTCTCGAGTAATAAGAGGCCAGCGAATTCAAACGCACGCTCGACAGGGTCGGGCGTGCGTTTTTTTCAGATGTGCCCTTACTTCTGGGGCAGCTCGTCGATCTTGGCGGCGAGAACGAAGTCGTTTTCCGAGAGCCCGCCGATGGCGTGGGTGGTGACCGAGACGTCGAGCACGGTGAAGCGGACGCAGAAGTCGGGATGATGTCCCTCTGACTCGGCCAGGTTGGCCATCCGGTTCACGAAAGTGATGGTCTCGGGAAAGGTCGAGAACTTGAACCGCTTACGCAGCTCGGGACTCTCCGTATCGATGCGCCAGCCCGAAAGCTGCTGCAACAGGCGGGTCGCTTCATCCGCAGTCAGCGTCGGCACACCGCCTTCGCAGGGAAGGCATTTCTTCTCTTTCAGTTCCATGGTCGGCTCCTCCGCATCACCTATAGATGCGGCCGAGCCCCGAGCGAAGCAAATCCCTACGACGTTCCGACGCCGCTCGGCGCCTTCATGTCGAAGAGCGACCCGACCCGGCCGTAGAGGCCTGCGCACAGCAGCGCGAGCGCCTCGTCGGGGAGGTCGAGGATCCGCTTGCCTTCCACGAGGAGCGCGTTGACATGGTCGGCGTCGAAGTCGCCGGCGTAAAGCCCCTGCACCTTGGCGAAGGCGTTGGCCAGGCACACAATGTTGGACGGAGCGAAGGGAACCGCCTTGTCGTAGCTCACGCATTTTTCGATGGCGTCGCCGATGTCCGCCGGCAGGCTCCAGCGTCGAACCAGCGCGACCCCGATGTTGCGGTGGGACCGATCCACCACCTGGCGCCAGACCGCGTGGCTGATCCAGGGAACCCGCGCCTTCTGCATCGCCATCAGCTTCTCTGCCTCCAGAAGCAACGACGCAACGACCGGCTTCCCCACGTCGTGAAGTAGGCCCACGAGGTACACTTTGCTCGGCTCGGTGACGCCGGGCCCTTCGAGCTGGCCCGCGATTTCCTTGGCGATCAGCGCCACCGCCAGCGAATGCTCCCAGATGCCCAGGAAGGCCGCCTGAATTCGTTCGTCCTTGGAAGAGAAGGCTTGGTACATCGAGAAGTGGCAAATCGCGAGCTTGAGTCCCTCGGTCCCCAGGCGAGCGATGGCCTGTTCGAGCGTCGTCGCCGCTGAGCGGCTGGGAAAGGCCGCGCTGTTGGCCAGGCGAAGCACCCGTGAGGCCAGCACCGGATCCCGGCCGACCACGTCGCCAACGTTCTTGAAGCTTTGGTTCGGATTATCGAGCAGGCGCATGCACTGCATGGCCGTGGCCGGCATCGCCGGGACCAACAGGTTGTCGTTATCCAGCCGTTTGAGAATGATGTCGGTCAGGCGATTCACGACGAGCGTCGTCTCGCGCTTCTCGCGCTTGCCCGCCGTGGAGTCCTCGGCCGCGCCTTTGATAGTCGTCGCCGGAGGCCGGGTCACGTTCTCGATGGCATCGCGCAGGTCGCGCATGCTGCCGAACCGCTGCGCCGGATCTTTTTCCAAGGCCCGCAGGATGGCGCGGTTCAGGTGCTTGGACAGCTTGGGATTGAGATCGCTCGGCGGAAGCGGTTTGTCCCGCATGTGCGCGATCATCACGTCCGGTGGCGCCTCATGCCGGAACGGCACCGTGCCGGTGACCATTTCGTAGAGCACGATACCGAGCGAATAGATGTCGCTGCGATGGTCGAGCTCGAATCCGGCGCGACACTGTTCGGGTGACATATACGCAGGCGTGCCGAGCACGGTTCCCGCAAGGGTGCTCTTCACGAGGCTCGGATCGTGGGGTGTGATCAGCTTGGCGATGCCAAAGTCCAACACCTTGACGTAGTCGGGATAGTCCGGGTGGTTGAGCAGGAAGATGTTCTCGGGCTTGAGATCCCTGTGCACGATGCCGTGGTCGTGCGCGGCCGCCAGCGCGGAGGCCACCTGCCGTACAATGCGCACGGTGGCGTCCTCGTCGAGAGGCCGCATCCTCTCCAGGCGCTCGCCCAGTGTTTCGCCCTCGAGGAAGCTCATGACGATGTAATGCACGTCGCCCACACTGCCGATGTCGGTGATCTCGACGACGTTGGGATGGCGAATGTCGTTGGCCGCCCGAGCCTCGGTGAGGAAACGCGCCAACACCTGTGGATTGCGCGACACCTCGGGGTGAAGAATCTTGATCGCGGCACGACGACCGATGAGCGTGTGCTCGGCGTAATACACGGTGCCCATGCCGCCGCTGCGCAACGGCGTGACCAAGCGGTAGCCGCCGATCACCTTGCCGACCATGTCGAACGAGTGCCCGAGCTGAAGCGTCTCCTCGCTCACAGATCCTTCGTCGACCGAAATTGAGCAGAACTGGAATATCACAATGCGTCGTGAACCGGCGCTGGATCGCCCGCCGCTGGCCCGCCAAACGGTCGCCGGGCGCCCCGGCACCGAGCACGCGGCGGCGATTTCGGCTAAGATTTTAGGTCAAGCCGTGAGCATTTGCATCTACTGCGGGCAGGACCACGCCGCGACTCTCCGCATCTGTCCCAAGACCGGAAAGACCTTGGGCAATAGCGCACAGACCTCACAGAAGACCCTGTTTGGCGTGGCTCCCGCGCCGCCGCTGCCGGCACCGAAGCCATCCACAAGCAAGGACCTGACGCCGCTCTCGGTGTCGTTGCCGCCGCCCGCGAGAAGCCAGTCGCCGGCCATGGCCAAGACCATGTTCGTGGGCGCTCCGCCGCTGAAGGCGGCGGCACAATCGCAACCCTCGGCCCGCCGGCTTCCGACCGCCCAGGAGGCACGCGACAATCCGGACTTGGTCATCAGCCTCGATGTGACGCCGCCAGCGGGGTATTCGGTCAAGACTGCGACGCCGCCGCGCCAGACTGCCTCGTTCGAGCCCGTCACGCCGCCAGTCGACCTTCCCCCGTCGGTCGCTGCCCACGCCGAGCCCACGCCGGTCAAGCCGGTTGCGGGCGGCCTGGCGTCGGTATCGGTCGGGCAAGCTGCGCGGGACGCGCCGGTTGACCTGCCGCCCGTCGGTGCAGGACAGAGGTTCATGCTGCCACAGCCGCCCGAAGACACCGCACGCCGGACGCCGACGGAGAGCAGCCGAACTGTCCGCGACGCCAAGGCCGTGTTTGCTATGCTCGGGTGGGCGGTCGGAAACTACCTGCGCAACCCGAAGCAGTTTCTTCTCTTGGCCGCTTTCCTGGTCCTGCCCGCGTCGATTGTGGAGTCCTGTCTGCTCACCGGGGCGGTGCCCGCCGAGCCGACGACCCTGGCCAAGATCGGTTCCACCGTCGATTTTTCAGCGCGCAAGGCCGAGCTGGCGGCGCGCATTCAGCAGAGCCAAGCGCGCGGGCAGGTCGACAAGCAGGCCGCCGCCGAGCTTGCGGCTTTCACGTCCGTGGAGACCGCGATCGCACCGCTCGGGTCGACCGGAGAGCAGAAGAGCAGCGACTGGCTCCGTTTCCGGCTGGCTTCGCTGATCCAGGGCTTCCTCCTGTTCGGGCTGGCCGTGCCGTTGGCGCTGGCCGCGCTGGCGCTGGCGACCATCGACCAGGAGGCAGGGGTCGCTCTGCCCGGCTTAACCGATGTGTGGGCGATCCTGACCGCGCGCACCGAGTTGTTCCTTGTGTCGCTTCTGCCGGCGGCCCTTCTGGTGGCCGTGGGTCACGCGCTGTTCGTTCTGCCCGGGCTCGTGCTTAGCTTGTTCTTCGTCTTCGTTCCCCATGTCGTGCTGTTTGAAAAGCGCCGCGGGCGGGCGGCGCTGCTGCGCAGTCTGGAGCTGGTCAAGACGGACGCGCGTCAGGCCGTGTTCGCGCTCTTGGCCCTCGGCCTGGCCGGCTTCCTGGCAGCGCTATTGGCCGAATTGGTCTTTCCCACATCGGTGAGCCGGGCGGTGACCTTCATCCACTTCCTCTTCGCCGATCTTCTCGCGGTCGCCGTTCTGCCGGTTCCGGCCATGGTCTTGGCCAAGATCTACCTAGACATCCGCACCCGCACGGGATCGGTTGCGGAGCGTCTGTCGCGCGCGGCCCGTAGCTAGCCACGATGCTGGACATCGAGACCATCGAGACCATGCTGCACCGGATCTACATCGGTGCCGGGGGAACCTCGCTGCGAAAAGAGGACCGCAAAAAGGCGACGGAAGTGCTCGCATTTCTTGGCGAGATCGCGCGAGCGCTGGGCAAGCGCAACCGGCACGTTACCTTGGTCGACGCCGCTGCGGGCAAGGCCTACCTGGGTCTTCTGACGGCAGAGCTGCTGCTCGGGCCGCGCGGCCAGTCGGCCGATGTGATCCTCATCGAACGCGACGAAAGGCAGGCGTTGGCTTCCCGGCGCGCGGTTGCGAACCTGGCTGGGGAAAATGTTCGATTCGAGGTCAGACGGGCGGATCTGGCCGATACTTCCGTCTGGCCGACCGCACCCGACCTGGTCGTGGCCTTGCACGCCTGCGGCCCGGCTTCGGACGCCACCATCGACGGGGCGATTGCCGGCCGCGCCCGACACCTTCTGCTCGTACCTTGCTGCACGTCCGATTCGGTGCCCGCATCATCGCTCGCTACGCGGAAGGCAGATTGGCTAGGATTACCGCGTCACGCGGAGGTGAGGCGGCGATTCATCCAATCCATCGTGGACGCCGAGCTAACATTGCGGCTCGAGGCCGCCGGATACCAGACCATCGTGCTTCCGTTTGTCCCGCCCACGGTGACCGCTCACAACCTACTCTGGCGCGCGCGCCGTGTTGGCGAGACCTCGCGCATGGCCCGCGCAGCGGCGGATCTGCGCCGTCTGCGTAGCGCCTGACGCTTTCCGAAACGGCCCTGTTACCTCCGTCCCGGTGGCGGCATCTAACCAGCGCCCCTACCCTCCGGCTGTGACATCGGTAACGAATGCTATCCACGATAACAGGACCAGATTTGCCCGAATCCGGCTCAACTTGCCACCCAACGAGAGGCGCCCGTGCATCCACGTGATCGATTCTGGCGAGTGGTGTTACCCGTCGGAGCCGTCGCTGTGTTGAGCACGGTGCTGGCGGTCGGTTACGCCACCGAGCCCGACCGCTTTGCAACGGGTTATTCGCCCAAACAGCCCATTGCGTTCTCCCACAAGCTGCACGCAGGCGACAATCACATCCCCTGTCTCTACTGCCACACGGGGGCCGAGCGATCCCGGCACGCGGGCGTGCCCGCGCTGGAAACCTGCATGAATTGCCACGGCGTCACTCGCACGGATAAGCCGGAAATCCAGCAGATAACCGCTGCGTTCAAGGCCAACCAGACCTTCGCATGGCAGCGGGTCTACACCCTGCCCGACCACGTCTATTTCGACCACCGGCCGCACGTCAACGCCAGCATCGCCTGCCAGACCTGCCACGGCGAGGTGCAAACCATGGAGCAGGTTTCGCGCGAGATGCTGATGCGTATGGGCACTTGCCTGGACTGCCACCGCGACGCCCACGAGGCCGTGCCTCCAGGTTCCAAGGTCACCCAAGGGCCGACCAACTGCTTTGCGTGTCACCGATGAAAGCCGAATCAACTCAAACCAAGACCAATCGAGTCCGCCGCGACATGCTTGGCGCCCTCGCCGGCGCTGCCGCCGGTTTCGTCGGGTGGAAGGTCGCCCGTCGGGGCGTCGGCGACCACACGGCCCCGGCCGCATCCAGCGCGTCGGCTTCTGCAGCGAGCTTTGCAGGGCGCCGAGTTTCGTCGCTGGGCGCGCCCGTCGTCAAACCCGCTCGCTATTCCGTGAAGCGCCATGGATGAACCCAAACCTCCCGTGAAACTGCCCGTGCTGGGAAACAACGCCGATGACGGCTTGTCGCGCCGCCGTTTCTTGGCCCTGTTCGGCTCGTCGGCCGCGCTGGCCACCGGTGCCGGATGCAAGCCGTCGCAAGATCGCGCGTCGGTCGTCCCCTACACCAAGAAGCAGGAAGAGATCGTTCCTGGTATCGCCGACTTTTATGCCAGCACCTTCCAGATGGGCGAGGTGGCCTACCCGGTGCTGGTCAAAGCGCGCGAGGGCCGCCCCATTCTGGTCGAGGGCAACGACGAGCATCCCCGCTACCGCGGCAAGACCAGTCTGCACGCCATGGCAGACGTGCTGGGCCTGTACGACGCCGACCGGATGCGTGCGCCCTATGTCGACGGCCAGACCGGCACATGGAAGGAGGCGCTGGATCGGCTGGTGGGCGGGCTCAAGGCCGCGGCGGGAAAGGCCGTGGTTCTGGTCACCCCGGCGGTGTTGTCACCGAGCCGCGCGGCCCTGCTCGCGCGCCTGCGCGAGGCGGTGCCCAATTTGCGCCACGTGGCTTGGGAGCCGGCCGCCGATCAGGCCGGACGCCGGGCCGAGCAGGAGGTCTTCGGCGAAACCAGACTGCCGCGATACGATTTCGATCAGGCCTCGGTCATCGTGTCGCTCGAAGCCGACTTCCTTGGAACCTTGGGAGACACCGTCTCGGCCGTCGCCGGCTTTGCCAAGCTGCGAAGCCCAGCATCCTTCGCCGGGGCCATGAATCGGCTGTACGTGCTGGAGGGCGGGATGAGCCTGACCGGCAGCAAGGCGGACGTCCGCATTCCGGTGCGCCCATCCGCCCTGGCCCGCATCGCCTTCGGACTGGTGCGCGCCGTCCACCTCAAGAGCGGACGCCCGCTACCCGAGGGGCTGGCGTCTTCGGCGCTGGATTCCTTCGCGCTCGAGCAGTTGCCCGAGGCGAGGCCGTTCCTACCCTCGTTGCAGGCGCTGGTCTCGGATCTGTGCGCGACGCGGGAGAAATCGCTGGTCTTGGCCGGACCGGCCGCTTCCGCCGAGGCCCACGTGGCGTGCTTTGTGCTAAATGCGATGCTCGGCGCCGAAGGCAAAACGGTGGCCAGCGAGTACTCGGTACCGGCGCCAGCGCTGGCATCGCCCGACGAGCTAAAGCGCCTGGTTGAGGACATGGCGGCCGGGCGGATCGCGGGTGCGTTGTTCTGGGACGTAAACCCCGCCTACGACTACCCGGACGAAGATGCCTTCCGGGCCGCGATGGCCAGGGTGCCCCTGCGCGTGCGCATGGGCCTGGTTCCCGACGAGACCGGGAGCCTTTGCTCGCTGGTCCTGCCCACCAACCACTGGCTGGAAAGCTGGAACGACTTCGAGACCAGCCAGGACGCGCTCACCCTGCAGCAACCTGTGATCGCGCCGCTTTACGACACGCTCGCCGGCGAGGACGTCATCCTGCGCGTTCTGGACGGGCTCGGCCACAAGCAGGCCGGCAGCTACCACGCGTGGATGAAAAAGCGCTGGCAGGACGACGTGCAGCCCAAGCAAAGCCCGATCGGGTTTGCACGCTTCTGGAACACCTGTCTTCACGACGGTCTTTTCCGACGAGAAGCGCAACCGCTGCCGGCACGCAGGCTCGACGGCGCGGCGTGTGCACGTGCGGCGGAAAGAGCGCGCTCGCCGCACACGAGCGCGATGGAGCTGGTGCTGGACGCTGATCCGCGACTCTTCGACGGCCGCTTTGCCGCCAACGGCTGGCTGCAGGAAATGCCCGATCCGGTGAGCAAGGTCTCGTGGGGCAACCCGCTTTCGATCGGACCCGCCGACGCGGATCGGCTGGGGCTCGCGAATGGCGACCTGGTGTCGCTCGGCCACGGACCGGCCGTGCCCGTCTTGCGCCAGAGGGGGCAGGCCGAGGGCGTGTTGCGCCTTACCCTCGGTCACGGTCGCTCGCAGACCACGGTGGCGGCCCAGATCGGAACCCGCGCCGCATCCTTCGCCACGCTGGCCGGCCTACAAGTGATTCCCATCGAGCGCGTGACGGCCACGGGCGGCAAGCAACATGTCATCCTGGCCCAGGATCACGACACCAAGGATGGCCGCGACATCGCCCGCCAGTGGACGCTTGCAGAATTCGCGCGCAAGCCACAGGGACCGAGCGAGCCCGAGGAGTTGCCGAGCCTCTATGAGCCGCTGGAGCACAAGGGGCCGCGTTGGGGGATGGCCATCGACCTTTCGGCCTGCGTGGGCTGCGGTGCCTGCGTGGTGGCCTGCCAGTCGGAAAACAACATCCCGGTGGTCGGGCCCGAGCAGATGTCCAAGGCCCGCAGCATGCACTGGATGCGCATCGACCGCTACTATGACGGCGAGGCTGAATCGCCGACCGTGGTGCACGAACCGATGCTGTGCCAGCACTGTGACAACGCGCCCTGCGAGACCGTGTGCCCGGTGTCCGCCACCAACCACGGCGACGACGGCATCAATCAGATGGCCTACAACCGCTGCGTCGGCACCCGCTATTGCGCCAACAACTGCCCCTACAAGGTCCGCCGTTTCAATTTCCTGGACTTCACGCGGGAGACGCCGCCCTCGGAGCAGCTTGCCTTCAATCCCGAGGTCACGGTGCGCCCGCGCGGCGTGATGGAAAAGTGCACCTTCTGCGTTCAGCGCATCCGCAACGCCGAGCAAGTGGCCAAGCGCGAGGGCCGCGAGCTGGCCGACCGCGACGTGGTCACCGCGTGCGCGTCGGCGTGCCCAGCCAGCGCTATTGTTTTCGGCAACATTCGCGATCCACATAGCGAAGTGTCGAAGCTTTCGCGCAGCAACCGCAGCTTCCGGGTTCTGGAGGAGCTTGGAACCAAACCGGCCATCACCTACTTGGCCGACCTGCGCAACCCGTCCGGGCGAGGTAACCGATGAAGACCGCAGCTGCGCCGCTCCCCGAAGCCCTTGAGCCGATGCGGCTGATGGAGGGCGAGGTCACGTCGGGTTCGCTTGACGATCAAGTCCTACAGTTTCCAGATCGTCGTCCACCGCGCGCTTGGTACGTTGCGCTGGCCTTCACCCTGACCGCGCTTGCGATCGGGGCACTGTCGGCCGCATACACGCTCTATTACGGGATCGGCGCCTGGGGCAACAATCGCCCGGTCGCGTGGGGCTTCGGCATCATCAATTTCGTGTTCTGGGTCGGTATCGGCCACGCCGGCACGCTGATTTCTGCGATTCTGTTCCTGTTCCGCGCGCGCTGGCGCAATGCCATCGCCCGCTTCTCCGAGGCCATGACCATTTTCGCGGTCATGTGTGCGGCCATCTTCCCGGTCATGCACACCGGCCGGCCTTGGTTCGGGTATTGGCTGTTCCCGTATCCCAATGAACGGCACATCTGGGTCAATTTCCGGTCGCCGCTGGTCTGGGACGTCTTCGCGGTCAGCACGTACTTCTCGGTGTCGCTCGTCTTCTGGTACCTCGGCCTCGTGCCCGACTTCGCGTCGATGCGCGACCGCACGCCCGAGGGCTGGCGCAAGCGCATCTACACTGTGTTGAGCCTCGGCTGGCGGGGCGCGACCTCGCACTGGATTCACTACGACAAGGCGTACCTGCTCTTGGCAGGCCTGGCAACCGGGCTTGTCATCAGCGTGCACAGCGTGGTCTCGTTCGACTTCGCCGTGTCCCTGGTGCCCGGCTGGCACATGACCATCTTCCCGCCCTACTTTGTGGCGGGCGCCATCTTCGCCGGATTCGCCATGGTGGTCATGGCCCTCACGGTGGTACGCAAGACCATGAACCTGTCCAACCTGATCACCGACAACCACTTGGACACCATGAACAAGCTCATCTTGGCCATGTCGTGCATCATGGGCTACGCGTACGTGATGGAAGGTGGCACCGCCTGGTACAGCGCCAACCCGTACATTCAGCACACCTTTATGAACTACATCACCGGCTTTTACGGCTGGGCCGGCATTACCACCATCACGTGCAACATCATCATTCCGCAGATCTTCTGGTTCCGCCGCATGCGCCGGTCTATTCCGGTGATGATCTTCGTCTCGCTCGCCGTCACGTTGGGTATGTGGATGGAGCGTTTCGTGATCATCGTGATCTCACTCTCCCAGGACTACCTGCCCTCCTCTTGGCACAAGTACATTCCGACCAAGATCGACTTCGGCATTCTTATCGGTTCCTTTGGTCTCTTCTTCACGCTGGTTCTGCTCTTTGCGCGTGTACTGCCGGTGATTGCCACCAGCGAGATGAAGGCCAGCCTGCCAAGCGCGCAGGCTAGCCACGGAGGCGGCCATGGGTAGCGACGCACAGGCGGGAACCTTCGCGGTGGTGGGGCTGTTCTCGAAGCCCGACGCCATCATTGCCGCCGCCAACACGATAAGACCGCAGAAGCTTGGCCGGCTGGAGGCGTATTCGCCGTATCCGGTGCATGGGCTCGACCACGCCATCGGGCTCGGCAAGTCGCGCCTGGGCGCCCTGGTGATGGGCATGGGCGTGGCCGGGGCGCTGCTGGCGCTGCTTTTCGAGTGGTGGACCAGCGCGGTGGACTACAAGCTTGTTACCGGCGGCAAGCCGCTGTTTTCGTGGCAGGCCTTCGTCCCGGTGATGTTCGAGGTCACGGTTCTGTTCGCGACCTTCACCGCTGGCCTGGCCATGCTGTTCGTGTTCAACAAACTGCCTTTCTTCGGCCACCCCATTCTTCATTCCGAGCTGATCAAGGGCATCACCCGCGACAAGCTCGCGCTTAGCATCGAAAGCACAAGCGCCGCATTCGACCTCGATAAAGCACGCACGGCCCTGGTCGAAGCTGGCGCCGATTCGGTCGAGGTCGTACCGTTTCCGGTCTGGCAGAGCCCGCTCAGCCTCGCAGGTCTTCTGCGCACCATCGGCGCCATCTTCGCGGCTTGCGTCGTCGCAGGCCTGGGCATCTATGGCGCAGAAAAGATGGTTCCCATCGTTCCACCCATGTTCCACATTCACGATCAACCCAAGCTGAACGCGTTCCGCGAAAGCTCGTTCTTCGCCGACGGTAAAGGCATGCGCCCGGCCGTGGCTGGTACCGTGGCTCGCGGTCACCTGCCGCCCGATTTCAAGACGCCCGAGGAAGCTGGCAAGATACTCGCGAATCCGCTTCAGCTCACCTTGCGCGTGGCGGATCGAGGACGCAAGGTCTTCAATGACCACTGTGCCGTCTGCCACGGCGCCGTCGGGGACGGTGTAGCCCTGCTCTCTCGCGCCTACGGCGGCAAGCCCGCCAACCTGCTCGCAAGCAGCGCCCGCGAGCAACCCGACGGCTACCTTTACGGCGTGATCGTGCTCGGCAAGAACGCCATGTCGTCATACGCCGCTGATTTGGACGACGCCGATCGCTGGTCGGCCGTTCACTACGTCCGCATTCTGCAACGGGCGCAGAATGCGAAAGACGAGGATTTGCGATGAGCAACCAAGCACCTCCATCCACTCTCGTGCGGAACTTGCTCTTGGCGATGGTCTTGCTGGGCGCGGCCGGCGCCGCAGCGGTGTATTTCCGGGTCGGCGCAGACCGCTTCTGGGCCAACTGGATATTGTGGACCCTGTTCTTCCTCACCCTCGGGCTCGGCAATCTGTTCCTGGTGGCGCTCGAGCGGCTGGTGGGTGCGCACTGGAGCGTGCCCATGCGCCGGGTTCCCGAGCGCATCGCTTCGCTCGTCCCACTCTCGATTCTGCTGCTGCTGGTTGCCATCCTGGGCGTGCCGGCTCTTTTCCCATGGACGCGCCCCGAGGCCGCGCACAATCCGATCCTGGTCGCCAAGTCGCCCTGGCTCAATTTCCCGTTTTTTGTGATTCGCGCGGCGGTCTGTGCCCTGGCGTGGATCCTCTTCTACCGTTTTTACGTGCGCGGCTCGCTGAAGCAGGATAGCGACAAGGACCCATCGTTCACGGTCCGAGCGCGACGACTGGCGCCGCCCTTCGTGGTGGTCTTTTTCTTCAGCCTTACCATCGTCGCCTTCGACTGGATTTCCAGCTTGGAACCGGAATGGTACAGCGACATGTTCGGCGTCTACCTGTTCGCCGGCACATTCATCTCGGGCATCGCCGCCATGACACTTGGAGTGCTGTTCTTGATTCGACGCGGCCGCTTGCCCGAGGTGGGCAGCAAGCACTACTACAACCTCGGCACCTTGGGCCTGGCGTTCACGGTCTTCTACGCGTACATCGGGTTCGCCCAATACATGCTGATCTGGTACGCGGACCTTCCCGAAGAAGTAGTCTGGTTCAAGCACCGGATTGAAGGACCGTGGCAGCCAATCGCCTTGCTGCTGCCGCTGCTTCACTTCTTCATTCCGTTCTTCTTGCTGATTGGCAGCGCGGGCAAAAGCAAGCCGAAGGTCATGCGAATCGCGGCTCTGTCTATTTTGGTGGGCCACTTCGTCGACCTCTATTGGCTCATCTTCCCGATCTTCGGCGCGCCGCAATTCAGTTGGCCGGAAGTGAGCATGGCCTGCCTGTTCCTCGGACTTGGATTCTTGCAGCTCCGCCGGGCCATGGGCCGCGGCGCCGATATGCCGGTCGGGGATCCTCTGTTGGCCAAGGGCCTGGAGTGGCAGCTATGAGCGATTCGCGCAAATCGGAGAGCTGGGAAGAGCAAGCGCAGGGCCTGGCCAAGCGCATCGCCACGCCTGGTGGCATATTGATGACATTCTCGGTGTTCGCTCTCATCGTGGTACCGGCGCTGATGCGCGAGCGCAAGCCGCGGCCTCGCCCGCCTTCGGATCAGCCAGCCGCCGCGTCGGTGGGTTGGCTCGATCAAGCCGAAGTCCCTGCCAGCAAGGGCAAGGATCTGCCACCGGTGGATCCAGCCACGGTGATGAAGCCGACGCCGGCGCTGCTTGCCCGCGGGGAAGCCTTGTTCAAGCAGAACTGCACAAGTTGCCACGGCGACACCGGTCATGGTGATGGGCCGGCCGCCGGGACGCTCAATCCGAAGCCGCGCAACTTTGCCCAGACGACGGGTTGGACCCACGGCTATCGCATCACCGACATCTTCGCCACCGTGACCAGCGGATCGAAGGGAACTGGCATGAACGCCTTCGACTTCATCGCGCCGGCCGATCGCATGGCACTGGTTCACTACGTGCGGTCGCTTGGAACATTCGATCACGGGGCTGAAGATCCCACCGCAACCGCGGCGCTCGAAGACCAATTCCGTTCCAAAGGGATGCACATCCCCAACCGCATTCCGGTCAGCCTTGCCATCACGAAGATGGTCGCCGAGCAAGTGGCGCCACCACCTGTCCCGACGCCGCCGGCCGACGCCGCCGCCCTGTTTCGCCGCGCGATCGTGAATCCCGACCGTGTGGCACGAACCGTCGCCAACACCAACCACAGCGGCACTTGGCAGGCCGTGACACGCGCTTGGACTGCCGGCGCGCCGAACAATGGTTTTGCGCCTTCGGTCGCCGACATGACCGGCGAAGAATGGCAGACTCTGGTGGCCGCCCTGCTGAAGAGGGCGGGCGATGCAGAACCACCCAACCAAGGGGAGGTAAAGTCACCATGAAATCATTCTTCACGCTCGCTCTCTTGTGCTCTCCGGTCACCGTTGGCTGGCAATCCGCACGAGGCGATACCCCAGACGGTACGCCCCAGGATGTCGGCATCGACGAGAAGCTGGGCGCCACGGTTCCGCTTGACATCACGCTGGTCGACGAGCAGGGCGACCGAGTTCCCCTGCGCAAGCTTATCGATAAGCCGACTATTCTCACGCTCAATTATTTCCGCTGCGCCGGACTGTGCACACCGCTGCTCAATGGCGTGGCCGAGATGCTTTCGCGCATCGATGCAGTTCCCGGCAAAGACTTCCAGGTGCTGACGGTGAGCTTTGACCCCAGCGACACAGCCGAGCTGGCGCAGCGAAAGAAAGCCAACTACATCAAACAGCTTGGGCCCGGCTTCCCCTCGAATGCTTGGCTCTTCATGACCGGCGATCCGGTATCGACCAAGCGCCTGGCCGATTCAGTCGGCTTTCGTTTCGCAAAACGCGACAACGACTTCATCCACGCGGGCGTGATCATGGTTCTTTCGCCCTCCGGCAAGGTCGCGCGCTACCTTTATGGCGTCACCTTTCTGCCCTTCGATGTGAAGATGGCGGTAAACGAGGCGAGCCAGGGCCGGACCGGCCCCACCATCTCGCGCTTTCTGCGCTTCTGCTTCAGCTACGATCCGTCCGGACGCCGGTATTATCTCGACATCACCCGCATCGCCGCGGGCTTCACGCTGGTGCTGGCGGCGGGCTTCGGCGTCGCCGTTGCCGTCAAGGGCAGGAAGCGTTCAAAGCCAAAAGAAAAGGAGCCGTCGTGAGTACCGCCGTTGCCCAAGCCCTTCCGCTGCCCCACAGTGAGCCCAGCTTCTACGATCAGTCGAAGCGACAGGGCATACTGGCCTGGCTTCTGACCACCGACCACAAGCGCATCGCCATCCTGTACCTGATCTCGCTCGTGACCTTCTTCCTGGTCGGCATGACCCTTGGGGTCTTCATGCGTCTGGAGCAGCTCACCATGGGCCCGACCATCATGAAGCCCACCACCTACAACGCCCTCTTCACTCTGCACGGCGTGATCATGATCTTCCTGTTCGTGATCCCAGGCCTGCCGGCGGTGTTCGGCAACTTCTGCCTGCCGCTGATGATCGGCGCCAAAGACGTGGCCTTCCCGCGGCTCAACCTGCTTTCCTGGTATCTGTTCATGGCCGGCGCTGCTATCGCGATCACGTCGCTGTTCACCGGCGGCGGCCCGCCTGATACCGGGTGGTCCTTCTACGTCCCCTACAGCGTCACCACCAGCACCAACGTCACGCTGGCCGTGCTCGGCGCGTTCGTGATCGGATTCTCGTCCATCCTGACCGGACTCAATTTCATCACCACCATCCACCGCATGCGCGCCAAGGGCATGAACTGGATGCGCATGCCGCTGTTCCCGTGGGCGCTCTACGCCACCGCATGGGTGCAGGTTTTGGCCACGCCGATCTTGGGCATCACGCTGCTGCTCATCATCCTCGAGCGACTGTTCCACCTGGGCATTTTCGATCCCGCGATCGGCGGCGATCCGATTCTGTACCAGCACCTGTTTTGGACCTATTCGCACCCGGCGGTCTACATCATGATCATCCCGGCCATGGGCGCGATTTCGGAAATCATACCGACCTTCGCCCATCGGACCATCTTCGGCTATCGCATGATTGTCTATTCCAGCATGGCCATCGCCGGCGTTGGTTCTCTGGTGTGGGCGCATCACATGTTCACCAGCGGCATGGCCGACACCGCGGTCATCGTGTTTTCTCTGCTCACCTTCCTGGTGGCGATTCCCAGCGCCATCAAGGTCTTCAACTGGGTCGCCACCCTCTACAAGGGCTCGGTCGAATTGCGCCCGCCGATGCTCTTTGCGCTGGCATTCATTTTCCTGTTCAGCATCGGTGGACTGACGGGTCTGTTCCAGGGCGCGCTGGCGGTCAACGTCCACCTGCACGACACCTACTTCATCGTCGGACACTTCCACTACGTCATGTTCGGCGGTACCGGCTTCGCCTTCTTCGCAGCGTTGCACTACTGGTACCCGAAGATGTTCGGTCGCATGTACAAAGAACGCACGGCGATCGTTGCGTGGGCGCACATTTTCGTCGGGTTCAACCTACTCTACTTCACCTTCCTGGTCATGGGGGTGCAAGGCATGCCTCGTCGCTACTACGATCACTTGCCCCGCTTCCACACCGGACATCAGATCGCTACGGTGGGGTCGTGGATCATGGTGGCAGGATTGCTCATGATGGTCATCAACCTGGTGCGCGGACTCTTCCGCAAGACGACGGTTCCGGCCAACCCTTGGGGTGGTGTCACGCTCGAGTGGACGGTCCCGTCGCCGCCACCCGTCGAGAACTTCGAGGTCCTTCCCACCATCACCGAGCCGCCCTACACGTTCAATCCTCCCGCGAAGGAACAGGCCTGATGGACGCCTCGGCCGAAGGTCAAGTCACGCACGCGGAACATCGCGACTACGCGGGCGCCAAGCTGGGCATGTGGATCTTTGTCTTCACCGAATTGGTGCTGTTCGGCGGTCTGTTCATTGCGTACAGCGTGTATCGCGAGATGCACCCCCATGACTTTCACCACGCTTCCGGAGAATTGAACGTAACCTTGGGTGTCATCAATACCCTGGTGCTTCTGACCAGCAGCTTGACAATGGTGCTGTCCATCGTCGCGATTCGCCTTCGCCGCAAGGGTCAGTCGATGCTGTTCCTCGGCTCCACCATGCTGCTCGGATGCATCTTCCTGGTGAACAAGTTCTTCGAGTGGCGCGCAAAGTTTCACCACGGCCTCTATCCCGGATCCGAGCACCTGATGGCGCGACCGCCGGGCGAACGCCTTTTCTTCGGGCTCTATTTCGGCATGACCGGTCTGCACGGTCTGCACGTGACGGTGGGCGTGACCGTCATGGCCTTTATGATGGCGCTGCTCCGCAAAGACCGGATCAGGCACGACGACTTCATCAAACTGGAAAACACCGGCCTCTATTGGCACTTGGTCGACGTAATCTGGATCTTCCTCCTTCCTCTCTTCTATCTGGCGGCCTAACCCAAAATGGCGAGCGATTCCCCATGAGCACCATGATCGAAAGCGAAGCCGAGCATCAGCACGTTCTCGGCTACGGAACCTTCATCAAGGTCTGGGTTGCCTTGGTTATTTTGACTCTCGCACTGGTGGGCCTCAGCGCAACTCACAACCAAGCCTTGATGTTGCTTGGGTTGCTCGTGATTACGCCAAGCAAGGCCAGTTTGGTCTTTTACTACTTCATGCACCTTAAGTACGAGAACGCTGCTCTCAAGTATATGGTGCTCGCAACCCTTGGTGTCCTGGTGATCTTTCTCGGGCTCACCTTCACGGACTATCTCAACAGGTAGATCACGATGTTTGGCGGCGCTTCCAGCATTTCAGACAAGGTCGACGCGGTCTTCCTTTTCATCTCCGCGCTCACCATTGCGTTTCTGGTCTTCATCACCTTCCTGATGATCTACTTCGCGGTTCGCTACCGCCGGACCCGCAATGCCCAGGGCCAGGACATTCACGACAATCCGCTGCTGGAGTCCCTGTGGACCGGGATCCCGCTCGTGCTCTTTCTGGCCATGTTCTATTACGGCTGGACCAATTATCGCTACCTGCGCGAGGTCCCGCGCGATGCCATGGTCATTCAGGTCACGGCCCGGCAGTGGGCATGGTCTTTCACCTATCCCAATGGACGACAGACCTCGGAATTGTTCGTCCCGAAAGACCGGCCGATTCGCCTCGACTTGAAATCCCTCGATGTGTTGCACGGCTTCTACGTTCCCGCGTTCCGCATCAAGTCCGACGTGGTGCCCGGCAAGGCCAACTACACCTGGTTCAGTGCCACCCAGTTTGGCGACTTCGATATCGAGTGCACCATGATGTGCGGCGTGAACCATTCGTACATGCTGTCGAAGGTCCACGTCATTCCCGAGGCTGCCTTCTCTAGCTGGTACTTCGGCGACTCCAACGAGCCACCGGTGCTCGCGGACGTTGAGACCAACGGTGTTCCCGATCCGTCGCGGGGCGAGCACGCCTTCAAGCTAAAGGGCTGCGTTTCCTGCCACACCACTGACGGCAGCAAGCTCATAGGTCCAACCTGGAAGGGCTTGTTCGGCAGCCAAGTCACCGTACTGACCGACGGCCGGGAAGCCACCATCACCGCTGACGAGGACTACCTGCGTCGCTCCATCCGACATCCGCCCAAGGAAGTCGTCAAGGGTTTCAATCCCCAAATGCCGAAGGCCGACCTGAAGGACGGGGACGTCGCAGACTTGATCGCCTATATCAAGTCATTGCAGTGAGGAGACAATTCTCATGAAAGTGCGCGACTACGTTCAGCTCTTCAAGTTTCCGATCTCCATCATGTCGACGGTATCGGCCGCCACCGGATACTTGGCCTTCTCGCACGCGCTCACCTGGCGTCTTTGGCCAAGCTCCGCAGCGATCCTCCTGCTTGCATTCGCGGCTTGCGCCCTCAACGAGGTGCAAGAGCACAGGCTGGACGCGCTAATGGAGCGAACCCGGCGCCGTCCGATTCCCGCCGGGCAGATCTCGCCGGCGATGGCCGCCGCATGGGCAGCGGCGCTGGCGGTCATCGCGCTGCTGTCGCTGTACTTCCTCGGCGGTCTTCTCGCTCTCGGCCTGGGCGCGCTTGCTGTGCTTTGGTACAACGGCATCTACACCTACCTGAAGCGCAAGAGCCCGATTGCCTCGGTGATCGGCTCTGTCATCGGTGCCATCCCGCCCGCCATCGGTTGGGTCTGCGCGGGCGGCGTCCTTGACGGCCCCATCCTATCCCTCTCGTTTTTCCTGCTCATGTGGCAGGTGCCGCACTTCTGGCTGCTCGCCCTGCGCATCAGCGGCGACTACGAACAGGCGCAGTTTCCGACCTTCGTTCGCGCCATGGGCGCCGATTCACTTTCCCGCGTGACCTTCATGTGGACCGCCGCGACCGCCGCCTCGGCCTTGCTACTGCCCATCTTCGGACTATCCAGCTCGCCCTTCTTGGGCTTGGCATTGGTGGCGGCAGGCGCCTGGTTGGTCTTCGTCGCGTGGCGCTCCCTGCGCGCCCCAAGCAAGCAGGGCATTCGGCGCACTTTCCACGCCATCAATTACTACGCCGTGGTCGTGATGGGTGCCGTGGTCCTCGATGCCGTGCTTGGGCGCTGACGTCCAGGAAGCCGTGATCGGCTCCCGGAAGGTCATCAACCGGTCGCCCCATAGGCATTAAGCGGCTTTGCAGTTCCAGGACATGGGCTTGGCCCCGTCGCAATACCGACGGGTATCTTTCCGGCTCGCTTTTTGCGGCCCGCCCGTCTCGCGCGGCCAGTCTCGGTCACAGGTCGCGACCGGCTCTACGGCGGGGGCGTGACGACGATGCTGCTGATGTACACCGTCACTGTGCCAGCGTTGGCACTCGTGATTGCGGACGTGTTCTGTACCTCCAGGCCGATGAAGGCCGTTTCCGAAGCGCAGAACACTCCTGGTGATCCGGTATGATCGGCGACCACCACACTGAGGGTGTTGAACCCGCTGGCCGGCGAATAGGCGGTCAGGTCGGGACCGGCCACAGTCGCAGGCACTGCCCGGCTGTAGTTCGTGCTCGAATCCCCAATGGCGAAGGCTTGAATCTGAATGGGAACCTGTCCGCCTGGATTGTCCACGGCACAGCTGATGGTTACGGTTGATCCAACCAGATTGGCCCTTGGGGAGAAGAGCTCATAGGCGGTAACCCAACCGTCCGACGCGGATGTTCCCGCCGCATAGGGCACGGATAAGGCCGCACAGCCCGATGTCGGCGAACAGAGACCTGGATTGGCGGCCGGACCAACGGTCACGAATGCCAGATGGGCACCCGACATTGAATTGTAATTGGCGCTGAGGGAACCAAGCCCGGTGGCGAACCCGTAGGCCTGGGAGAGGGCCGACTTGGTGACGCCGCAGCCCCCTGTTCCGCCCGTGCTCGCCACACCGCCCGTGCTCGCCACACCGCCCGTGCTCGTCACCCCGCCTGTGCTCGTCACCCCGCCCGTGCTCGTCACCCCGCCCGTGCTCGTCACCCCGCCCGCGCTCGTCACCACGCCCGTGCTCGCTACTCCTCCCGAGCCAGTCGCGCCGCCGAGGCCCGTTGTTCCGCCCGCGCTTGTCGCGCCGCCCGAGCCCAGCGACGCACCGTCCATCCACGTGGCGCTGTCGCGGCTGTCGATCTCGCGAGCCCCGTCGGTATTGCCCAAGCCATCGTCGAGGCCAAGAGCGTCCGTGGGCAGCTCGGGGCCGATCCCTGTGTCTCTGAGAGCGACGTCCTCGGGCGCGTCTGGAGCGTCGGACACGCCGGCAATGTCGCCTATGTCGGAAGCTGAGCCTGGGAGGGCGTCGGCCGGCGCCACATCTCCGCCGTCACGGTCCGCAGCGTCGACGGTTCCCGCAGTTGCGCCGGTCTCGATCGCACCGACACCGCCGCCACGGGCGTCATCAACGGCCTCGGCCGAAGCAAGCGCATCGCCTCCCGCTCTAGCATCCTGCATGAACGCTGGGGTGCTGTCGCCATTCCCATCGGCCGCGGTACCAGCTTCGAGCGCAGCGGTCGAGGCCCGATCATCCTGAGCATCTTGGACTGGGGGAACACCAGATTGCGGTGCCCGATCCGATGCGCTGCCCGAGTCCAGCCGGTTCGGGGCGCGCAGCTTGCTGACGTCGACCGAACAGCCGCCCACAACCATGAGAAGTGCCAAAGCGACGTTGGGGCGCGTGTTTGGGGCGTGAGACATGCGGGTACAGATGCATCGTCCAGATCCCGGACGATGATGAAATCCTGGCCCAACCGCACGACGCACTGAACACAAAGGCGCTTCGTCGAACCAACTCACCTTTTCGCCCAACTCCGGCCGTCTCACCGGGGGGCGAGGACACCTCAGCCCGTCACGAACATGAAGTTGGGTCCGAAGTCGCAGAGAGTGCCGGTCGGAGTAGGCTGACCGAAGATGTTTCCCGCGTCGAAGGCATTGGGCTCAACCAGTGTGCTGGTCATCGTAGCGTTGTTGTTGCTTGGGCCGTAGCCGGCGCCGCTCAAATAGGTGATCGCGGCGTTCACAGGCGCCTCGCTTGCAGTTATCCCGACCGAATACTTGTCGGTGCCTGTGACCCCGACGATCGCGTAGGTACCTGTCGTATTGAGCGCGATAGGGGTGGTCAGCGAAACATAGCGGAAGAGTCCGGTCACCGGGTCAGATGGTTGCACCGTTGCTGACCCCAGAAGAGTGTGCGTGCTCAGCTCGTACACTCCGACCGCATGCGGCTGAAACGTCTCAACGCCGCCGGTCAGATTGGAGTCGTAGT
>CAZBIU010000080.1:0-21403 GCA_964491625.1 uncultured Myxococcales bacterium
GGGCGCAGGTCGTGGCAGCGGGCAAGCGTAGCAAAGCGAAGTCCCGTCGCGTCTCGACTGGCGGGGCCGCCGAGGTGAGTCCGCCAGTCGATCCCGTGCCGATCTCCGAGGCGTTGCTCGATGTCGGCGTGCGTGCTGCGGTTGCCCGTACCTCGGCGCCGGCAAGCGGCCCGGGCTACTCACGCGCATCCCTCGCGCCAGGCGTGAAGTACCGTCGCATCCTCCTGAAGCTCTCGGGCGAAGCCCTGATGGGCAACCGGGGCTTCGGCATTGACCCCGCCGTGCTCTCAGGGATCGCCGACGAAGTCATCGACGTCCACAGCCTAGGTGTCGAGATCGCGTTGGTGATAGGAGGTGGCAATATCTTCCGCGGCATTGCGGGCAGCACCACCGGCATGGACCGCGCCAGTGCCGATTACATGGGCATGTTGGCGACAGTGATCAATTCGTTGGCGTTGCAGGATGCGCTGGAATCGCGCGGGGCCAAGACCCGCGTGATGAGCGCCATCGAAATCGCGCGCCTGGCCGAGCCATACATCCGTCGCCGGGCCATCCGCCACCTTGAGAAGGGCAGGTTGGTGATCTTCGGGGCCGGCACCGGCAATCCCTTCTTCACCACCGACACGGCGGCTTCGCTACGGGCGATGGAAATCGGCGCAGACATCGTGATGAAGGCGACCCGTGTGGACGGCGTCTACGACAAAGATCCAAAGAAATTCAAGGACGCGCGCATGTTTCGGCGGCTGTCGTACATGGACGTTCTCAACCGTCATCTGGCGGTGATGGACTCGACGGCAATTTCGCTCTGCCACGACAACAAGCTACCGATTCTGGTTTTCAACATGACAAAGCCGGGCAACATCCGGCGCGTCGTTCTGGGGGAACCACTTGGAACCCTGGTTGTCGACGAACGGCGGGAAACGCGTAGCGGAAGTGGGGCGGACGCCCCAACCGAGGAGAAATCCCATGGTCAATGACGTCCTCAAGGAACTGCAGGCGAATCTGGACAAGGCGATCGAGGCGCTGAAGAAGGACTTGGGCAAGGTGCGTACTGGTCGCGCCAGCGTGTCGATTCTGGATGGCGTGCGCGTGGACTACTACGGCACGCCGACGCCGCTCAACCAGGTAGCGTCACTCAACGTGCCCGACCCGCGGCTGATTACCATCAAGCCCTGGGAGAAGTCGCTGATTCCAGAAATCGAAAAGACCATTCGCGCGTCCCAACTCGGCCTCAACCCGTCGTCGGACGGTGAGATCGTCCGCCTGCCCATGCCGCCGCTCACCGAAGAGCGCCGCAAGGAGCTGGTGAAGATGGTCAAGAAGATGGCCGAAGAGGCCAAGGTGGCCTTGCGCGGGGCGCGTCGCGACGCGAACGAGATGCTCAAGGAATTCCAGAAGGACAAAGAAATCACCGAGGACGAGGAGAAGCAGGGACTGAAGAAGGTCCAGGACGCCACCGACGCTGCCGTCGTAAAGGTCGACGATGTGGTGGCGAAGAAGGAGAAGGAAATCCTCGAAGTGTAGGAGGGCGCCGAAGGGACGTGCTGGGGGGCGGAGCCGGCTTACCCGGCGATTCCGTTCGGGGCGTCCTTCTGGTAGGTCACTCGCGCTACGTCGATCTGGTTTAGCGCAAAGCGCAGGGTGGTGCTAGAGCCCTGTAGGAGCCCCTCCCGCTGGAACAGGTAGTACGTCCGCATGCCGTCGCGCACGGGCGCGTCGCCCTGAGACTGCTTGCCCGGGATGCCGCTCAGGATCAGGATCCTCTCACCGGGCTGCAGGACAAACCCGGGGTCGATTTGCCCCATGACCGAACCGCGCTTGCCGGGACGGCTGACGATGACGTGCAGGCCGGCGGTGCTAACCGCGGAGGCGCCCCTGTTGGCCAACACGAAGTACTCCTCGTTGACTCTCTTTTTGTCCGGTGCGGCATGGACTTCTTCGAAGACGAGCGGCATGGCCGTTCTTTATAGTCCGAGGCGGCAAGGAACGGAACTTCCAAAGCGGGGCTCAATCGAGGCGCTTTGCCGATTGCTCCCGCTAGCAGGTTTTTGCGGAACTCCGTGCTAGACTGCCCGCGATGAGCAAGCTGGAAGTCGAAATCGCCCATCGTCTCAGTCGTGCCGAGGCTCGATCGCGCATCGACCGTGTGAGTGCCAAGCTGGCCAAGGACTACAGCGCCGAGTGCAACTGGGAGGGGAGCGAGCGCCTGATCGTCAAGCGGAAGGGCTTGCAGGCCAGTCTGGACATCGCGGAGGACCGGGTCCACGTCAACATGGAGCTCGGCATGTTCATGCGGCCCTTCGCGGGCTCGATTCGCGCAGGCATCGCCAAGCAACTGGCCGACATCCTGGCCTAGCGCCTCCCTTGGGGAGGGATTGGGGACAGGGGTCCGGGGAAGGCCCGTCGCCGCCGTGGTTCTAAGAGTCACGAGGACGCTTTACCCTCGATCTGCTCGCTGATATAAAGGCGTGGACTCTCCCACGCAGTTCCAGTGCAGGCTTGTTCGGCCCCTACCCGACGGAGAAAAAGATGAATGTCCGACAATCCGTGATCGGTTTGGCTTTCCTGGCCCTTGTGAGCGGTGCCAGCGCCTCGGCGAAGGCGCAAGGACGTGCCGGCGAAATCGTTAGTGCACCCATCGACCTGCAAACCTTCAGACCTGCGGTCGACACTAAGGGGTACATTACTCTCAACGGTGCTCAAATCCTGGCCCCGCTGAACGTGTCCTTCGGCCTCATCGCGACAGGCGCATGGACTCCGCTCAAACTGGATGCAGGCAATATTGCTACGGGGGGCGCCGAGGCCAAAAACCAGTCCAGGTCGATGAGCATCAACTTTCTCACGACCTTCACTTTGCAGGGCGCCATCGGCTTGTTTTCAACCGACCACGTGGGCCTGCAGTTCGGTCTGGCGGTTCCGTTCGGCATCACCTCGGGCGAGGGGTTGCCGTATGACCCCGGCTACACCCCGGGGACTCGGTACGGAACCAGCGGGAACGGTAGTAACGACGACGTCCATTACTTGACCGACTACCAAGGGATTGGTGACATCGCGTTCTTGCCCAAGTTGCGAATTCTCAACCCAAGCCGCTCGGCGGTAGGGATTTCCATCATTCCCGGACTAATTGCCCCAACCGGTAACAAGGCGAAGTTCCTCGGCGAGGGCCAGTGGATTTTCCAGCCCCAGGCGATCATCGAGTCCGAGTGGGGCGGGCACGGCGTGCTCCGCACTGCCATCAACCTCGGTGCGCGGATCCGTACCAAGAGTGCCTCTGAGTTCGACGACACCAACAGCAACTTTCCACGTCCGGTAGTTCAGCGCAATGATACCAATGGCGCCCCGCTCGATCCGGCCGCGAACGTCCCAAACACCAACACCAACATGGGACTGAAGGTTGGCAACGAGATCCTGGCTGGCGCAGCGGTCTCGTGGGGCATCGTGCCCTTCATCTTCGACGTGGTCGCCGAGCTGTACACGTTCACCGGGCTCGATTCGCAGAAGCTGAGCTTCAACCCCGACGGCAGCCTGCAGAGCTCGTCCAAGTTCTGGACCGGCGGCGAAGCGGTGGTCGGGTTCAAGGCCTACCTGGCGCCCAACTCGTTCTTCATGGCGGGCGGTGGCTACGGGGTGATTCCCACGGCCTACGGCACCAGTCACGGTCGCTTCTTTGCCGGCATCGTGTTCGAGCCCGGCGCGGGCGACCGCGATGGCGACGGCTACACGGACGACGTGGACAAGTGCCCGGACGATCCCGAAGACTTCGACAATTTCGAGGACGAGGACGGTTGTCCGGATCTCGACAACGATCAGGACGGCATCCCGGACGTGCAGGACAAGTGCCCCAACGATCCCGGACCGCGTGAGAACGACGGCTGTCCGATGAACAAGGTTCATGACCGCGATGGCGACGGCATCCCGGACGAGCTCGATAAGTGTCCGGACCAGCCCGAGGACTTCGACGGGTTCCAGGACGAGGACGGTTGCCCGGATCCCGACAATGATCAGGACGGCATTCCGGACAAGAGCGACCTGTGTCCGAACGATCCCGAGGACAAGGACGGCTTCGAGGACGAGGACGGTTGCCCGGATCCCGACAACGACCACGATCGCATCCTCGACGTGAACGACAAGTGCCCGAACGAGCCGGAAACCTACAACGGTTTCGAAGACGAAGACGGCTGCCCGGACAAGGGCTTGGTAATCGTGCAGCGCGGCAAGTTGGAGATCCTCGACAAGATCTACTTCGAAACCGACAAGGACATCATCAAGGAGGTGTCCTTCCCGCTGATCGACGCGATAGCGGCGACCATCAAGGGCCATCCGGAGATCGCGCTGATTGAAGTCCAAGGCCACGCCGATGAGCGCGGCGACGACGAGCACAACCTCGACCTCACCGATCGCCGCGCCCACTCGGTCATGCGAGCGCTTGAAGATCGCGGCGTCGAGCTGGGCCGCCTGAGGGCACGTGGCTACGGCGAAACCAAACCTGTCTGCACGCAGCACAACGAGGAGTGTTGGAGCAAGAATCGCCGGGTTGAATTCATCATCATCAAACGGGTCGACGAGGCCATCCTGCAAAACGACGCAGGCCAGTGACGGGTGGCACGAGGGCGGCGGCCGGGGCCTCCGGTCGCCTGATCCGTCGGCCCCATAGGGGGAATCTGTGCTGGTCCGGAAAGCGCAACCGAGCCGCCAGGTTCTTCTTGACAGATCGGGTGTGTGGGTTATTAACAACCACCCCTTGTTGTTGGGCGCGGGTTTGATTTGCCTTTGCTGCCACGCGAGAAAATTGACGACGTCAGAGAACGTACGAATATCGTTGATGTCGTAAGGCGGTATGTGGAGCTGAAACGAGCCGGCACCGGTAGTTGGAAAGGACTTTGCCCATTTCACGCAGAAAAGACGCCATCGTTTCACGTGCATGAGCAGCGCCAATTTTTCCACTGTTTCGGCTGCGGCGAGAAGGGTGACGTCTTCTCGTTCCTGGTCAAGATCGAGCAGCGCTCGTTCATGGAGGTCATGCGCGACCTTGCCAGTCAAGCTGGCGTCGATCTGCCTGAGAAGGCGCTCACCCCCGCGGAGCGCAAGGCGGCCGAGGAAGCGGTGTCGGAGCGCGAGCGTCTGCTTCGGGCCATGGAGGAAGCGACACGATTCTTCGAGGCGCAGCTCGCCGGCCCAGCCGGCGGGGCAGCTCGGACCTATGTCGACGGTCGCGGCATTTCGAAGGCCGTCTGCGAAAGGTTCAGGCTTGGCTATGCCCCGGCCGGATGGGACAGCCTGCACAAGCATCTCCTGTCGCGACAAGTTTCGGACCATGTGGCGGAGCGGCTGGGGTTGATTGGCATGAACGAACGCGGCGCCTACGACTTCTTCCGTGACCGGGTCATGCTCCCGGTACTAGACAAGCAGAAGCGCCCGATCGGCTTCTCGTCCCGGCTCCTCGACCCGAATGCCAAGGAACGCAAGTACGTCAACTCGCCCGATTCGCCGCTTTTTCACAAGAAAGAGAATCTCTACGGCCTGCACGTGGCCCTTGACGCCATCCGGCGGGGGGGCACTGCGATTCTCGTGGAAGGGAACTTCGACGTCTTGACCCTGCATGAGGCAGGCATCGAAGAGACGGTGGCGCCCATGGGTACGGCCCTCACGGTCGATCAGATCCAGCTTCTCGCCAGATGCGCCAAGCGTATCGTGGTGGTGTTTGACGGCGACAGCGCCGGCGTTCGCGCCGCCGAGAAGACGGTCCCGCTGGCGGTCGAAGCCGGTTTATTCTTCGCCGAGGCCGATGCTGACGGGCGTGTGGCAGAGCTGCCGAGCGGAATGGATCCGGACGAATTCGTGCGGGCCCACGGCGCAGAGGCATTCCGTGGCCTGGTGGCCCAGGCGCGCCCGATGTTGGATCACCTGATCCAGCGCGCGGCCGACGATGCCACCGTGCCGGGCAAAGCCAACACCGCCAAGCGCGTTGTAGACGTGCTGGCCAAGGTGCGAAACCCGCTGGTGCGCGACCTTTACGTTCGTGATTTGGCAGCCAAGCTCGGCGTGCCGGTTTCACAGGTGTCGCGCATGGTGCGCGAGGCCCAGAACTATGCCCAGCGAAACGAGCGTCCTGCCGAGGGCGCCCAGGCGGTCGCCGAATCGCCGGCACGAAGGACGGTTCCCGCCGACGAGGTCGACGCGCTGGCGCTCCTCGTCGCGCATCCCGAGATTGCCTCGTCCGAGAGCGCACAGCAGGCGTTCGAGATGCTGCGAGATCCTGGAATTCAGCAGATTTTTGCGGCCGCGCTCGACGCGCTTCGGGCGGGCGGGCGCCCGGATGTGCCGGCCTGGCTCGACAGCGGTCCGGAGGACATCCGCGATCAGGTTTCTAGCGCTCTCATGGACGGACGCTGGGAGAGGATCGAAGCTGTGGAAGATGCGATGCGTGCCGTGATACTCAAGCTGTCGAGGTCGCGTGTTGATGCAGAGCTGGCTTTAGCACAACGCCAGCACCGCGAGGCTCTTGCGCGCGGCGACGAAGAAGAAGCACGAGCCATTTCGATGAGGGAAATGGAACTAATAAGGACCAAATTGGGCTTAGCCAACCAGAGCAAAGGCATGGCGACATGATCGAAGATGCCGACGACCGTTTGAGTGAAGACAACCAGGACGACGACGAGCTGGAAGAGGTCAGCAAGCAGCTGGCGAAGAAGGGCCCGGCCAACAAGGAAAGCGAGCGCAAGAAGCGCGAGCTCATCACGATGGGCAAGGCCAAGGGCTTCTTGACCTACGACGAGGTCAACGACCACATGCCCGAGAGCATCGTTTCGTCAGATCAGATCGACGACTGGCTATCAACTCTGGGAGGCGAGGGTATCGAAATTGTCGATGCCTCGACCCAGGTGAAGGTCGAGGACAAGACCCAGGCCGCCGAGCCGGAGGAAGAAGCCGAACCGGAGGCATCGCCGCGTCCGGCAGAGGTCGAAGAAGAAGAGGACGACGACGGCTATTCCAAGACCAACGACCCGGTGCGCATGTACCTGCGCAAGATGGGATCGGTGTCGCTGCTCACCCGCGAGGGTGAGGTCGAGATCGCCAAGCGTATCGAGGACGGCGAGCGCCGGGTGCTGCAGGTCGTGCTCAAGTCGCCGGTGGCCATCGAGGAGATCCTCGAGCTGGGCGAAAAGCTGCGCAAACAAAAGATCCGGGTCAAAGAGGTCGTCAAGGACGCCGACGAGGACGACGAGGAGTTTGATGAGGCATTCCACGTCGAGCGGGTGTGCAAGATCATCGACAAGGTCCGACGCTGCTACAAGGAAAAGGAAAAGTTCGACGAGAAGACCTCGAAGCGTGGTCAGGCCGAAAGCACCAAGCGCAAGGCTAAAGCACAGCTCACGTCACTGGAAAATGAGTTGCTGGATGCTCTGCAAGAGCTGCGACTGAACAAGAAGCAGATCGACCGTATCGTGGCTCAGCTCAAGGCCCTGGTTTCCCGCATCGAGGCCGCTCGCCGCGAGATTTGTAACCACGAGCAGCGACTCGGCATGAGCGAACGCGATCTGAAGAAGACCCTGCGTGAGATGCGATCGTCGACGCTGCGACAGCGCAATCTTACCAAGCGCCTCGGTATCCGCGCGGAAGAGCTGGAATCCGCGGCGGAGGCTATCTCGGAAGAGCGCAAGAAGATCAAGCGGATCGAGGATGAGGCCGGGCTGACCGAGCCGGAATTGCGCGACACGGTCCGCGAGATCGAGGACGGGGAGCGGCAGGCCGAGCAGGCCAAGGCCGAACTGGTCGAAGCCAACCTGCGCCTCGTGGTGTCGATCGCCAAGAAGTACACCAACCGCGGTCTGCAGTTCCTGGACTTGATCCAGGAGGGCAACATCGGTCTCATGAAGGCGGTCGACAAGTTCGAGTACCGCCGGGGCTACAAGTTCTCGACCTATGCGACCTGGTGGATTCGCCAGGCCATTACGCGCGCGATCGCCGACCAGGCACGCACCATCCGCATCCCGGTGCACATGATTGAAACCATCAACAAGCTCATCCGCACCAGCCGCTACCTGGTGCAGGAGCTGGGACGCGAGGCGACCCCGGAAGAAATCGCCGAGAAGATGGAGCTGCCGCTCGACAAGGTCCGCAAGGTCCTGAAGATTGCCAAGGAGCCCATCTCGCTCGAAACCCCTATCGGCGAAGAGGAAGACTCGCATCTTGGCGACTTCATCGAGGACAAGAGCATCGTCTCGCCCGCGGACGCCGTGATCTCGATGAACCTCGCCGAGCAAACCCGGAAGGTTCTTGCCACGCTCACGCCACGCGAGGAAAAGGTGCTGCGCATGCGCTTCGGCATCGGCGAGAAGTCCGACCACACCTTGGAAGAGGTCGGCCAGGACTTCGAGGTCACGCGCGAGCGTATCCGCCAGATCGAGGCCAAGGCTCTGCGCAAGCTGCGCCATCCATCGCGCAGCAAGCGCCTGAAGAGCTTTATGGAAAGCTAGCCCGCCGGCCCGAAGAGGTCGGCCAACTGGCTGATCTCCTCGGGGCCGAGGTCGTTGCTGGGCAGGCGAGGAAGCTGAAGCATCGGCAGGCCCGGATCGCTTTCGAGGCCTGCGACCATGCGTTCGGCGTCACGCCGCCGGGCACCCAGCACCGAAAGCCCGGCCGTAAGGCTGGCGAGACCTGGTGTCTTGGTAGGGTCTGTGGCGGCGGCCACGATGCGTTCGATCAAGGGATCCGCCGCGTCGGCGGGCGGCATTGCATTGACCACCAGTGGCCCCATTGGAATGCCTAGGTCCCGCAAGTCTCGTGCGAGCGACCGCGTCTCGCGCGCGGGTAGGTCCTCGGGTAGGGTGACCAGAACCACGGTCGTCAAGTTTGCATCGGAGAGCAAGGCACGGGCCAGGCCGGCGTCCCTGGCCAAGGGGCCCTTCGGCATCGCGCTTTTGACCGCATCGGGAATTCGCAGCATGGCCACCGCGTGGCCCGACGCAGGGCCGTCGAGGATGACGAGGTCATATTTCGCTCGGCCGTCCTGCTGTTCGGTGGTGTGCCACCATGCCTTTCCCAGCATGCTCCAGTAGTCGAGGCCGGGAAAAGCCCCCAAGAAGCTGCGCATGGGCTTGTTCTCGAATACCGCGCGGTAGATGGGCTCGTAACGCAAGAGCATCACGCCGTACTCGTGCAGCGCCTCCTTGGGCCTCATGTTGACGACGTCGAGCCCATCCCCGGCGGAGCTGACCTCGGGTCCGATCGGCCGGGTCAGGCCGAGCAGGCGGCCAAGCCGCTCTGGCGCGTTGGTCTGAGCGAGCAGGACCCGCTTGCCGTTGCGCGTGGCCGCGCGGGCGAGGGCTGCGGCCACGGTGGTTCGGCCCACTCCGCCTTTGCCGGCGATGACCAGAAAGCGATGGTCGAAGAGCTGCTTCATGTTGGGCTGGCGAGAAGATATTGGGCAGATTTGGAAATGGGCTTGCGGGCACCCTCGACGGTGAGTTTTATAATGCGTCGATGTCCCTCAAACGAGCAACCTCCGGAAGCGCGAAAAGGTCGATTTCATGAAGGCGAATGCCGGCGTGCGCGACTCGGCCGCCAAGGTCTTCCTCAAGCAAGGCAAGGCGCGCCCGCTCTGGTTCGGCCATCCCTGGGTCTACGCCAACGCCGTCGATCGGGTGGAAGGCAAGGCTCCACTCGGTTCGGTGGTTTCGCTGCTGGATCAGGATGGGCGCTTCATCGGACGAGGCATCTACAACGCGCGTTCGCAGATTCCGGTGCGGCTTCTCACCCGCGTGGAAGAGGCCATTGATGCCGACTTCTTCTCGCGCAGGCTTAGCTCGGCCCAGGCGCTCCGCGTGGCCTTGAATCTGCCCAGCACCAGGACGACGGCGTATCGACTGGTCAACAGCGAGGGCGACGGGCTGCCGGGCCTGGTGGTGGACGTGTTCGGGGATGCGATCGCCTACCAGGTCAGTACCCTAGGCATGGCGCTTTGGCGAAACGAAATCGGGCAGGCGCTTGACGACATGCTTGGCCCGAAGGCGATCTACGAGGTCGCGGCCGCCACCTATGCGGAGGTGGAAGGCTTTGAGGCCCAGACGCGCGTGGTGCGCGGCGACCCTCTCGCCCAGGTGCCGTGTCAAGAGGACGGTATCAGCTTGGAGGCCGAGCCCCTCGCAGGACAGAAGACCGGGTTGTTTCTGGACCAGCGCCCGAGCCGTATTCGGGTGGGAGAGTTGGTGGCAGCGTTCCCGCGCAAGTACGCGCGCATTCTCGACTGCTATTCCTATGCCGGCGGCTTTTCCCTGCAGGCAGCTCGGGCAGGTGCGGCCGAGGTCACCGCCGTGGACAGCTCGTCACGCGCCATCGGGCGCATCGAGGCCCACGCTGCCGCCAACGGAGCAAAGATCAGGGCCGTCGAGTCCGATGCATTCCGATTCCTGGAGACCGCAACGCCACGGTCGTATGATCTCGTGATCATCGACCCGCCCAAGTTCGCGCGCGCTCGCAAAGATCTGGAGGCCGCGAGCAAGGGCTACGAAAGGCTCAACTCGCTGGCCCTCACCGCGTGCGCGCCGGGCGCGATTCTGGTGTCGTGCTCCTGTTCACAGAACGTCGATCTGCCTGCCTTCGAGCGCGTGGTTGCCGCCGCCGCTCGCCACGCCGCACGGGAGGTACGCATCATCGATCGCCTGGGGCCCGGCGCCGATCATCCGCTGCCGCCGGGGTTCACAGAGGGGCAGTACCTGAAGGTGGTCTTCGCTTACGTCGCCTAGAGCCCGCGATACCGAGCGCGGTGAGAAGAAGGCACAACGGCGCGCAGTTGCCCTGGCGGGTTGCTCGTCCCAGGTCGCAGGCGCAGCCCGAAGAGCTTTCACTGCGGGGCTTTTCGGCCACGGCGTCTGCGACGGGGGCGGGCGCGTCTGCGGCAGCGTCGTAGCCTATCGAGCCGTCGGGTGCCGCAGCCGCGTCGACGGTGCAGCCTGACGCTCCGGAAGCCCCACCGTCGCCACAAGCCGCGAAGATCGTGCAGGCATTGGGCCAAACCGGCCCGCAAAGCAGTGATGCCGGAAGCCCACAACAAGGCAGCGGCCCCCTGACCTCGGGCAAGCGCAAGAGCGGCTTGAACCCAGCGCCGCCAGCCAGGTCGTCGAGGTTCGAAAGAAATCCCAACGCGAAGCCGCGCTGGGCCTGTGCGGTGCAGGCGTAGATCCCGCTCGGTGTCCATGACAGGCACGTAATCGAACCGTCGTACTGCTTTGTAAAGTCCGTCATTCCGGTTCCGGTTGAGCCGACGTAGATCCCCATCGCATTTTCGTCGACCACGAATGGGTCGGTCCTGGGATCTCCGTAGCCCAGAAGAAGGGTGTCAGAGCCGGGCGAGAGGGCGACCCCGAGCAATTTGGCGCTGGCCCGAAATGCCTCGGACCACGTTTCGCCGCCGTCTCGAGACAGGAAGAGAGCGTCGTTGCCCATTTGGTTATCCTCGACCAGCGGCCAGGCATCGCTGCGGACGAAGATGCGGCTTGCATCGTGCTGATCGACGAGCGCGATGTAGGGCGGCTCGTCGGCGGAGGTTCCTGGTATGGGATGGCTGACCCAGTTGGCGCCGAGATCAGTGGACACCAGGAACACGCCAGCGCCAGCGGCGACCCCCGAGGCGTAGATGCGGTTCGGATCGCTGGGATCGAGGTCGACAGTCATGGCTATGTCGAGGGGCAAGGGCATGCCGATGGCAGCGAACCTGACTCCCTCGTCGGTGGATCGATAGAGGCTATGGGTCGTGGTGCCGTTCGCAAAGGTCGTAACCAAGGCGATCACCTGGGCCGCATCGAGCGCATAGTCGACCACAAGTTGCCCGGGCTGTCCGCCGAGGGTCATGTCGAAGCCACACGCCTCGCTGTGCGAGCGGTTGAGGCTGGCCTGCACGCCGACCAGCATGTCGCCAGAGCCGGTCCACGAAACCAGCGGGTCGCCGAGGTAGTTGTCCTGAAGCGAGAACCCCTTCTCGCAGAGATAGTACCAGTTTTGTCCCCGGTCCTTGGTCAGGAGTAGGCCATAGGTCGCGGAGAGCACGAGCTGGCTGGGATCGTCAGCGCGTTCAATAAGCCGTTCGGCACGCGGAAAGCGACCGTTGGCCTGTGCGGCATCGCCCGTGGTTATAGCCAGCAGGCAGCCTGCAAGGAACCAATTGACGCGGCGATGAGCCCGCCTGTGCGACGAAAACATCTGTTGTCTCAACAAAAAGTGAGCTGTCTGGACATTAACAACTCACCAATCTTATCGGACACCCAATCTCCAACACGAATCGGAGGCAAGCACAATGGGTATATCGGCGACGGGGCGCCAGCGGCCGAGATCTGGGCTGGGACCATTTGCTGGCTTGTGCCTGCTGGTACCGCTTGGATTGGCCCATTGTACGTCGGAGCACGCGATGGCCAACCCAGAACCTTCCGATGCAATTTCCGGCGAGCTCGTAACCTACGTTGCGGATTTCGAGGATGGACACTCGGAACGTTGGCATAGTCTGCGCACGCCCGACGGACAAAGCATTCGGCTTTCCTTTGCCGACGAGCCAGCCGTCCAGCCGGGGACCAAGATTCGCGTATGGGGTGAAAGCTTCGGCGCTGCAATGCGGGTGGGGAGGTTTGAGGTCATTCCGCAGCCGAAACCTGCGTTGCTCGAAGAATCCAGCAACCCGCCGACCTATCCGGCACCTGCCACGGACACCTATGCGTTGGTCCTGGTCGACCTGGGAAGCGGTGTCAATGTGACGGCCGATTCGGCGACCAAGACGATGTTCAGCAGCACCCCCAGCGACAAGTCGTTCGCGTCGTACTACGCCGAGGTGTCTTACGGACAGTACACGGTCACTGGCGACGTGATTGGTCCCTTCTCGTACACCATGACGACTTGTGACACCACCGGGATGTACCAGGCCATCGAGAAGCAAATCACGGGCAGCTACAACCATCTGGTGTACTACTTCAACCGTTCTACCCTGTGCGACTGGGGCGGGCTTGGCGAGGAGGGCTCGGTGCTGAGGCCCGCAAAGCGAACTTGGCTGAACGGCTCGCTGAGCTGCGTGGTTCTGATGCAGGAGCCTGGGCACAACCTCGGCCTCATGCACGCCAATTCGATCAAGTGCGGAACCAGCTCGTTTTCGACCACGCCGGCCAGCTCGTGCACCATCACCGAGTACGGCAGCACCATGTCGACCATGGGAAGCGGGTGCAAGCAATTCAACGCGTACGAACGCTGGTACATGCAATGGCTTTCCGGGTGCAACGGGGTCAAGGTCCCGGGCAGCGGAACTTTCAACCTTCTTCCGCTTGAGACCATATGTCCGGGAGGAACCCAGGTGCTGCAGGTTCCCTTCCCGGCCACGCTGGTCGTCAATGACCCTCAGGCCACCACCACCAACGTAAACCTGAAAAATTACTACCTGGAGCTGCGCACGGCAGGTGGCACGTTCGACGCCTATTCGACCTCCACGCGCGGAGGTTCCGTGGCGTTCAGCGGCCCGACGGTGTTTCTCTACACCAGCGACGACGTGAAGATTCCGTCGTCGAGCGCGCGCAACGGCGGCAACAGTGTCTGGACCGAGCTCATCAATACGACCCCGAGCGGAACGACCATCACCGGCTTTACCGCCGCGGGGCAGAGCTTTGTAGATCCGGCGGGAGGCCCGACCATCACCCTGACCGCGATCAGCGCCAGTGGCGCCACGGTTGAGATCTCGAATCCAAGCGGCTCGGGCGACCCGACTTGTATCGACGGCACGGTGTTGACCGCGCCCGGGGCGACCGCCTGCGGTCCGATCCCCGACGGCGGGCCGCCCGGCGCAGGCGGAAGCCCAGGTGCAGACGCCAGCACTTCCGGCAGCGGCGGCGCAGCCGGTGGAACCGACGCGGGTCGGGCACGAGACGCAACCATTCCCCGCATCTCCGACGCGTCCGATGCCGTGGGCGTTGTTCCGGGTGCGGGCGGTTCATCGGGGGCTGGTGGCGCCGGCGGAGCGGCGGGCAGCAGTGGAGCCGGAAACGGTGGGGCAGGGGGTGGCCGAGCAGGGACAGTGGGAGCCGCAGGCGCCGCCACGGGTGGCGGTGGAACTGCCGGCGGAGGGGGAAGCCCCGCAGGCGGTGCCGTGACCACGTCCGGCGGGGCTGCCGCGAGCCCGGGCGGCGCCGGCGGGGCCCGCATCGACAGCAGCGGCGGCGGACCGGCCAGCTCGGGTGGATCGGCAGGCGGCCCGTCGGGTGGAAGCTCGGGCTCGGGCGGATCGAGTGCGACAACGACCGCTGCGCCGGGAAAGAGTGGCTGTAGCTGTCGCGTTGGCGTGAGCGGCGGCGACCGTCGCAAAGCTGCACTGCTTGCCACGGCGGCCCTTGCAGGCGCAGCGCTGTTGCGGCGTCGTCGACGGAAAGACATCGCGGGCCGGGACATGGGCCTCGGGTGATGGGTCGGCAACCGCTGGTTACCTTGATGGCGACCTTCTCGGTCGCCGCCGGATGCGGCTCGGGAAGTGGAAGCGTGGGCGGCGACGCCGGAACCGCAGTCAGCGATGGCTTGTCGAGCGTCCCGGAGGCGGGCGGTATCCTCTCGTTGGACGATCTGATGGATCCTGTCGCGTGCAAGGGCTGCCATCCCCAACAGTACCAGACGTGGTCGGGCAGCATGCACGCCTACGCCGGGGAGAGCCCCGTGTTCGTCGCACTCAACAAGCGCGGCCAGCGCGAGGCACACCTAGGGGACTTTTGCCTGCGCTGTCACGCCCCGATGGCGCAGCAGATGGGGCTTAGCACCGATGGCTCGAACCTTGCCGAGGTTCCCGCGAAGTACAAAGGCGTGACCTGCTACTTCTGCCACTCGGTCGCGGACGTGCAGGGGATCCACGACAATCCCATCGTCCTGCGCAGCGACGGCGTGATGATCGGCCAGCTCTCGGATCCGGCGCCGACCTCTGCACACGCCTCGGCCTACGCGTCGTGGCTTGACCGGGACGAATGGGATTCGTCGACGATGTGCGGAAGTTGTCACGACATCAAGACCGGGGCAGGCACCATCGAGCGCACATATCAAGAATGGGCCGAGTCGGTGTTTGCCCAGAAGCCCGGAGGCGCCACCTGCAGCCAATGCCATATGGATCAAAGCACCGATCTGGAACCAGGCGCGGCTGGTTTGGGCCTGCCTCTGCGCCGCTTACACGACCACGGCTACCCGGCGATCGACCTCGCGCTCATAGCGTTTCCCGAGACCCACACGCAACGGGCGCAGGTTCAGGCGTTCCTCGACGGCGCGCTGCAAAGCGCGCTTTGCGTTCGTTCCGAGGGCGGCAACGCCACGATTCAGGTGGTCCTCGACAACGTCGCCTCCGGCCACGGCTTTCCGAGCGGCGCTGCCATGATTCGGCGCGCTTGGGTCGAGCTCAAGGCCTTCGTGGGCGACCAGATCATTTACCAAAGCGGCGTTGTCCCCGACGGCGGAAGCGTGGTGGCCTTGGGCGATCCCGACTTATGGCTCATGCGCGATTGCCTGCTCGATGACAACAACCGAGAGGCCATGCCGTGGGCGGCCACGCATTTCGAAAGTAGCGCGCTGCCAGCACAGCTGACCTTCGACCGCAATGATCCAAACTTCTACCGGAGCCACGTGTATGAGGTGTTCCCGCGCGTCCGTGCGGCCCAGGTCGTGGACGGCGGTGTCGCTTCCGACGGGGGCGTGCCGGAGAGCTCGGGCGGTCCGTCCCTCTCGGCGGTTCCGGATCGCGTGCAGATGCGCGTGCGCCTCGAAAGCGTCGGAGCCGACTTCATCGAAAACCTGATTGCCAGCGGCGACCTCGATCCATCTTTCCGGAACCAAATCCCGGTCTTCAATCTGGGCGGCGATGCTCCCCTCGAATGGACGCCGACCAGTGCGAACGAGCTCTTCCTTGACCAGTCCGGCGCACCCGTGTCGTGTATCAGCAAGACCAATCTGAAAGCGCAGGCGGGCAGGGTTCGCGCCTCGGAGATCTCACACTGCAAGCCTCAGCTCTAACGAAAGGACCAGCGATGACGGAAAGGACCTCCACGCGCAGAAGCTGGATGGGAGCTCTCGCGGCACTATGCATTGCCGGCTCGGGATGTGGCAGCTCTTCGTCTTCGGCCCCTGACGTCGACGCAGGCCAGCCGACCGATGGGGCGGCTTCGGGTATGGAAATGGACGGCATGACCATGTCGGAGATGGACATGGCGGGGATGGTATCGTGCAAGGACGATCCGCGAACGGCCACCTACCAGAACGGCATGGCCGGCGTGAGTCAGGCTGGCGCGGTCGAGGTGCGCATCCTCACTGCGGATCCGGCGCCACCCGCCAAGGGAATGAACACCTGGACGGTTCAGGTTCAGGATTCGGCCGGCGTGCCGCTCGCGGGTCCGATCGCAGTGACGCTGGACATGCCCGATCACGGGCACGCAAGTCCGACCACACCGGTGATCAGCGCGGGCGCCTCGTTGGGCACGTTCGCCGTCAGCCAGCTCAACCTCTTCATGCCAGGCGTTTGGCGCATCCAGGTTTCGGTTTACGCCTCGGGCCTAGATGCTTCCCCACTTCTCGACGTGGCTGCCTTTTACTTCTGCATCGAAGGTTAGTCGCTTCGAGCGCTCTAATTGGCGTAGGCACCGATGTCGATGGCGCCCGAGCGCGCCTTGGGATGGAAGCATTGGGCGACACCGCCAATACCCTTGATGTAGTCGTAGTCGATGGAATAGAGCCACCACGGCTGCACGCCCGTGCCCGTCGGGGCGGTCTTGGTAATACACTTCGGGTCGAAACCGATGTCTTCGCTGGGTGCTTCGGTGCTAGTGCCTTTGCCGATCACGCTGGTCGCCGTCGAGGTCAGGTGAAAGTCCGGATTGGTGCCGGCGGCGTCGACCCAGAAGTCGATGGCCCCGGTGTTGTTGGTGACGTTGTTGCCGAGGGTGGCTCCGTTCGAGCCGAAGATAGCCGACGTGTCACCGCCTTTGCCGGTCGCGACTGCGAGGTTGTTGTAGAGCACGGCTCCGCTGGTGGTGGCCGAGCTGGAGAAGAAGATCTCGTCGGGTGTCGACGGCCCGGTGGCCGCCGGATCGAGGCCGTTGTTGTAGCAGCTGTTGTTGATGATGTGCGTCCCGGTGGTGGTGGTCAGGCGGATGCACGAGCCGCCGTTGCGGAAGCCGACGTTGTTCACGAAGGTCACGCCGGTGCCGATGTCGTCGACGATGAATCCACTGCCATCGGTGTGATTTTGCATGTCCGCGTTCTCGAACGCCACCGTCTCTTCGATGATGTTGTCCTTGTAGGTCCCTTGCACGCCGTACATGTTGACCGCGCTCGACCATGAGCTGGTCGTGCTGAAGCCGGTGTGGGCTACGATGCATTGCCTAATATGGATGCCGGTGGCGCTGTAGAAGGCGATGCCGTTCCTGGAGTGCATGTCGGCGATGCAGTTGATGAACTCGATATGGCCATTCGAGTTTGTGGTCCCGGAACCCGTCCATCCATTGCCGAATCCTCCCGCCGAGTTTCGGGCCACGATGCCCTGGATGCTGACATACGTCCCTGAGATGCCGACGCTGCCAGGGTCGATGATGGGCAGCTCACAAGGGTAGGCGGCTACGGTGATGTTGCCGTCGGTCGCGCTACCCGACTTCGAGACGTTGATGCTGGCGTAAGTGCCGCCTCTTAGATAGGCAGTCTGACCTGGCGCAAGTTTGCCGATGGCAGTGCTGGCCGAGCAGGGTGAAGAGGCTGAACATGTGCTGCCGGTCCCGTTTGCCGACGCCACGTAGTAGGTGCCGCTAGAAGGAAGCGCGGGATCACAAGTGCCCGGCGCGGTCGTGCCACCAGTGCCGGTCGCGGTCGTGCCGCCGCTGCCGGGCGTGGTCGTGCCGCCAGTGCCGGGCGTGGTCGTGCCGCCAGTGCCGGGCGCGGTCGTGCCGCCAGTGCCGGGCGCGGTCGTGCCGCCAGTGCCGGGGGTGGTCGTGCCGCCGGTGCCAGATGCCCCGCCGGAGCCCGTCCCGCCCGAGTTGCCCGCTGTGGCGCCACCGCTGACCGGCGCGCCCCCGGAACCGGGAGCGACCGTTCCGCCCGCTCCGGTTACCCCCGAGGGCTGTCCGCCACCCGAGGCTTGTGAGCCACCGAAGTTGGCTCCGCCCGCACCACCTCTGCCGGTCGTACCACCCGCACCGGAGGTGCCCCCAAAGCTGGCACCAGAGGCTCCCGCCATCGTGCTCGTGCGGCCGGAGGCGCCGCCCGACACTTGGACGCCGCCCGATCCGTTTGCGCCTCCCATGGCGGTTGCGCCGCCGGAGCCCTGCGTGCCGCTGGAGCCCTGCGTGCCGGCGAAGCTGGCTGCGCCACCTGCTCCATTTTGCAGGCCACCCGCGCCGCTGTCGGTGCCGCCGCTCTGGCCGCATCCGATGGCGACGAGCAGCGACAGCGCCGGCGTCAGCGATCTGGGCGCCCACAAAACCCGGAGCACGATCGACTTTGCGGTCATTGGCCCTCCGTCGTAGCTGTAGTCACGACCGGCCGAACCATGCACGAAATGGTGATGCCGGGCGCTTGCCGTCACAAGGAACCTGTGCTCTTAGACGATAGCGCAATCAGGCTCACAAGGCGTATTGCGAAAAGGAACCGGCGTGCCGAAAAGCCTTGACGATACTCGTGCGCGCCGGACACGCCGGTGCCAGCCCCTCCGCGCTACTTACCCGGGACGACACCCACGGGAGAGCTCTGCAGGAAAACGATGTAGTACACGAGCATGGCCACGATGGTGGCCAGCGACAGCCACTCGAATGGGATGCGACCGAACAGCATGAAGCGTTTGCCGAAGAAGCGACCGCGCGAGCGTCGATTGATCTGGGCCTGAACATTCTCCAGAAAATTCCCCGGCGCCGGGCGTTTGAGCGAGCCCAGCCTGCCTACGGTGCTGCGAAATCGCTCCAGCGATACTCGGCATTGGATGCAGGTGGCTAGGTGCTGGTCCACGCGAGTACGCTCGTCAGGGGCGAGCTCGCCGTCGACGTAGGCGGAAAACGCCTCGACGGTTCGTTTGTGGCTATCGGCGGCGGTCACTTGAGCTTTCCTTCCAGTAAATCCTTGAGCGCCATGCGGGCGCGGTGCAATCGCGATTTCACGGTTCCTTCCGGCAACCCGGTGATCTCCACGATTTCGTCGTAAGACAGCTCCTCGACGTCGCGCAACACCACCAACAGGCGCTGCTCTTCATCGAGCTTCGCGATGGCGTCCTGCAACAGCTTTTCGGTTTCCGCCGCTTCCAACATGACGTCGGGCGCGTCGAAGTGGGCGTGCGCAGGCGACTTGCCCTCGTCGGGCAGATCGGCCGCGTCGATTCCGTCGCGCGGTTCCTGATGGGTGGTGCGGCGGCGGGAAAGGTATTTGATGCGATTCTTCGAGTGATTGGCGGCGATGCGCAGAATCCAGGTCGACAGCTTCGCCTCTCCGCGATAGGTCTCGATGCTCTTGAAGACGGTGACGAAGACCTCCTGGGCGATGTCCTCGGCTTCTGCGGGCGAGCCCACCAGGCGCAGAACGAGGTTGTAGACACGGTCGCCATAGCCGCGCACGATTTGGTTAAACGCCTCCTCGTCGCGTTTGACCAGGCGACCGAGCAGCATTCGCTCCGAGAGGCTCATCTGGTACCGTGGCCGCTCGGCGGGTCTACCCGCGCTGGTTGGTTTGCCGGGGGCAAGGGTGACGCCCACACCGGCTGTCCGTGGCAACAAGGCCTCCACACCGATACAGACAACCCGCAGCGAAAGAAGTTCCTTGGTGGTGACAAGCCTTTGCAGTTTAACCGGATCACATGCTGGGAACGAAGAGGCGAGCGCTGATTCCGAGGATGGTGGTTTTCTTGTCGCCGGACACGTCTTGTCGCAGCCCGGCGTCCAAAGCGCCCACATCGGCGGAAAGCAGAGATAGGCCCGCCGACAGGTAGCCGTTCCTGGTTAGGCCGTTCCACCCGCCGCCCACGCGAACGGCACCCGCCGAGGAGAACGACAGCTCGGCGCCGCCCATGTAATGGACCGCGGTGCTCGACGTCGCGGGGATCGTCCCGTCGCTGGACGCGCTGGTGGAGGCGTTCTCGTAGACGCTGTCGAAGACCAGGAGAAGGGTTGGCATGGCAAGCACCGCAACCCCGCCTCCGACGCCCCTCGGCAGCCAGGCCACATCGAACTTTCTCAGGTTGTATCCGGCCACGCCAAACGAGAGCTGGGACATGGGCCGCACCGTCAGTCCGGCGTCGTAAGTGAAGCCAGAATGGTTGGTGATGTCGTCGGCGTGCACCCACTTCGTGGTGCCACCGACGAAGATCTTGTCTGCGAAGGGAAAGGACAGCGACCCGCCGATGATGTGGCCGGTCTCGCTTTGGCCGTTCAGCGACGCGCGATGATAGGTGTAGTTGAGTGCGCCGCCGAGGTTGAGGCCGGACGTGGAGTCAATCGCGGAGAACCGCGCATCTTGCGATGCTGCGGTCTTTCCGTACTGGTACGCGCCTTCAACCTGGTAGGTGCGGATCAAGGAGATCCCGGATGGATTGAGCTGCGGTCCACTGTCGCCGGTCGCCAGGGCACGCAAGGCGCCGCCCGTGCCGAGCGGGCGGGTGCCCGGAAAGAGCACGCCGTCGGCCAGCGTCGATGCGGACAGGCTCGCCGCGCCGGCAAAGCTCAGGAGAGCCAAGGTGAACCGTCTTGATGCCATGACCGGATATTATGGCCACCTCGCCTGTGCACCAAAAACCATCTTTGCGCCGGCATGCGGACCCGTGCGTTCATAGGCCGCCTCGACTGGCGATGCTGACGAACCCATCGCTGGCCACCACCACGTGGTCAAGGACCGAAATTCCGCACAGCTCGCCGACCTCGCGCAACCGTCTGGTCAAGTCCAGATCCTGCCGAGACGGCGTGGGATCGCCCGAGGGGTGGTTGTGGCAGAAAATCACCGACACGGCGGCGCCTCGGATCAAGGTGCGGAAGACATCACGCGGGTGTACTTCGACCCCGGTCAGCGAGCCCCGGGCCACGCACGACTCGAAAAGCAGCCGATGGCGAACGTCCAAGGCCAGCATCCAGAACTCCTCCACCGGCGATGCGCCAAGTCGAGCCCGGTAGTGTGTCCAGACATCGGCCGAGTTGGCCAGAAACCGGCCGCGTTCGGGGCGGGCGCCGATCACCCTGCGGCCCAGCTCCAAGGCGGCTTGGATGGTGGCCGCGCGCGCCGGCCCGACCCCGGGCAGGGCGCACAATTCAGCCTCCGCGCTTTCGGCGAGGCCGCGCAGATCGCCCGTCCGCGCCAGCAGATCGTGCGCAACTTCCACCACGTTCTGTCCTTGGCGCCCCGAGCCCAAGAGAATCGCAAGAAGCTCGGCGTCAGACAGGCTGCGCGGGCC
>CAZBIU010000081.1:0-21364 GCA_964491625.1 uncultured Myxococcales bacterium
CGGCCTTCCGGGGTTTCGTCGGCCAGGCTGGCCAGTTGCGCGGCGTCCGCCAACGCATTCACGCTTTGCCCGCCCACCGGAAGAAATTCAGTGGCCATACGATTGCCTAGGGTGATGGTGCCAGTCTTGTCGAGCAGGAGCGTATCCACGTCGCCCGCGGCCTCGATGGCCCGACCGCTCATGGCGATGACGTTCTTGCGAATCAGCCGGTCCATGCCGGCGATGCCGATGGCCGACAGAAGACCGCCGATGGTGGTCGGAATCAGACACACCAGCAGCGCCACGATCACGGTGGCGGATAGACGGATCGTCGCATAGGCGGCCAGCGGCACCAGGGTCACGCATGCCAGCAAGAACACGATGGTCATGCCCACCAACAGGATGTGCAGCGCGATCTCGTTGGGCGTCTTCTGCCGACTGGCGCCTTCCACCAGCGCGATCATGCGGTCGAGAAAAGTATGCCCCGGATCCGAGGTGATCTTCACCGCGATGCGGTCTGAAAGCACCCGGGTTCCGCCGGTGACCGCGGATCGATCGCCGCCACTTTCGCGAATCACGGGCGCCGATTCGCCGGTGATGGCAGATTCGTCCACCGACGCCACACCTTCAATGACCTCGCCGTCGCCGGGAACCAGCTCGCCGGCTTCGACGATGACGACGTCGCCCGTGCGCAGGTCGTCGGCCGATACCGACGCCTCCTTGTGGGTTGTCTGGTCGAGCTTGCGCGCGGTGGTCTGAGTACGCATCTTGCGCAGGCTCGCAGCCTGGGCCTTGCCGCGGCCCTCGGCCACTGCCTCGGCCAAGTTTGCGAACACGACGGTAAACCACAGCCACAGTGCAATCAGAATCGTAAACCACAGAGGCGCCGATTGAGGGGTAGGTGCGATCGCGTCGCGAATCGCCACCACCGTGGTAAGCACGCTGCCGATCTCGACCACGAACATGACCGGGTTGCGAATCACCTTGCTGGGTGACAGCTTGCGCAGACTTTCTTTGACCGCCTCCTTGAGGATGGCGCGATCGAACAGTGCAACAGCTTGAGCTTGCGGGCGCATCAGAACACCTTTCCTGCTTGGGCAACGAAGTGCTCGGCAACCGGACCGAGCGAGAGCGCCGGGAAAAACGTCAACGCCCCGACGATGAGAATCACTGCAACCAAAAGCCCGGAGAACAGCAGACCATGGGTCGGGAAGGTTCCCGGCCCCGCGGGCACCGGCTGCTTGTCGCGCATGGATCCCGCGATGGCCATCACCGGAATCATCATGAAGAAGCGGCCGAACAACATGGTGATGCCGAGGGTCGTGTCCCACCAGGGCGTGTTGGCATTGAGCCCCGCGAAAGCAGAACCGTTGTTACCGGCGGCGCTGGAGAACGCGTAGAGAATCTCGGACAAGCCGTGCGGCCCGGCATTGTTGAGAGATGAGGTTCCCCAATTGGCGACCGAAGCCCACGCGGAGAAGCCGAGAATGACGAGTGGAAAGACAAGCACGTAGAGCATCGCCAGCTTCATCTCCCTGCCCTCGATCTTCTTGCCCAGGTATTCCGGCGTGCGCCCGACCATCAGGCCGGCGATGAAGACCGACATCAGCACGAAAATGAGGACGCCGAAGAGCCCCGCGCCCACGCCCCCGAAGACGACTTCGCCGAGCTCGATGTTGACCAGCGGAACCAGGCCGCCGATGGGATTGAAGCTGTCGTGCATGGCATTGACGGCGCCGCAGGACGTGCCGGTGGTGACGGTGGCCCACAGGGCGGAATTGACTACGCCGAAGCGAGCCTCCTTGCCTTCCATGTTTCCGAGCCCGTGATCGAGCGGTAGCGAGCCGAGGACCGCGCTTGGGTGCGCTTCCGAAAAGTATGCCGTGGTGATTCCGGCTATCAGTAGAACCGCCATCGCAACAAGGATCGCCCAGCCTTGCTTTTGATTCCCCGCCATGCGGCCGAAGGTGTAGGTGAACGCAGCCGGGATGCAGAGAAGAAGCAGCATCTCGATGAAATTCGTGAACGGGGTTGGGTTCTCGAAGGGATGCGCGCTGTTGGCGTTGAAGAAACCGCCGCCATTGGTGCCGAGCTCTTTGATCACTTCCTGCGATGCGACCGGGCCCATGGGGATGACTTGCGACGCGCCCTCCACGGTCGTGACATGCAGGTACGACGAGAAGTTCTGCACCACCCCTTGCGATACCAGCACCAAGGTGAAGATGATGCTGATGGGCAATAGGACGTAGACAATCGAACGAATCACGTCGACCCAGAAATTGCCGAGTCCCTGGTTGTCTCCCGAGTCGCCAGGCTTGCGCACGATCCCTCGTGCGAGGGCAAGCGCGACGCCGATGCCGGCCGCAGCGGAGGTGAAGTTGTGCCAGGCCAAGCCCGCCATCTGGGTGAGATAGCTCATCGTGCTTTCGCCCGAGTACGACTGCCAGTTGGTGTTGGTGGTGAAGCTGACTGCGGTATTGAAAGCCAGGTGCTCCGAAGGCGGCGGCAACTTTTCCGGATTGAGCGGCAACACGTGTTGTAGGCGCTGGATCGCGTAGGTCACCAGGACGCCGAGCACGCTAAAGAGGATGAGCGATGTCGTGTATTGCTTCCAGTTCTGCCCCTCTGCCCGCTTAAGGCCGCACAGACGCAGCAAGATCCTTTCGACCGCACCCAGCGTGCGCCGGAAGGGCGGTGTTTCACTTTCAAACACCCGGTAAAGATAGGTCCCGAGCGGTTTGGTGAGCGCGGCGATCACCGCCAGGAACAGGATGATTTGCAGCCAACCGTTGGTAGTCATTGGATTTCCTCAGAAGCGCTCAGGCTTGAGAAGCGCGTAGACCAGATACACGGCAAGGGCAACCGAAAGCAGCCCTCCCAAGGCGTAGTCGAGATTCATCGGGGCTCCTGTTCAGATCTTTTCGCACGACCTGGCATAAAGCCACGCCAGGCCAAAGAAACTCACGGTGACGAGGATGAAGAGGATGTCTTTCATGGCAATACCATCCCAGCGAGCATCACCCGTGCCATCGCCATCCGAGGCGTCTCGCCAGCTTTCGCTGCCCTGGTCGCGCCCGCCCCATGCAATCCGAAATGACGAAGTCCTTCGGGGTTGCAAAATGCACGCTGGGACCTCTAGCCTCGTCGCACTTACCGCGAGATACCACCGGTCGACCACTCGGCGAATGGCGCGCGCCTTGCTACAATCGACCTTGCACCCGACCATGACTAGATCCCCCACCCGGCCACGGGCCGAGGACTTCCTCGAGCTGGTCCAGCAGAGCAAGCGCGGCCGACTGAAGCTCTACATCGGCTTTGCGGCCGGGGTGGGCAAGACCTATCGCATGCTCGAAGAAGCGCACGCGCTAAAGAAGCGCGGGGTGGACGTGGTGATCGGCTTCATCGAAACCCACGGCCGGGCAGAGACCGCCGCCCTGGTCGAGGGGCTGGAAACCGTCCCTTTGCGCCAGGTTGAATATCGCGGTGTCACCATCGAGGAAATGAGCCTCAACCAGGTGCTCAAGCGCAATCCCGCGGTGGCCTTGGTCGATGAGCTGGCGCACACCAATCCGCCCGACAGTCGCAACAAGCGGCGCTACCTCGACGTGCTCGAATTGCTCGACGCCGGAATCAACGTAATCGGCGCCTTCAACATCCAGCACCTGGAAAGTCTCAACGACTTGGTCGAACGGCTGACGTCTGTGGTGGTGCGTGAAACCATCCCCGACAGCTTCCTCAAGCAATCCGACCAAGTGGTCAACCTGGACTTAGCGGTCGAGGATCTGCAGGAACGGCTGCGGGCTGGAAAGATCTATCGCGAGGACCGCATTCCATGGGCACTCGAACACTTCTTCAAAGAGCAGAATCTCGCCCACCTGCGCGAGCTTTCCCTGCGCGAGGTGGCCGAAAGCCTCGAACGGGCCTCCAGCGCGCGTCCGGGCCCGAGCGAGGGCGGGGCGGCTTCCCCGTCCATGCGCAGCCGGGTCATGGTGTGCGTGTCGTCCGGCTCGGCGCGCACGCAGATGTTGGTCCGCCGCGGGTCGCGCATGGCCGGACGATTCAATACCGACTGGTTCGTGATCTTTGTGGAAACGCCCGGCGAGGCGCCCAATGCGATCGACGCTGAGGTGCAACGCCATTTGCTCGCCAACATCGAAAAGGCCAAAGAGCTGGGGGCCGAGACGGTTCGCCTCAAAAGCAGTGATCCGGTCGAAGCCATTCTAGAGTTCGCGCGCTCGCACAACATCGGCCACATCGTGGTCGGGCGCTCGGGACAGCCGTGGTGGAAACAGATGTTCGGCCGTTCCATTCCACTTCGTCTCGTGCGAGAGGCGACGCAGTTCGATCTCCACATTGTCTCGCTGGAAGATGAGGTCAGCGAGTGACCTTCAGAAGCAAGCTGATGTTGACCATGGCGCCGCTGGTGCTCGCCCTCGCGCTGGTCGGGCTTGTGTCCGGCGTGGTCGCCGGCGTGCTCGCGCGCCAGCCGGGCACGATTTGGAAGGACAACTACCGCAGCATGATCGCGGCCCAGCGGATGAAGGAAAGTGTGGAGCGTCTGTACGACGCTGCGCTCTTTCGATTGCTTGACCAGACTACCGACGAGAGGGTGCTGCGCGAACACACCATTCAGTTCGAACGCGAATTCGACGCCGAAGCCCACAACATCACCGAGAGAGGTGAGTCCGAAGCGGTCGACAGCTTGCGCCGACAGTGGCAGGCCTATCAGGCTGCGCTCGCACAATTCAATGCGGAGACCGATCCCCGGCAGAAGCTCGACGTAGCCTTTCCCGCCGTCACCAAGACCTTCGACCAGATCAAGGCGGGCGTCGACGACATTCTCAACATCAATCAGGACGCGATGGTTCTGAAAGGGCGGCGCACGGAAGAGCGTGCCGCCCGTTTCGAGCGGCTGCTGACCATCGCAGTATTGCTCGCGTCTGTGATCGGTCTTCTGGCATCGGTGAGCCTCACCACCCGCTTGCTTCGTCCACTGGGCGTGGTCTCGGCGGCGGTGCGCCGCTTCGGCCAGGGCGACGTGCAAGCCCGCGCGCGCGTGCAAGGCGAAGACGACATTGCCCAGCTCGCGCAAGAATTCAACACCATGGCCGATCACTTGGAACGCTACCGCAGAAGCTCTCTCGGCGAGCTTCTGCAAGCACAACAGGCGACCCAGGCTGCCATCGACAGTCTCCCCGATCCAGTGTTGATGCTAGACGCTTCCGGAAACCTGGAGGGCACCAACGAGGCCGCCCGCACTGTGCTCGGCATCGATCCCGACGAACGCGGCAATTCGTCGCTCGATCGGGTCGATCCCACCGCGCGTGCGCTCATCGACCGATTGCGCGCCCACGTCGTGGGAGGGCGCGGCGCCTACAGTCCCAAGGGATTCGAGGACGCCCTTCGCATCAATTCCGCGCGCGGCGAAGGCATCTATTTGCCGCGAGCGACGCCGATCTATGGCGAATCCGGCGCGGTCACCGGGTCGGCGCTGCTCTTCCAGGACGTCACCCGCATCTTCCGCTTTGACGAGCTGAAGAGCAACCTGGTGGCGACCGTGGCGCACGAGTTCCGCACACCGCTCACGTCGTTGCGCATGGCGATTCATTTGTGCACCGAGGAAGCGGTGGGGCCGCTTTCGTCCAAACAAGCCGATCTGCTTTTTGCGGCCCGCGAAGACTGCGAGCGCTTGCAGGCAATCGTCGACGACCTGCTCAATCTTTCGCGCCTTGAATCAGGGCGCATCGATTTGCAGAAGCGCCGGGTAGAGCCGCAATCGCTGGTGGACTTGGCCGTCGACCTGCACCGGGCCGCGGCGGAGTCGCAGGGCCTGGGCATTCGCGCCGAGGTATACCCCGGCCTACCCGAGGCATTCGCGGATCCCGATCGGCTGCAGCTCGTGTTCACCAATCTGCTTACCAATGCCATCCGATATTCGCGCAAGGGCGACGACCTCGTGGTGCGCGCCCTGCCGGAACCCGCCCAAGGTGACGGCACCACCCGGGACGTGCGCGAGCTTGTTCGCTTCGAGGTTGTCGACCATGGCCCCGGCATCCCCGTCGAGCACCAGGCCGCCCTCTTCGAAAAGTTCTTCCGCGTTCCCGGCAGCCCGACCGGCGGCGCTGGGTTGGGACTCTTCATCGCGCGCGGGATCGTGCAGGCACACGACGGCAGCATTGGTGTGAAGAGCCAGCCCGGCCAGGGCTCGACCTTCTGGTTCACCATTCCCGCAGCGCCGGACAAGGCGGCGTAACTTCGGTATTGCGGCTACAGCACCGAGCATGGAAAGCTTGCCGGGCCATGGCGGGATACTCGGGCACGCCGCTTTCGAAAAAGCTTGGGCTTGGGCCCCGGGCGCGCGTCTGTTTGGTGCGAGCGCCGGCGAGTTTCGCGCGCAGCCTGGGCAAGCTGCCCGATGGGGTTTCCCTGAAGGACGGTATGCGCGCCAAAGGGCCGTTTGACGCTGTGGTGCTGTTCGCTGGTTCAGCGAGCGAGCTAGGCCGGGACCTGCCGATCATGAAGGGCAAGCTCGACAAGAACGGCGGCTTGTGGATTGGGTGGCGGAAAAAGGTACCCACGGGCGGGGCGGCCGCCATCGCGACGGATCTCGGCGAGGCAACCGTACGGACGGCGGGGCTGGCGGCCGGACTGGTCGACAACAAGGTGTGCGCTCTCGACGACACTTGGTCCGGGCTGCGCTTCGTGTACCGGTTGTCGGACCGCTGAAGCTCCGGCGGCGCTCAGCCATTTCGCCGAAGGGCGCCATCGCGTCGTCTCCGGGTTATCGAGGGTTACGACCGGACTACCGAGCAGCTGCGCAAAACACCGGTTCCTGGACGCCGTATGCCGAGGTTGGGGGGACACACGGCGTCCAGGACGGTGAACCAGCGAGAATCGCCTCATTGAACCGCTGGTTTTCGAACGCCTCCGTTTGTGCCAGACACTGGCCTGGTCCGGCTGATTGCAGATTCTTTCTGCAATCGAAATCAAAACGCCGGTGTCCCGAATAGGAAGATGGATACCCGAAGCAATGAACCCGCGCCTGCGGAAGCTGCCGATTCCGCATCAGTCATCCCGATCGGCGGTGCCTTGTGCGTGAATGACAGCAAGAAGCACTTCGACACCTTCGAGACGCATTTTTTCCAACAGGGGGACGATGCCAGCTACGGTGGCGAGAACGGATACGACGAAGCCCTCTACCCGAAAGAGAAGCAGCATCTCTTGTCGTATCGGTCCATGACGGTCGTCACCATCGCAAGCACGGCGATAGCGATCGCAGCCTGCGTGGCGCTCCTTCGCAGCAACCGGCCAGCGACGGTTCAGGCTGTGGCCGTCGCTGCCTTGGTGAAAACCGCGCCCATGGAGCCCGCGCCGGCGGTCGCCGCCGCGAGCCCCGTGCCTGCGCCGCCCCTCCCGGCTGCGCCCGTTCCCGAGAATCCGCCGGCCCCGTCGCCGAGCGCGTCACCCTCGGCAGCAGCGCCATCGGTTGCCGAAGCAAGCCCAAAGCCGGCAGCCACCCCTCCCTCGGCCGAAGAGGCAAGACCGGTGAAGCTCGCCGAGGCGGAGCCCGCGAAAGTCGAGCAGAAAGCCGAGGCGCCGAAGCCTGTCGAGGCCAAGGCCGCGACGCAGGCGCATGACGGCGACACACGCGCGCGCTGCCGACAATCGCTGCGCGACAAGCATGCGCGTGACGTTGTCGCCGCGTGCTCGGCCGCTTTCGACGAGGACGCGACCGATGCGGACGCGGCCGTGGCGGTGGCCAAGGTCGAGTTCGACCGCGGACACTTCGCCCAGGCCTTCACCTGGAGCAAGAAGGCCCTGGTCGTCAATCCGAGCGCCGCCGATGCCTATGTCTACGCGGGAGGCGCCGAGCAGAACCGTGGCCACGGCAAAGCCGCCAAGGAGGCCTACCTGAACTACCTGCGCCTGGCTCCGTCGGGCCGGTACGCGACAGAGCTCCGCACCATCGTCAACTCGCTCTGACCGACACCGCGAACCTACTGCTCGACCAGCGTGAAGTCGTCGACACTGCCGCTGCCCGATGAAATGCCGACGTCGCAGCTGCCGTTGCTGACCGCGATGCCAGTAAGGGAGACCTGCGTCCACGACGAGCCGCCGGAAAGCGCTGCGGTCTTGTCGGTGTCGCCGAAGCCTTTGGCGTAAAGCGTTCCGCTCGCACCCTTGGCCCACACCGCGAGGGTGTAGGTCCCATTGGGCAGCCCAGTGATGGATTGGTCGAGCGAGCCCGAGAGCTGCCACGACCAGTTGCCGGTGTGGCCGCCGCTCGCATTGCTGCCGCCGCCGGGGGCCCAGCCCGCCGGGGTGCTGGTGGCCGTCCGGTCGGCCTCGAAGCTTGGATTCAAGACGAAATTGTTGCCCGGACCGATCGCCCACGCGCCGGTAGCGGCGTCGATGGTCCATTCGCTCAGTGACTGCATCACCGGCTTGCTTCCGCTGAAGGTGATGGGCACCCACTGGTTGTAGCCGATGCCGTTGCCGGCAAAGTCGCTCCAGCGATCGCCGCCGAAGATCACCAGGTCCTGCGCGCTGCCCTTCGCGGTGACAAACAGACCGGTTTGCGTGACGTGGCTGAAGTCCGCGTCGGTGTTGCCGATGACGCCCTCGGCATCGTAGGGCCCCGTGATGTTGGTGGCCGAGATGTAATACGAGTGCGACGCGTTCCAGCCGTGCAAATCCGACGAGCACACGTAGTAGCGCCCGTTGCTCTTGAACATCGTATTCCCCTCGCGGCCGGCCCCGCCGAAGATGCGCGTGGCCGGCTGCGCTTCAAGAAAGTCGGCCGGGCGCAGCGGAATGATGTAGATGTTGCTGCGGCCGCTCAGGCTTGAACAGACGATGTACGCTTTGCCATCGTCGTCGGTGAACACCGACTGATCGCCGCAGTTGTTGTTGGTCACGTTGCTGATCGTCGCTTGGGTGTGATCCCAGGTGAACGTACCGTTCGGCGTGTCGCTGGTGGCGAAGAACTGCGTGGTGTCGGGCGTCCCCAGGTATTGGCCGATCAGGACGTATTTCTTCGTGGTGGGGTTGTACGCAGCGCCCACGCGGCCGATCCACGTGCTCGAGTCCATAGTGGCCTTTGCGCTGACGCTGGCCTGGTCGAGGGCATTGCCCTCGAATTTCCAATGCGCGAGGTCGGTGGACGAATAGATGGTCACGGCCACAAAGCTGGTGTCGCTGTTGGATTTGGTCGGGCTCGCGTAGTAGGTCGCCGCCCCGCCGTAGCGGACGCCATACCAATAATAGGTGTCGCCCACGCGCAGCACCCCACCCCCTTGCGAGTAGATCGGGTTGCCCGACGTGTCCTTCCAAAACACGTCGTTCTTGACGAGCGCGCCGCTTGAGGGCGCCGTGGTTCCGCCGCTACCACCGGCCCCGGCCGCGCCGCCGCTGCTCGGGATGCCCCCGCTGCCCGTCACGCCGCCCATCCCCGAGCCACCTCCAGTCGCACCGCCGCTACCGGTACTTCCGCCGCTGCTGCCACTGGCTCCACCTGTGCCACTGCCGCCAGTGGAGCTGGTCGCGCCACCGCTACCCGTCTTGCCACCGGCGCCCGCCCCGCCCGCACTTGTGCTCCCGCCGGTGACCGTGCGGCCGCCGCCGCCCGTGCCAGGCGCGCCGCCTTGGGAGGCTCCGCCCGCTGCGCCGCCACTCGACATCGTGCCGCCGATCCCACTGGACGCGCCGCCGGTCCGGGCCCCACCTATTCCACCGGCGCCGCCCGCCGCGACGGTGCCGCCATTCCCAACCGCCGCTGAGCCGCCGGCACCGATTGCTCCGCCGCTACCGAACGCACCGCCCGGTGCTGCGGTCTGCCCGCCGGCAACGGCAGCGCCGGTGGTGCCACCGGTGCTCTCGCCGCTGGCGCCCGAGCAGCCCCCGGCTCCCCTTCCGCCGCAGGCGGTGACGAAGGTGATGGGCGCACAAAGCACCAGGGCCTTGACCAAGCGATTCATCAGCATTCTCCGCAGCGAGCAAGGTGAGCCACGCCGAACCCAACCTTGATACACGGATACTTTACACAACATCTGCCTGGGTCCGTCCTATGGAATGGTGGCCCGAGCGTGATCGACGGCTCACGTCGGGGCGTGCGCGCCGCACCGCTCGCGCTTGTATCCCGCGGTCCCAATTACCGCCGCCACTCGCCCTTGCCCCGCCGATCTACTGCTGGACTGAGGAGCGCGGAGCCATGCAGCTTCCGTTCGGACCGCATTCGGTGCGGCCGTCGGTGCGGCTCTCGCAGTAGGTTGAGTCTATGCACTCAACGCAGAAGTTGAATGGGTTGCACACCCGAGCCGGGTAAAAACTCGCGCAGTCTGCGTCGCCGTAGCAGGACCGTTCGCACAGATTGTCGGCCGGATTGCATCGAAAGTCGCCCGAGTAGACCGCGCACGCCTGCGATCCGCTGCAGGTACAAACCTTGGGCGTAGGCGAGCCTCCGAACTGATAGGGGAGCTCGGCGCAGGTATCAAGTCCTGGCGGGCAGTCCGCCGCCGTCCGACAGATCGTCAGACAGACCTGGCCGATGGGGTGGCAGATTTCGTTCGGGCCGGTGCAAACGTTCGGCTGTCCGCAGCTCTTGGGCGGCCGGGTAGCAGGCGAGCCTCCCGGACCATTCGGATCCCAGGGCGGGAAGGCGTCCGATGCGGCGTCAGTCCCGGCCTCGGGACCCGCTTCGGGCCCAGCCTCGAGACCTGCCTCAGGACCGGCCTCGGGCCCAGCCTCAGGACCTGCTTCAAGGCCAATCTCGGGGCCACCTCCGGCGTCGGCTACCCGGCAGTTGGGATTGCCCTGGCAATAGCGGTCGAAGGCTGCGTCGTAGTTGCACGAGCCCAGCAGCCACGCGAGCAGCGCCGCAAGACCGGGCTTCGACCACTTCATGGCAGTCCCCCTGCAATCGCGACCATGCCGCCGCTGGGAGCTGGCGCCGCCGCGACCGTCAAGGTTGGGGGGCTCGCCGAACCCGTGGCGAGCCCCACGATACCCACGCCAAGCCCGGCAGCGGCCACGCCCGACAAGATCAGGCTGGCAAGCTGCCAGCTCTCGCCCGAGGATTTCAGGGACTGCGCTCTGCCGTAGGGTTGCGTCTTGTCCGAGAGCCCATCGTATCGATTGCGTGCGACCAAGGCCGAGATGCCGGCCGCGACGCCCGCACCCGCGCCCATCGCCATCGGTATCCACGGCCAGCGGGGCTTCGAACCCGCGGCCCGCCGAGCAGCCACGCGGATCGAAGGCGCGGCCCGCGGCTCCGGCGGGCGCGAGTCCATCCGTGCCTCGATGTCCTTGGTCGGCGTGGCTTCCACCGGCTCGACCGGCTTCGCGTCGACCCGCAGGGTAGGCCCCGGCTCCGACGTGCGGTTCTGGGGTCGGGCCTCATCGCGAGGTGTGTACACAACCATCGGAGGAGAGGTCGCAGGTGATGGCAGAGACGCGGCGGGTGCGGACGGCGGAAGAGCCACCACGTTAGGCGAAGGTTCGACTGTTGCAATCGCCGATGGCGGCGGTGCGAGCGGGGCCAGCACGGGTTGTGGTTGGGCCGGCATCGATGGCTCCGCCCCCCTCACATCGCCCCTGCGCGGCGGTCGCGCCGCCATTTCCCTGGCCTTGCGCTCGGGTTTCTCGGGACTCGATTCCCACGTTACCAGCAGGTGGGCTTGAATCGCGATGGCACGTGCGCGGTCGAAGAGCACACTGTCGGCGGGCAAATGCAGCGTGGTCGAGGCGGTGTGGTTTCCCTGGCTCACCACCACCCGACAAATGCCCGGACCGGTCTCTGCCACCGTCACTTTGGCGCAATACTCGCACGATCCGCTGGTGGGACCGCGCAGCACCACCCGCGCGCCGCCCGCCACCAGCGCCCTCGCCACGGCGTCCGCCAACTCGGGCAACGCGACGCCGGTCGCGGTGGCGGCTTCGACCTGCAGATCCGGCGGGTGCAACGGCGCCGACGCGCCAAGGAACACCAGCATCACCACGGTCATTCCATGGGTCATTGATCTGAGCTTAATCGGGATCGGGCCAGACTGGCATGAACGCCGGCGGGGAAACGACGCAGGCACTCAGCCCAGACGGCCCTGCTGTCCTTCGCGCTTTGTTGCTGCACCAGGATGGCCAGCTCGGCACAAGCATTTTCAGCCCACAGCGGCCGATCAGCTACGGGCAGAAGAGCAAGCGCTTGGCGGTAGCGATCAATGGCCTCACCGCGCTTGCCGCGTGCCGAGAGCGACCACGCCAACAACGCCTGGGACTCGGCCTTCTGAGCGGCACCGGGATCGGTTCCGAGGAGTTGCCCAATCTGTTTTTCCGCAGCAGAGAATTCGCCGTGGTCGAGCGCTGCCAGCGTCGAGTGGTGCAAGTCCTCGCGGTACATCTCCGCCGACGGCACAGCAACCGATTCGCCCGCCCTCACGGTCAGCGTGGGCCGGCCGATGCCATCGGGGCGCACTTCGACCACGCCTTCGGTAACCTCGACCTGGGTTTCGTTGGCGGTACGGATTACCTGGAAGCGGGTGCCGTGGACGATCACTTCCGCATCCGGGGTGCGCACCGACAGCGTCGATCCCGGCGGCAGCTTGGGAACCTCGACGAACACGCGGCCCGAAGGCAATAGCAAGGCTTGGTTCTGTCGATTTGCCGATGCGAGCTTGAGCCTGCCGGTGTCCAGGCGAATGCGCACTCCACTTTCGAGGATCGCGGACTTGGCCTCGGTTGTGACCTGGATTTCCGCGCCCGCCACCAGCAGCTTGGGCGCAAGCCGGTGCGTCCTTCCGACCAGCAATGCAGCCAGAATGCCGGCTGCAAGCGCTCCCGTCCCGAGCGCGGTGTACAGGAAGGGAACCGAGCGGCGAACCGCTCGACGACGGCGCTGCGCGCGCGCGGCACTTGCCGCAATCCCGGCGATCGTATCGAACGACGGCACCGCCAGCGGCATGCAAGTGACGTCCGCCAGCGCGCGATCGACGTGCGGAAGCGCCTGGTACGCCCGTCGACACTCGGGACAGCTTTGCAGGTGGGATTGCCAGGTCGGATCGGCGGCGCCCTCTGCACCCGGGGCGAAATAGCGCTCGCGCAAGGACAGGCACTCGTTCATGGCCGGCCCTCCATGCTAGCGGGAGCTGCGTCGCCGGCCAAACCCGCCTCCACCATCCGCAGCGACAGCTCGGCCCGACTGCGCGACAGGCGCGCCAGGATGGTCCCGCGCGGCTCGCCCGAGATCTCGGCGATTTCCGCCACGGTGTAGCCCTCGGCGAACAAAAGCAGGGCAAGCTTCTTCGCCGGATCCATCTCGTCCAGCACGCCCATCACCTTGCGCGCGAGGTCGCGGCCCTCCACGTGCGGTTCAAACCGCGCGATGGGCTCCTCTACCGCGGGCGGTGCGGTCCGCTTGGCGCGGCTCTCGTCGCGGATGGCGTTGTACGCGCGGTTGCTAGCGATTCGGGCCAACCACGTTCCGATGGCCACCTCGCCGCGAAAACGAGCGATGCTCCGGAAGGCTGCGATGAAGGTTTCTTGCAGCACTTCTTCCGCGCGAGCCTTGTTGCGCAGAATTCCCGCCAAGAGTCGCATCAGCTTCGGCGCGTACTGCTGATAGCACTCGCGGTAGGCGGCGTCTTCTCCGGCCACGAGTCGCGTTCGAAGAGCACGCTCTCCGATCTCGCCCGGGAAAAAGAGGATGGTTTCGTCGCGCTTTGAGGTCACGGCAAGCCTGGTCTCCTAATTGTACGTGACACCGAAGCGGAAGGGGCGATTGCGGCCACCCGAATGGGGCGCTGTGGGTCACGCACGGCCCCAAGACGGGCGTTGGCCTCGCCGCAGAGCAGCCTAGAGACACTGGTCCAAGGTCACGCTGCGCGTCGAACCGTCGGGCTTGGTCAGCACGACCTCGCCGCACACCCCGGTAAAGGCAAGGCTTTCGGTCTTGTTCTTGTCGGGGCCCGCCGAGAAGGTCGTGGTGATATTGCCGCTCGACGGGTAACAGCAAGCGTTATCAGCATACGCAACCTGCGCAAACGTGGTGGTGCTGGTAACCCGCGCGAGGTTGTGCTGGACCACAACCGTGCCGTTGACCACGCGCCCTTCCCCGCGGCCAAGCACGCCGATGCCTTCCTCGCCGGTGGAAACCGTGTGATCCCAAAGCCGGACGCCGTTGACCAGGCCGGTCAGGTGGCTCCCGCTGATGGTGAGCGTGCGGCTGTCCTTGCACCCTGAGGCGCCGCAGGTGAGGGTCACGCCATCATTTCCCGGCGCCGGAGCCACGGTGGCGTCCCAGCCCGTGCCTGCGCCGAAGGTATTGTGGTTGATGGCGTAGCTGTTTCCCTTTCGCCCGGTCAAAGTGCGCGTGTTGCCGTCCGACCCGGTGGTCCGGGTCAGGGCGCAATTCGCCGCTTGGTTATCCATGAACGGCGAGACCGCGTCGCAGCTTGCGCCGTAGCTGAGAGTGAAGACGCTGTTCCACACCGACGATGCGGTGTCGCCAGTTCGGCGGGTTACTGTGCAGCTCACAGGGGTGTAGCTGTAGGTCCCGGGTCCGCACGGTCGCAAACTGCAAAGCTCGCAGCAGTCGCGGCGCTGGGCGCAGTTTACACCGCGAGGCGCAAGAGGGAGATGCTCAAAGCCGCGCAGACTTGCTCCATCCTACTTGCCGCCTGACTGCTGATGCCCATCTCGGCGTCGCCCTGGGCATAGAGCAGCAAGGTAACCAGACCGTCGACGATCACGGGTGAAACCAGCACTTCACTTGGGGGCTCGGTTACCAGCGCCTCCCACAGCGGCATCTGCACCGCCATGCCGTCGGGCGGAGGTTGGCCGCGAAAGGTCGCGCGCCGGCTGCGCGCGATGCGCAGGCACGACGGCAGGGAAAGAGAAAAGCGCAGGTTCTCCACCTCGGGCCGTATCAGCCCGCCGGCAAAACCAAAACGTCCTTGGGCGGTTGCGCCGGAAACCGCGAACATGGCCCCGACCGCAAAGCTAGTCCGCATGAAAGCAAAGAGGTTGTCCGATAGATCCTGCTGATCGGTGGCGAAACGGATTTGCTCCACCGCAAGCTGGGCGCCCGCGCTGGTGATCGGTACCACAATGGGCGTCAGCGGATGACGAGACAGCACGCGGGACGGGGACGGCGGACCGGAGGTTCGCGTCGGGGGCAAAAACGTGAGCGGCGTCGGCGTGAAACAGAGCGCGTCTTCCATCGCCGCGACCGGGGCGCCGGGCTCGCGTTTCCCGGCGCCGGGCTCAAGCGGCGCCAGCCGAAGCTGCGCCGCGGAGGCGCTGGACGACTCCTTGGCCATGCGGCGATGCGAACGCAACGCCGGACGGATCTCGGACGACTCGGCCGTGTCGCCCGCCCCTGCCACCTGCTGAGGAACCGGCAAGGGAGCCGGGACGGGGCGCGCCGGGCGCCCGCCCTTTCGCCGTACCTTGTAAAGAAGGCCGAACTGCCGGACCAGCGCGACTTCGCCAGTCACCATCGGATCGACAGTGGCGCCCAGAATGAACGCCAGCCGGTCGAGCGCGCGTTGGTTGGCGGGGTTGGCCATCGCGACCGCCACCCGTCGGGGGCTGGTGAAGAACAAGGGAACCGCCTGCAGCTCGATGGCCTGATGAACCAGCAGCCGCTTTCGCAGCAAGGCGTCGGCGCGCACGAAGTCGGCTTCCAAGGCGGGCGGTACACCAAACTGTTCCGCCAGGCCCAGCGCGACCTGGTCGCAGGTCAGGACGTTCGCCTCAACCAGGTAGGTCGCCAACGGGACGTGCCGCGTCTGCGCGCCCGAATGCGCAGATTCGAGCGTGGCTCGACTTAGAAGCCCGTGTTTTACCAGGATCTCACCCAGGGTCATGGCCCCCTCCAGCAATACGTGGTCGACGACTCAGCATTTTCTGGCTTGGTATCGGCAAGTCAGGCGCACTTCTGAAGCTCGCGTCGGACGAAGTACTTCTCTAGGCTAAGGGAAGCGTGCTAGGCGAAAGGCCATGAGCGACCCCGTCTTCTGGCATCGCCTCCAGTTCGGCTTTACCGCCGCGTACCATTACCTGTTTCCTCAACTGACCATGGGGCTGGCGCTGTTTATCGTCGTGCTGAAGCTGTTAGCCCGGCGCACCGGCAAGGACGGCTACCGCGACGCCGCCCGCTTCTGGATTCGCATTTTCGGCGTCAATTTCGCGGTGGGTGTCGTCACCGGCATCCCGATGGAATTTCAGTTCGGCACCAATTGGGCGCAGTTTTCCCAACGCGCCGGCGGCGTCATCGGGCAGACCTTGGCCATGGAGGGCTTGTTCGCTTTCTTCTTGGAATCGAGCTTCCTTGCAATGCTGGTGTGGGGCGAAGAGCGCTTCGGCCGCAAGCTGCACGACCTGGCGGCCTGGGCGCTGTTTGTCGGGTCGTGGCTGTCCGGCTACTTCATCATCGCGACCAACGCGTTCATGCAACACCCGGTGGGGTACCGCATCGCCCTCGATGGCAGCTTTCAAATTGCGAGCTTCCTCACCTTCCTCTTCAATCCGTGGGCCCTGGCGCAATATGCGCACAACATGATCGCGTCGGTGGTGACCGCGTCGTTCGTGGTCACCGCAGTCGGCGCCTACTACACCTTGCGCCGATCGTTCGCCGAGCAGGCGAGGATCTTCCTGCGGGTCGGTGTCATCGTCGGCCTACTCGCGAGCATGTTGGTGGCGTTCCCGACCGGCGACCGACAAGGCAAGCTGGTGGCCGCGTACCAGCCGACCGCTTTGGCGGCGATGGAAGGCCGGTGGAACAGCGGGACGTGGGCGGAGATCAATTTCATCGGCCAGCCTGACGTGCGCAACCGGCGTCTCGACAACCCCATTCGCATGCCGGGCATCTTGAGCTTTATCGCCTACGGCTCGTTCGGCAGTAATGTGAAGGGCCTGAGCGAGTTTCCACCCGACACCTGGCCGCCGTCCATCGAGCTGCTTTACTACAGCTTCCACATCATGGTCGGCCTGGGGACGATCTTCATCGCCATCATGGGCCTTGCGGCCCTCATGCTCTGGCGCGCCCGTCTGGAAAAGATGCGCTGGCTGCTGTGGGTTCTGATGCTGGCCTTTCCCTTCCCGTACATCGCAACCACGGCGGGTTGGATGACGGCCGAGCTAGGACGCCAGCCCTGGTTGGTGTACGGACTTATGCAGACCCGCGACGGGACAAGCCACCTCGTCCATAGCGGCGAGACCGTCTTCACCTCGCTTGGCTTCGCGGGCATCTTCGTGGTGCTCGGGTTCCTGTTCCTCTATCTCATCATGCGCGAGATAGCACACGGTCCGACCGCGCACACCCCGCAGACGGCCGAATAAGGGAGACGATCATGGAAGCACTTTGGTTTTGGCTGGTGAGCGTGATGGTGGCCATCTACGCTGTGATGGACGGCTTCGATTTCGGCGCAGGCATTCTTCACCACCTGGTCGCGCGAGGCGATCAGGAACGGCGTCAAGTGCTGGGCGCCATTGGGCCCTTGTGGGACGGCAACGAGGTGTGGCTGCTCGCTGCGGGCGGCAGTCTCTTCCTCGCATTCCCCAAAGTTCTGGCAGCGGGCTTTTCGGGCTTCTACCTGGCCATGTTCATGGTGGTGTGGGCGCTGATCATGCGCGGAATCTCGATCGAGCTGCGCAGCCACGTCAACGACCGCATGTGGAGGAGCTTCTGGGATTTCGTCTTCACCGTCGCCAGCGCGCTTCTGCCCATCCTGCTGGGCGCCGCACTTGGCAACGTCGTGCGCGGGGTTCCCCTCGACGATTCAGGCTACTTTCACCTTCCGCTCTTCACCCACTTCGGCACCAGCAATCCGGTCGGCATCCTCGATTGGTACACGGTGCTGATGGGCGTGTTCGTGCTGGTCACAGTCGCCAACCACGGTGGCTTGTTCCTGTGCTGGAAGACCGACGGTCCAGTGCACGAACGCGCGCGCCGGCTTGGCATACCGCTGTCCATCGTCACCGCGGTAATGGGCGGTGTTTGCACGCTGGCGACGGCAGCCGTCAACCCAGAGGTGTATGCAAATTTGGCACATGCGCCTTTGGCGTGGCTGGGCCTGGCCGTGCTCCTGATCGGGCTGGTGACGGTCTTCTGGGGCCAGCTTCGCGGCCGGTTTGGCCTGGCCTTCCTGGGCAGCGCCGCCTTCATTCTCGGCCTGCTCGCGGCGACAGCGGCGTGCGTGTTTCCGGTCATGCTCAAATCGACGCTTGATCCCTCGTGGAGCCTGACCGCCTACAACAGCGCCGCCAGTCAGCACGGCCTGTACACGGGCGCCAAGTGGTGGTTCGTCGGTTTCCCCATCGCGGTCGGCTACGCGATCCTTCTCCTCTGGATCCATCGCGGCAAGGTGAAGGCCCCGGCCGACGGTAAAGGGTACTGATATGATAGCCGCGGCTTCGCCGTGATCGACGTCAGCGGACTATGCAAGACCTACAGGGTGCATCGGCGCCCGCCCGGGCTCGTGGCGGCGTTGCGTTCGCTCGTGCATCGCAAGTATGAGGAAGTGCGCGCGCTCGACAACGTGAGCTTCCACATCGCGGAGGGAGAGCGGGTTGGCTTTCTGGGTCCGAACGGAGCCGGCAAGACCACCGCTCTCAAGATTCTGTCCGGACTCTTGTATCCCACCGCGGGCAAGGCCACGGTGGGGGGCTTTCTGCCGCAGGAACGCCGCACCGAATTCTTGCGCATGATCACCTTGGTGATGGGACAAAAGCAGCAGCTTCTGTGGGATCTGCCGCCGTCGGAAACCTTCGCCATGAATCGCGCGCTGTTCGATCTGCCCGAGCGCGAGGCCGACGCGATAGAGGACGAGTTGGTCGAGCTGCTTCAGATCGGCCCCCTGCTCGGGAAACCTTGCCGCCAACTTTCGCTTGGAGAACGAATGAAGTGCGAGTTGGTGGCGGCGCTGCTACACCGGCCCCGCGTGCTGTTCCTCGACGAGCCAACCATCGGGCTCGACGTTTCCATGCAGGCCCAGCTGCGCGACTTCATCCGTCGGCACAACGAAAGCACGGGCGCCACCATCATTCTCACCAGCCATTACATGGCCGACGTGGCCGCCCTGTGTCCGCGGGTAGTGGTTATCGACAAGGGCCGCCTCATCTACGATGGCGAGCTCAAGACCCTGGCGCACCGAATTCGTCCCGAGAAGCGCATCACGCTGCACTTCTCTTCGGTGCCCGCGCCCGACAGCCTCGACCGCCTGGGCAACCTGGTAGCGCGATCCGAAGCACAGGCCACCTTGTCGGTGCCGACGTCACAAGTGACCAATGCGGTGAGAGCCGCGCTGGAACAGCTTCCCATCGCGGACATCTCGGTTGAAGATCCACCGTTGGAAGAGATCATGCGCGAGCTCTTGGGCGGCTCGGCACTTCACAAGGGAGGTAAGAGCGCGGCGTGAGACGATCACGAATAGAAGAGGCGCTGAAGGCGCTTCGGCGAATGGTGCGTGCCTACCCGTGCCTTCTTCGCATTGGCATCGCCGACATGGTGGCGTACCGAACCGAGTTCGTGGTCTGGATGCTTTCCATGAATCTGCCGCTGGTGATGCTGGCGCTGTGGAGCGCGGTGGCCGCGGACGGACCGGTGGGACGATTCGGGCAGCGCGAGTTCGCGGCCTACTACCTGGGTATGCTGATCGTCCGTATTCTCACCGGTTCTTGGCTGGTGTGGGAGCTGACCATGGAGATCCGCCGCGGTACCCTGGCCACGCGCCTTCTGCGCCCGGTGCATCCCTTGTGGACCTACAGCGCGATGCAACTGGCCGCGGTTCCGCTGCGGGCCATCATCATTTCTCCCATCGTCGTGGTCCTGTACTGGATCGCCGGCGCGCGGCTACCCTTGCATGAGCCCGAGCGCGTGATGATCGTCGTCGCGTCCATTGCCGGTGCTTGGCTGCTGCTCTTTCTGGTGATGGCGATCATCGGCATGCTTGCCGCGTATGTAGAAAGTGCCTTATCGGTGTTCGATCTGTGGATCGGGGCGCAAGCCATTCTGTCGGGCTTTCTGGTGCCGCTGGAGCTCATGCCCGGTTGGGTCGCGCGCGCAGCACGGGTCTTGCCGTTTCGCTACATCCTGGGCTTTCCGGTGGAAGTCCTGATTGGCCTGGAGAGCGACCAGGTCGCCCTGCGCGATCTTGCCGTGCAATGGATGTTCGTCGCTGTCGCACTTGTGGCTACCCTTCTGTTGTGGAGGCGGGCGCTGCGGCGATTCGCGGCGTTCGGGGGCTAGCCATGGGAGCCACGCTTCGCCGCTATGGCCGCCTGCTCTGGGTAGAGTTGCGCACGTCGTTCGCCCTGGCGATGCAGTACCGCTTCGACTTCTTCGTCTAGGGCGCGCTGGCATTGATGGGGCTGGCGCTCACCATGGTACCCCTGCTCGTGGTGTACGCGCGGCGAGCTACCGTCGCGGGTTGGAGTTATCCCGAGGCGCTGGTGGTGGTGGGCGTGTTCTCGGTGCTCAAGGCGGTGCTCGACGGCGGTATCACCCCCAGCCTCAATCAGGTGGTGGACGGCATTCGCAAGGGCACTCTCGATTTCATCCTGCTCAAGCCCGCCGACGCGCAGTTCTTGGTCTCCACCGCGCGATTCGAACCATGGCGCATCGTCGACTTACTCGGCAGCGTTGGCATCGTGGTCTACGCCTTTCACCTTCTCCACCGCATCCCTGGACCGGCCCAGGTCGCGATCGGCGTCGTGCTATTCGGCATCGCCTTGCTGATCCTGTACTCGATCTGGATCCTCGTCGTCAGCCTTTCACTTCACGTGGTCAAGGTGGACAACCTGTCGTATCTGTTCATGTCGATCTTCGACGCCGGCCGTTGGCCCGTCTACGTCTTCAAGGGCGCGCTGCGCGTGCTCTTCACCGCCGTGTTCCCGCTCGCATTCATGACCACCTACCCCGCCCAGGCGCTGCTTGGAAGCCTAACTGCAAACCACGCCGCGGTGGCGTTCGCTGGCGGCCTGCTGTTTGCCGCATGTGCACGAAGGATCTGGAAGCGATCCCTGCGCGCGTATACGTCGGCGAGCTCGTAGTGCGGAAAACTCCGCAATCTGTCGATGGACCTGCTACTTTACCGAGCCCAGCTCATGGACGACGAGCAGCACAAACGGCTTCGCACCGAGGTCTCGAGCCGGCGAACCTTCGCCATCATCTCGCACCCTGACGCGGGCAAGACCACGCTTACGGAGAAACTGCTGCTCTACGGCGGCGCCCTGCACATGGCCGGCTCGGTGCGCACCAAGGGTGGCGGCCGCCATACCGCCAGCGACTGGATGGAGATCGAAAAGCAGCGCGGTATCTCGGTGTCGAGCAGCGTGCTGCAGTTCGATTACAAGGGCCGGCACCTCAACCTGCTCGACACGCCGGGGCACAACG
>CAZBIU010000082.1:0-21319 GCA_964491625.1 uncultured Myxococcales bacterium
GCAAAGAGACCGAAGGGCTGACCTTCGACAAAGAGTGGCACGCTCCAGAATGCCTTGGCCCTCGGGCCCTCGACTTGCATGCCAGCCACGGCGGGAAAGAGCGCTCGGTAGGTCTCCTCATCCTCTGCCCAGAGCGGGCTTCCCGAAAGTACGTTCGCCAAAGGATTGCCCGAGCTCAGCGTGATGCGACGGATCTTCTGCACGATCTCGGGTGAAACACCCCGTTGGCCCAGCAATTCCAGGGCGGTCCGGGATTCGACCAGTCCATAGAGCATGCAGGTGTCGGCCGCCGCAATTCGCATGCACTGGTCGATCGCGACATCAACGACCTCTGCCCTCGTCCGCGCTTGCGACAGCGTAGACGCCATATCGGATAGCGCGCGAACTCGCTCGCGAGCATCTTGCCCCAGCCGCTTGAGCACGACAGTCCGCGAGCGCTGCAACGTCCAAGCAGCAACGAGAAGACCGCACGACGCGGTCCACAGAAGAAGCGTGCACAGAAACACCACCCGCGCTTTCCCCCGCGAAATCGCATAACGCTGCGCGAGTAGATTCTCTTCCTCGTCCCGCACTCTTTGCCAGTCCGCCCGGAAAGCAGCCATCGGTCGCTGGCTAGGCTGCAAGGCACTTAGACGGATGCTCTCCTGGCGATGTTCTTCGCTTCCAGGAGCGACGAGCGCACGAAGCGTCTCAATCACAGCGCGCGCGCTGCGATCCGCCGTGTCGACTCTCATGAGTTGACCGGGATTGTCTCCGACGCTCCGTCGCACACGAAGCGCGGATCGACGTTCGTTCTCGAGCGCAGTATTGTAGGCGGTCCAATCCGCGCTTTCTCCCGAGATGAGGACATCCCGCGCCCTCGCCTGCGCGTCAAGAAGCGCCACCATCCATTGGTCGAGCTCGCGCTGGACATCGAGGGTGTGACTGACCCACTCGCTTGCCGAAAGATAGGCCCCGGCGGAAGCAGCGCTGAGGCAGATCGCGGCAGCGAGCCCAAGCGTTGCACCCAAGAGGAGCAGATTCGTCCTCTTTCCGGAAAGAGATCTGGACTTGAACAATCGCCCCAACGCTGTCACCTTCGAGGCGACGAAGCCACCCAATCTTACCGGCGTCGATGGGGCACCGCGTGCCCTACTTGCCATTGCTCTTCTTCAGCGCGTCCAACCCGACCAGGGCATGGTCCAGCGCCGAGATGACCGCGTCAGGGGCCACGGTTTCCTGCATGGCCTCCGCGACTGGGTCGGGCCTATTCTTAACACTCGGCAGATCGCGCCGTAGTTCCTCCAGAAGCGCAACGATCTTGGCAGTCCGCTGTTCCGCAAGAAGGCTGACCTGCAATTCGAGGTGAGCCCGCCTTTCGGCCTCTTTGTTTTGTCGATTTTGAGTCGTCAGCACCATGGTCGTCATCAGCGCGGCGTACAGACCAACCAGGCCTTGAAGCCAATAGAACGGAGGAGGATCGAACGGATGAACATTCGCCCTAAAGGCAACGCAGCAATTGTAGAATGCCCAAATCGCGATCCCACCAATGAGCACCATCAAAGTGCGTGGGCGGCCAAGCGCTAGCGTCAGCGACTCGATCACCCTCTGGCTATTCGGAAGCTCACTTTCGGATAGCGCTCGCCGATTGGCGATGGCTTCGATGTTCAGGGTCACGTGGTTCGGAACCACGGAGGCGCGGCGTCTTGTCATATTTTCCTCCAGAACCCGTCGCCGCCCTTGCCAGTCGAATGGCTCCTGCAGCTAGCTGACGACTAGCCTCCCAAGGCGCCGTCGCGCCCAACAGATTCAATGAGCGTCTTCATGTCCTCCGCGTGTTCTTCCTCGACGGCGAGGATGGCCTCCAGCATCCGGCGAGTCGTCGGATCGTTGTCGCCGATGTAACGTATCATGTCGCTGTACGACTCGATCGCAATTCGTTCAGCGACAAGATCTTCCCTAATCATGCTGAGAAGACTATCGCCCGGAACATACTCGGCATGGCTGCGCATCGCCAACCCTTCGGGGCTGAAGTCAGGTTCGCCACAAAGCTGGGTAATGCGCGCCGCAATTTGATCCGCGTGGTCTTGTTCCTCTGTTGAATGCTGCAGGAACTCCGCGGCAACGGCCTCGGCGTTGAGTCCGGTGGCCATATAGTAGTGGCGCTTGTAGCGAAGGATACAGACGATCTCGGTCGCCAGAGCTTCATTGAGGAGACGAAGAACGATCGCTCGGTCCCCGCGGTAGCCTTCGGTGACTGCCCCCTTTTCGATGTGTTGCCGAGCGCGGCGTCTCAGTTCCTTGATATCGGTCAGGAATGGATGATTGGGCTCTGTCTCTTTGGTCATTTCGCACCTATCCTATTGGGCCAAGGTTCATGCAAGCTCCCGTAAGCATTTGGCGACCCCACGCACTACATGAACCATGCCAAGAGCTCCGCCGGCATGGAGCTTGTAGACCAGGCCAGGAGGTACGGCGGGCTTGTCGAAATCCAGACCTTAGGAGCGCATAGAAACGCGCTTCGAATCAGTAACCAATCGACACTGCTGGTTTCGAAGGAGTAACAAACGGGACGAAACCGTGCTGGACGACTCCGGCTGGACGATGATTGATTGGCCCAAGCCGTCTCGCCCTTCCGCCAGGCTACATGTTGGCCTGAACTGTGCATTCGACCTTTGCGCAACATTCGTGGAAGAGGTGTCTAGATGCCAGGCAGAACATCAGTATTTGGAATCCTGAAGACGCTTTCTCAGCTGAAGGAAATTGTTGCCGACTTGAGAACTGCCGGCTTTCGGCACGACGACATTTCGGTACTCTTCGCCGACAAGAGCGGAACCAGAAATCTCTCGCTTGAGAAGCACACCAAGGCATCCGAAGGCGCTGCCGCCGGGGCTGGCACCGGGGCTATTCTTGGTGGAACGTTGGGATGGCTGGTCGGCGTCGGTGCGCTGGCAATCCCGGGGCTCGGGCCCTTTATCGCCGCAGGGCCGATCATGGCCGCGCTGGCGGGAGCCGGGGCGGGCGGCGCGGTCCTGGGTTTGACGGGTGCCATGGTTGGCCTTGGAACTCCGGAGTTCGAGTCCAAGCGCTACGAGGGGATGGTGACCAGCGGTGGGATCCTTGTCTCCGTGCATGCGGACAGCTCCGAATGGGCAAAACGTGCAGAAGAGATTCTGGAGCACGGCAACGCTGCTGACGTCTCGCGAGCCGGCGAGACCCCGGGCGAGATGCTAGGTGTCTGATGGTTACGGATGAAAGCACCGTACCGAATGTCGACGAGTCGAAAGATATGGAAAGCAAGGCCGATCGGCAGGAGCGCGAGATTGAAGGTATCCGAGACAACCTGGGCCACCTCCTGGGTGAGTTGGACCGGAGACGTCATCGACTGGCGCCGCGTGCGTTGATCCGCGCCCATCCCGTCATTGCGACCGCGCTTGGTATCGCTGTCATTACCGCTCTCGGGGAAGGCATTCGATGGCACGTCCGCCGAGCCCGGCGGCAACAAACTGTGCCCGGCCGGCTGTCGCGCCTAGGGGCCGCACTGAGGCGCGCCATCGGAACGCCTGACCTGGTCGCCAAAGCGCCACCGAGCACGGGAGGGCGGATTCTCCTGGCGGTGTCGACCGCAGCCGCAGCTACGACGGCTCGACAACTCGTCAGGCGTTACTTTGCTCGATCGAAATAGGGTTGGCGACGCGCTCCGGCCGCGCGCACGCTCTCGACGTCTTGCGGAAGGTCGCGATGGCCCGCTTTTGGCTAGGGAAGAAGACAATGCGAACCATACTCATCGTCATACTTGTACTCCTGTTGGTCGGGGCTCTGCCGAGGTGGCCCTATAGTTCGGGCTGGGGCTATTATCCAAGCGGCGGCCTCGGACTGGTCTTGGTGCTTCTGCTCGTTCTCATGCTGCTTGGCCACATTTGAGGCCCAGCCGATCACGCTAGCTTGCGTGCGCGGACGCCTTCGGGGCTAATTGCGGTGATTAAGGCAGACATGTCGACGGGCTTAACCAGGTGCGCATCGAACCCCACGGCGCGACTCTGGGCAAGATCCCGCTCGCGGCCATAGCCGGTCAAAGCAATGAGCCGCAACCCCGAGCCCGACTGTCGTTCACGCACCCTACGTGCGAGCTCGAAGCCATCCATCACGGGCAGCCCGAGGTCGAGAATGGCCACCTCGGCGGGAAATACCTCAAGCCTGCGCAAGGCCGCGGGTCCATCATCCGCCACCACCACCTCGTGCCCCAAGTCACGCAGGAGATCCGCCAACATTTCCCTGGCATCTTCGTTGTCGTCTACGACGAGGATGCGTCTTCCTTCCTGAGAAACGGGGGGCGGAGTCTCGGCGCTCGGCCTAGTCACCTCAACCGAAGCCAGGGCGGGGATGCGCACCACAAATTCGCTGCCGCGCCCGGGCCCCTCGCTTGTTGCGGCGACCGTTCCACCATGCAGAGCGACGAAGCTCTTCACAAGCGCCAGGCCGAGGCCAAGCCCGCCCTCGGAACGTGCGACCGTTCGCATTCCTTGTACGAAGAGATCGAACACATGGGGAAGGAGGCTGGCCCCAATGCCTTCGCCATCGTCGCGAACGCGGATAACCACATGCCCATCTTCGAGTGCGGCGCTGAGCCACACATGCCCTCGTGGCGGCGTGTACTTCGCCGCATTGGTCAAGAGGTTGGCTACGACCTGCGCCAGCCGCAAGGGATCGGCGTTCATCCATAAGTCGGGCTGCGCTGTCGAAACGATCAGGTGCTGCTCACGCTGTTCGATGAGAGGGCTGGCAATCTCGACCGCCTTGGAGAGAACGTCTTGCACCTCAATGTGGACGCGGGACAGTGAAAGGAGCCCTCGGGCCACGCGAGACACATCGAGCAGGTCGTCCACCAGCCTGCTTAGGTGCATGACCTGGCGCTCAATGACTTCGCGTTCGCGCAAGGAGCGATCGTCCCCGCGCAGTTTCATGAGCTGGATGGCCGTGCTGATCGGCGCCAATGGGTTTCGAAGCTCGTGCCCCAGCATCGCCAGAAATTCGTCCTTGGAACGGCTGGCGGACTCCGCGCCCGCTCGCGCTGCGCGCTCCGCCGCGAAGAGCCTCGCCCTTTCGAACGCCTGCGAACAGAGGTCGCTGACCGTTAACAGGATCGAGCGGTCGCCTTCATTGAACGCCCGCGGGCTGTCGAAGCGTAGCCCGAGTGCGCCAACCAGCGTCCCGTGCGCAACCAGCGGCAAAGCCACGGAGGCCTCGAAGTTGCCGGCGCTTATAGCGTCTCGAAGTGCTGGGTACAGCTTCCAACAGTCATCAAAGCTCTCGTAAAATTTCGCTGTTCGTTCCCGTGCAGCGTCGCTGATTGGTGTGTGTGAGCCGAGAGGAATCGATGTGTAGTTGACGGTCGCAGCCTCCGGGTGGCCGCGCTGGGCGAACAACTCGAGGCTCTTTCCATCCGAGCCAAGCAGGTAGACAGCGCATGCGGCGGCGCCCAGCGCGTTCACGCACTCCCCGAGGACAACCTTCGATACGTCGTCGGGCGTGACGGCTTCGGAGAGCGCCGCAGTCAACCGTTGCAGGCGCCGGAGCTTGTCTTCACCCTCGAGCAATCGTTGTTCGGCCTGCTGGGCTGCCTCACGTGTAGCGCGTTCGGCGATGAGCCGACGCTCAACTTCTTCGGCCTGTCGGCGTTCGGTCAGGTCGCGCGTAATCTTGGCGAAACCATAGATTTCGCCGTTTGCGTTGCGGAGGACGGTAAGGGAGCCTTGCGCCCAGAAGCGTGACCCGTCCTTGCGCACCCGCCAGCCTGTCACCGCGCGGCTCCCCTCCCTCATGGCATCGCCAATCAACTGTCTGGGGACGCCAGCGGCGCGGTCTTCCGCCGTGAAGAAGATCTCGTAGGGCTGACCCTGAATATCGGCCGCAGTCCAACCCGTGATACGCGCAGCACCAGCGTTCCAGCTAGACACACGACCGCTAGCATCGAGCATGAAGATGGCGCAATCCCGTATGCCATTGACGAAGAGTTGAAAGCGCTCCTCACTCAGGCGCAACGCTTCGAGCGTGTTGATAATCTCGCCCCGGTCGCGCACCGTCGTGACGAAGATGGGCGTGGTTTCCCTGCAAACCGCCCCAAAGCACCACTCGATGTCGCGCTCGCTTCCATCGCTCATTAGGCCAGGAAGCTCGACCTGCATGAGATCCGTCGTCACCGCCATCGGGGGGGCGTCCGGTTGCCTCAGCCTCACCGGAATCAGCACGTCCGTCGAACAACCCGCAAGAGCACCGGGCTGATAGCCAAAGACATCTTCGGCTCGCTTGTTCGCATAGAGAATACGCCGTGACGCATCGAAGGCAACCAGCGCCTCGGGAGCAGCCGCGAGAATGTCCTCGAGACAAGCGGGCCGAGCCTCGACTTCGGCCAGTATTTTATGAAGCGTCTGCTGTATTCCGCGTAGCGCGCCCCGTCCAGATCGGGCCTGGGTGCTTTCGTTCACGATTGCCTCTCATTCGTGCTTTGCGTCCTACTTGAAAACCGGGTCCGCGATTTTTGATGCGGCTGTCTTGCAGTGGTTCCGCGTCTATTGTGGGGCAACTCGATCGCGACGGTCCAGGTCCATGGGCGAATCGAAGTGGGTATTCTGCGTCACACCAGGGCCTGCTCTAGGCGGCACCTGCTAGCCTTGACCGCGATCATGCTCATTCTGCGAATCGTATCCAGTCTGGTTGGGCTCGTCGTTCTGTGCTCGGTCTTGCTCGACGCGCTCGAGACGGTGGTGTTGCCTCGGCGCGTGCGCGGGCGATTCCGGCTCAGCGCCTGGTACTACCGGCTGACATGGGGGTCGTGGGCGGCGCTCGTCAATCGCATCCAATCGCAAGGCCGGCGCGAGGCTCTGCTGGCGTACTTCGGCCCCCTCTCCTTGGTGCTGCTGCTTGCGCTTTGGGCAAGCGGTCTCATTTTTGGCTTCGCGCTTGTGCAACACGGGACGGGTGCGCATCTGCAGTCGTCCGATGGCGACGCCAGCTTCGGGCGGCTGCTCTATCACAGCGGCGAGACTTTCTTCACCCTGGGCTATGGCGATATCGTTCCCATCTCGGCCTGGACGCGCTTTCTTGCGGTGCTGGAGGCGGGGATGGGTTTTGCGTTCCTGGGCATCGTGATTGGCTACCTGCCCACCATCTATTCGGCGTTTTCCCGTCGGGAGATCGAGATTTCGCTGCTCGATGCGCGCGCCGGCTCTCCGCCCACGGCCGCCGAGCTCCTGCGCCGCTACGGCGCTTGCTCACGCGGCGATGGGCTCGACCGCATCTTCCACGCGTGGGAGCGATGGTCGGCCGAGGTTTTGGAGAGTCACCTCTCTTATCCAGTGCTCAGCTTCTTTCGTTCGCAGCACAACAACCAATCCTGGCTGGCGGCGCTGACCACGGTTCTCGATGCGACAGCGCTGGTTTTGGTGGGCGTCGACGGGATTCCCGGCGAGCAGGCAAGGATCACCTTTGCCATAGCCAGGCACGCGGTGGTGGATCTCTCGCAGGTCGTGCTCACCCGATACAATCCGCACACCGACGACCGCTTGCCCGCGTCCGAGCTCGTCCGACTCCGAGCCGTCTTGGCGGACAAGGGGCTCAAATTGCGCGAGGGTGCGGCCGCCGACGAGAAGCTGCGGGCTCTGCGCGCGATGTACGAGCCTTACGTGGACGCACTGGCGCGCAGCCTGCTCATCGCGCTGCCCTGTTGGCTGGCAGAGGATCGGCAGGTCGACAACTGGCAGGTTGCCCCGTGGGACGAGGCCATCGCCGCCCGTAACGTCGCTACGGTTTCCTCGTACAGCAGCGAGGATCATTTCTGAAGCACGGCGCCCAGTCCCAGGTCAGCGCGACTTCCCGGGAATCCGACGCCGGCGCTCGCACGCTGTCGGTCACACCCGCCGTCCGCCGGAATCAGAACACGAAGCCGACGCCGCCTTTGAGGCCGAAGCTGCCGGCCTCCGCCCGCAAAGTAACGCTGCTGCCGCCAATCTTGTAGATGAGCCCGGCCGCGCCGCTGACGTAGACTCCTCCATAGGTAGGAGCGGAGGAACCCGATGGATACCCGGAGACCCAGGCGATCTCATAACCGGCCTCGGCCTTGGGATAAACGGCGAAATTGTCGCTCAGCCACACATTCCATCGGACGCCGGCTACCGGCAGGAACCAGTTGACTGAATAGTCGCTGCTCAGGACGCCGAGCGAGAAGCGAACGTAGTCGGCACCGAACTCGATGGACCAGTTGTCACGAATGCGTCCCCCCTTTGGGAGAAGCGACGGGATCGGCAATGGAAGTGCGAAGCGACCGCCGACGCCAAAGCCGAAGCCACCGTAGTTGTACGGGAGCACGCCCCAGACGCTCAAGTCACTGTTCGAGGGCGCCGCTTCTCGTGGCGGCAACGCGGGTGAAGCGGCGGTGGGGGCCTCCGCCGAGGGCGGCGGCGTGCCGACGGCGGGCTGCGCTGGGGGCTCTCCCTGGGCCAGCGTTCGCGGCCGCGCGGTCGACAACGCCCCGGCCTCGGCGCCGGTACTTGCCGAGGTTGGAGCAAGGGTGGAAATCGTCACCAGTACGAGCGCAAGGCTATTCATCGATGTCTCCTTGTCAGAAATTTGAAAATGAGCTGAGTCTCGGTGCAGCGGTACCACGTCGCAGGTTCAAGAAGACGATCGTTCGCGTCGTCTTCCTTAGCGCGAAAGTTGGAATGATTTGCCGTCGTTCTCGGAGCAGGCTTCAACAAGAAAGCCGGCGGACAGTGCGAGCCAGGGATCGCGTCGGACACAGCGCTCGTGCTTCGACATGTCATATTCCTTTAGGCTGCTTGGATGCGCCGGACCCGGGACCGTTTCATCCGGATTGCGATGTTTGCGCGCTCATCGATCGCCCTAAATGCCGACCAAATACATCCGAAAATAGCTTAGTTTTCCTGAACCATTCTCCCCTCGACCCGAATCAAAGCCTGGTGGGGTAAGTCAAAGTGCTCTGCCTGCCGCGTAACAAGATGACTCCCGAGCTCTCACGGCCTCATCGGGCGGGATATTATGGAAACAACTGCAACAGCAAGGGAGCCTACCGAGGACGCGACCCTGCCCACCACGGTCCTGGTGGTCGACGACGATCCGACCGTCTTGGGCCTGCTCACGCGCGTCCTGGAGAAGGACTTCGATGTGGTTGCCTGTCAAGCGGCAAGGGAGGCCCTTTCTCTAGTCCGCCAAGGTGGATTCTCAGCCTTGGTCAGCGACGTCAACATGCCGGACATGAGCGGTATTGAGCTTCTGCGCGCGGTCCGAGACCACGATCCCGATCTGCCGGTTCTGCTTCTGACCGGACTGCCTTCGTGGAAGGGCGCTGCCGAGGCTATCGAATTCGGCGTCTTCCGCTACCTGCCCAAGCCCTGCGATGTCGAGCATCTGCGGCGCACAGTCATGGAGGCGACCCAGCTCTGCCGTCTGGCGCGTCTGAAGCGCGAGGCCTTGAGCTTGGTCGGCCTTGCCGGTCCAGCGGATCGGGCCGGTTTGCAAGCCAGCTTCGAGCGCGCCTTGGCATCGTTCGGCATGGCCTTTCAACCCATCGTATCGCTGTCCGGCCAAAGCATCCTCGGCTACGAGGCCCTGCTGCGCAGCCGCGAACCCTCGTTGCCCGAGCCGGAAGATGTGGTGTTCGCCGCGGAGCGCCTGGGTGCGACGCAAAGACTCGGCCGAGCGACGCGCGCGTTCGCCGCCCACCGACGCCCGCTCATGCGGCAGGACTGGCTGCTCTTCCTCAACCTGCATCCGAGTGACCTGCTCGATCCGGAGCTGACCGATCCCGGAGCGCCGCTCGCGAGCATGGCCCCGCACGTGGTGTTGGAGGTCACCGAGCGAGCTCCGCTGGTACGCCTGGAGGAGGTGCGCACTCGCGCGGCCGAGCTGCATAGCTTCGGGTTTCGCATCGCGGTCGACGATCTAGGGGCAGGTTACGCGGGGCTGACCAGCTTCGCGGTGCTGGATCCCGACATCGTGAAGGTGGACATGAACCTCGTGCGCGGGATTGAGACCAGCCGGATCAAGCGCAGGTTGGTGTCGTCGATTGCGGCGCTATGTCGCGAGATGGAAATGCTACTTGTCGCCGAAGGCGTCGAGACCGAGGTCGAACGCGATATCTTGAGCGACATCGGGTGCGACTTCTTCCAAGGTTTTCTGTTCGCACGCCCCGATTCCGCCTTCCATAACCCGGTGTTTTGACGATGACGCTCCAACATGGCCGTAACGCCCGTCTCTCTGGCCCGTCGATTTCGCCATGCTAGCGTCGAACTGCCCGGAGGAGCCATGCCACGGACGATTCCGAGGGAAGTGACCGACGAATTCATCAGAACGGCGTTCGAGCGCTGTCCTTCCGGACTTATCGTCGTCGACAGCGCCGGGATCATCACGGTGGTGAACCAGGAGGTTGAGCGGCTGTTCGGCTACGCCCGCGATGAGTTGGTAGGACAGTCGGTGGAACTACTGGTGCCCGATCAGTCGACCGGGGGACACGCGAGACTGCGCGAACAGTATGCGCAGACGCCCACCGCGCGTCGCATGGGATCCGGGCGGGAGCTGTCCGCGCGCCACCGCGACGGTCGCGAGATCCCGGTCGAGATCGGACTGTCCCCCATCACCACGCCCGAGGGCGTCTTCATCCTGGGAACCATCGTGGACGTCAGCGAACGCCGCGACCTCGAGGAACGGCTTCGTCAAACCCAGAAGCTGGAAGCGATCGGGAACCTGGCCAGCGGCATCGCCCACGACTTCAACAATATCCTGCTTGGGATCATCGGCTATTCCGAGCTGGCCCGGGAGGCGGCAAGAAGCGTCCCCGCGGTCGTCGCGGATCTCGACATCGTCATCGACACCGCCCGGCGCGGGCGCGACCTGGTCAATCGCATCCTGTTCTTCACCAGAAAGTCGCAGCCTTCGCGCGCGCCAACCAGCTTGCAAGGTCCGGTTCGCGATGCCATCCAGTTGCTGCGCGCGACGCTTCCCCCCAACATCGAAATCCACGAGAGCTTTGACGTCACAAGCCCGCCCGTGGTGGCCGACGGAAACGAGCTGCACCAAATCGCCATGAATCTGGCGACCAACGCGGCCTATGCCATGAAAGCAAGAGGGGGCATGTTGGAGATACGGGTTGGTCCCGCGGCGGTGGACCAGACGTTCGCCGCCTCCCACCCGGGAACGCATCCTGGGCTCTACGTGCGCTTGCGCATTGCGGACACCGGGACCGGCATTCCACCAGAGATGCTCGAACGCATCTTCGAGCCATTCTACACAACCAAGCCCCAAGGCGAGGGCACGGGCCTGGGATTGTCGGTCATCAAACAAATCGTGCTTTCCATGGGCGGAGCCATCGACGTCGCCAGCCGCATCGGCGAAGGCACACGCTTCGACGTGTACCTGCCCGCGGCGCCGCGGAACGTGTCGCGGGCCACGCAGGAAAACCCTGCCAGCCCCAGGCTGCATCGGATTCTGCTCGTGGAAGATGAAGCCCGCCTGGCCGTGCTCGGCCAGCGCGTGCTCGAATCGGCCGGATTCGAGGTCGTCGTTCACACATCCAGTCTGCAGGCCCTGGAAGAATTCCGTTCCGATCCCAACCGATACGACTTGCTCGTTACCGACAACACCATGCCACACATGACCGGCTTGCAACTGGTGGAAAACGTCCTTGCCGTCCGACCCGATATCCCCATCCTCATGGTGTCGGGCATCGGTGAATCGATGTCGGTCGAGGCCGTGAAGAAATGCGGGGTGACCCGGCTCTTGTCCAAGCCTTATCAATCCGCGGATCTCAAGCGCGCGGCCCAAGAGCTCGTCACCGCCCCGCGCTGACGTCGGCGGACCGGGCAACGGAAAAGACGTGCGTCGCTCCGGTTCTGGGACATTATATCGTCTCACGATATGATTGCCTCAGTTGACCACCAAGCCCTCGCCGAGTTTCGCTACCAAATCCGCTGCTTCCTCGTGTTCAGCGAACACGAGGCGCGGGCCGCCGGCATCGAGCCCCACCAGCACCAGCTCTTGCTCGCCATCAAAGGACTGCCCGAGGGCCAGCGACCCACCATCGGGATGCTCGCCGAGCGCCTGCAGGTCCGCCATCACAGCGCCGTGGAGCTGGTGAACCGCCTGGTTGCGAGGCGACTCGCGGTACGGCGTCGCGGCGACCTCGATGCGCGCGAGGTTCTCATCCAGGTGACCGCGCAGGGTGAGCGGCTGCTTACCCGCCTTTCCCTGGCGCATAGAAGCGAGCTGCGCACGGTGGGGCCTCGTCTCGTGCGAGGCCTGCGGGCAATCCTCGCCCCGCCAAGCGCGCCTGGCAAGGGTTCCAAGAAGGCGCGGCTCCAATGAACGATGCTGCCGCCCGTGCTGCGGCCGCTTTGGGCAAGGTGGGCACCCCGTGCCCGTGATGGGAAAGCATAGGCCGCGTACAACGGAGGTGGATCGTGAATAGCAATACCAATGCCCGTCCTGTATCGCCTGATCCCGCGCCACTTTCTCCCTGGTGGCGGCAAACCGCGATTCTGGTCATGGCCCTCGGCTTCACCCTCCTGACAGTGGTCACGGTCAAAACCTACAGAGGAGCGCCACCCATCCCGGCCCGCGTGGTGAATTCCGAGGGCCAGCTTCTGTTCACCGCGGAGGACATTCACAAAGGCCAGGACGTATTCTTCAAATTCGGGCTCATGGAGCACGGGACGCTGTGGGGACACGGCGCCTACCTCGGCCCCGACTACACCGCCGAATACCTTCACCGCCTGACCGAGATCGCACGCGATACCGGGGCGAGAGCTCGCTACGGCAAGCCCTGGGCCGAGCTCGGGCAGGAAGAAGCTCATTCCGTCGCTGAGTCGATCAAGCAGACGCTCAAGCAGAACCGCTACGACGAACGCGCAGAGACGCTCGTCTTCACGCCGGGCGAGGAGGCATCCTTTCGCGTCCAGCGAGGAGAGTGGAAGGATTACTTCGCCGGCTACACGCCAGCGCCGGGACTTCCGCTTGGTTTCATTCACGACGACGGCGACCTCGCCGCGCTGAACGCATATTTTTCCTGGGCCACCTGGGCCACCGTGGCCCCGCGGCCGGGCACCCAGGATTCGTACACCAACAATTGGCCGTTCGAGCCGTCGGCGGGAAACACACCGACCTCGTCGACCTATTTGTGGAGCGCCTTGAGCCTGGTCTGTCTCTTGGGCGGCCTCGGCGTCGTGCTATTCGTCTTCGGACGATTCGACTACCTAGGCTGGGGCGGGGCTTCGGGGCACGTACACCACGTAGCCGAGGGGCCGATTCACCGCTGGAAGGTCACGCCCAGCCAGAAGGCGCTCGGCCTGTTCTTCGCTGTGGTCGCTGTGCTGTTTGTCTTGCAAGCAGCGATGGGCGGCGTGCTGGCCCACTACCGCGTCGAGCCCGGTGCGTTCTACGGTTTCGATCTGACCCGATTCCTACCTTACAACCTGGCTCGCACCTGGCACCTGCAACTGGCGATCTTCTGGATCGCCACTGCCTGGGTTGCGGGCGGGTTGTTCCTGGCACCTCTGGTCGGTGGCGCGGAGCCCAAGGGACAAAGGCTGGGCGTGCTGATTCTTCTGGGCGCGTTGGCGCTGGTCGTGTTCGGCAGCCTGGCCGGCGAGGCGCTGGGGATCAACGACAAGCTTGGGACGCTGTGGTTCTGGCTTGGCCATCAGGGCAGCGAGTACCTCGATCTCGGCCGCTTTTGGCAACTTCTTCTGGCCGGCGGATTGGGGTTCTGGCTGTTCCTGATGTTCCGCGCCCTGCGGCCCGCGATGAAATCCGGCGAGAAGGGCGAGTTGCCTTCGCTGTTTCTCTACGCAGCCGTGGCCATCCCGGTCTTCTACTTGCCTGCGCTTTTCTACGGCTCGCACACCAACTTCGCCATCATCGATAATTGGCGCTTCTGGATCATCCATCTCTGGGTCGAGGGATTCTTCGAGCTCTTCGCCACGGTGCTGGTGGCCGTCATGTTCGTGCAAATGGGGCTTGTGACCACCAAGACAGCGACCCGTCTGGTCTATCTGGATGCCATACTCTATCTCCTCGGCGGCATCGTAGGCACCGGCCACCACTGGTACTTCACCGGGCAGGGCACGCTGAACATGGGATTGGCGTCGTGCTTTAGCGCCATGGAAGTGATTCCGCTGACGCTATTGACCCTCGACGCATGGGACTTCATCCGCCTCAAGGATCAGAATTGCGAGGAGTGCCATCGACCGCTGGCCGCCCACCAGAAATGGGCCATCTACTTTCTCATCGCCGTGGGCGTGTGGAACTTCGTGGGCGCCGGCGTGTTCGGATTCCTCATCAATCTGCCTATCGTCTCGTACTTCGAGATCGGCACCAGTCTGACCGCAAATCATGGTCACGCTGCCATGTTTGGCGTGTTCGGCATGTTGGCCCTGGGAGTTGTCTTCTTCTGCCTGCGCGCCATCCGCGGCGATGCCATTTGGAACCGGGCCGAACGATGGGTTCGCATCGGATTCTGGGGCGTCAACGGCGGGCTCGGCCTGATGGTCGTGCTCGATCTGTTTCCCGGCGGTGTGCTGCAACTCGGGGACGCCATCCAACATGGCTACTGGCACGCCCGCCGTCTCACATTTCTCATGGGCGGGCTCTTCCACACGCTCGAATGGATCCGCATCGTCGCGGACCTGACCTTCCTGCTAGTGGGGGCGGTACCGTTGGCGTGGGCCGTGTTGCTGCTCGTATTCGGCGAACGGGAGCCGGAGCACGGCGGGTAGAGCGGCTGGAAAGGTAGCGTCAGTGCCCGTATCCCGCGGCGCTAGAACTGTCGCGCTAGAACACCACGCCCGGCGGAATCTTGCAGTCGCTGGTGCAGTAGATCTGGGCGGTGGTATCGCTGGACGGCGTGCGGTTTCCGTCCAGCTTGACGCCATTCTTGTCCGCCAGATCGCATTCCTCGCCGCGGTCGGTGTCGACCCGGCCGTCGCCGCAGAAGTGCGGACGCGTACAGCCGAGCGTGCAGCCGTCGGGGCCGTACTGGGTGCCGTTGTTCTTTCCGTTGTCGCACTCCTCGAGCCCATTGACGATGCCGTCGCCACAGAATCCGCCCCATTTGCACGCGGTCGTGCACCCGCCGTACGCGGTGTCGCTGTTGTCTTTGCCGTTGTCGCACTCTTCGTCGGCGACCGCGACGCCATCACCGCAGGTGGGCACGCAACTGGTCGGTGCGGCGTTGAATCCGGTCAAGGTCAACTTGTAAGACGAAGCGGTGGTGTGGCGTTCGGCCTGGAAGACGGCGACCTCGTACACGTTGCCCGTCGCAAGATTGCCCAGCTTGGCCGCCGTGGTGGCGTCGAGTGTGACCGACCCGGATGCGGGCGAATGAAGCCCGCCCAAGTCGACCGCCAGCTTCTTGTTGATGAAGACCCATACGTCGTCGTCTCCGACGAAGTCGAGCTGGTAGGTGTTGCCGGCGTCGAACTTGAACCAGTAGCGGACTTCGCTGGTGAAGCTGAAGTTGTGCATGCGCTGCCTGCCGTTTTGGTCGACGTCGTAGGGCAGCGACGGATCGTAGAATGCCGGGACCTGCGCGGCGGCCAATTCGGAAGCGGGCGTGAAGCTGTCTGCGTCGACCGGAAAGAAGAGTGGATTGCCGTCGACCCCAGCCCGCCATTGCTCGCCGTTCGCGCCATAGCGGTTCACGTAGCTTCCTTTGCTGGTCTTCCACAGCATGAGCTTGGTCGCGGTGGGATGATTCACGTCGGGGGTGGCTCGATACCATTCCGCGAAGGTGGTCGGGCTCTCGACCGTGATCCCTTGGCCGGTAATCCCCGTGTACACAGGCTTTCCGTCTTTGTCGAGATCGTTTTCGACCATGCCGACGACCGCTCCCGGAGCGCCCGTGACGTCCGGCTCGAAGTCGCTGGGATGGTGAAACCTGAAGTCCCGGTAGATGACGGGAACCAACATCTTGTCGCCCAGGTCCGGCTGCTTGCAAGTCCAGCCCGCTTCGATGGTGCAATCGGCCGAGCAACCATCGCCGTTGGCAGCGTTACCGTCGTCGCAGATCTCGTTAAGCACGATCCCGTCGCCGCACTTGGAGGTGCAAGATGGGCCGCTGCAGTCGGGCTCGATCTGGCAGTCCTCGGAACAGCCATCGAAGGGCATCGTGTTGCCGTCGTCGCAGCCCTCCCCGCCTTCCTGCTTGCCGTCCCCGCAGGTGGTGGCGGAGCACGTGCTTGGGCTGCCGTCGCATTTGAAACCAGGCTCTAGCTTGCAGGTTGACGAGCAACCGTCGCCGGGCGTCGTGTTGCCGTCGTCGCACGCTTCATTGCCGGCAAGCACGCCATCGCCACATCTCGGCGTACACGGCTTGCCAGGCACACGGCATTGCCATCCCGGCTCGACGCTCTTGCAGTCGGCCGAACAGCCGTCGCCACCGGCCGTGTTGCCGTCGTCGCACGCTTCGTCCGAGGTCAGAATCTTGTTACCGCACTTGGCCATGTTGATACACGGCTGACCTGGTGTGGGGCACTCATAGTTGTTTTCGATCTGGCAGATGCGGCTGCACCCGTCACCATTTTCGGTGTTGCCATCGTCGCACTGCTCGATCTGATCGAGGGAGCCGTTGCCGCAGGTGCCGCTCTGTGAGCCGTCGGCCGCCGCGTCGGGCGCGGTGATGGTGATGGTGAAACCGCCGGCGCCGGCGGACGGGCCACCGGTATCGCCGGCCATGCCTCCGGTGCCGGTTGAAGTCCGTTGACTGCCGCCGTTCCCGCCCGAGCCAGCCCCTTCACCAGGCCCCGCACCTATCACCGGCGGCTTGTTGCAGGCGGCAACTGCGAGGACAGTCAATGCCCCAAGCTGCAACAGCCCGAGCAACTGCGATCGTTTGCGGCAAGCAGCCGCATCGTGATCGTGGCGTGGTCTGAATGTGGTCATCTTCGCACCTCGAGGCCGACAAAGGTCGCAAGAGAGTGCTAGCCCATTTGGTCCCCTTGGCAATCAAATTGTTATTGTTGCGGTCCGCTGCACTCGTGGCGCTAGTTGCCGATTGCGGCCGCCAGCGCGAAGTTGTCTTGGTGATCGCGGAGGTGCACGGGCAATCCGTTCTTCAGCGTCCAAGCATGCGCGAGGTCCTGTACGACTCTCTTCCCAGTTGGGCGCAGTACCACTTCCATGTGAATGAGCACCACGACCTTGTCGCCGCTCGCCAGAAAATCCGTGGGCTGGAATGCCTGCACGTCGAAGTTCGCACCTACGAACTCGAAGATGTTCTTGAGGACTGCTTGTCTTCCACGGTGCGTTCCGAAGTATGAAATGTGGGCCGGCCCCGGGTTCTCCCAGACGATGTCGGGGGCGAGTCGTTCGACGAGACCCGGAATGTCCCCACGCCCGAAGGCAGCGTAGAGCTCCTGAATCGTCGCGATGTTCTGGTTGGCTTGCATGGCGGTTCCTCCTTGTCCAAGTACGCGCCACGCATCGATTCGGATCGCAACGGCCTTACCGGGAAACCGTCTGCCGTGCTCCGGCATCGAATTCTCACGTATCACGCGCAGGGGGACCATGCTCAAGGTACTGATTGCCAAGGAACGGGCCGAGTGGGAATCACGCGTCGCCGCGACGCCTGAAACCGTCAAGAGGTTGGTCAAGGAAGGACTCGATGTGGCGATCGAATCCGGCGCGGGCGACAGCGCGTTCTTGCCCGACGAGCGATTCGTGAGCGCGGGCGCGCGCATCGCGACGGATCTCGCCGCTGAGTGGGCGGGCGCAGATGTCCTCTTCAAGGTGGCGGCGCTCGGCGCAAACGACAGGCTGGCTCAAGACGAGGCGGCATCCCTCAAGTCGGGCGCGCTGGTGATTTCGTTCCTGCAGCCCTATCGCAACTTGGCGATGGTCAAGACCCTGGCCGCGCGCAAGGTCACGGCCTTGGCGATGGAGCTGGTTCCGCGCATCACGCGCGCCCAATCCATGGACGCGCTCTCGTCGCAGGCCAACGTCGCCGGGTACAAGGCGGTGCTGCTGGCGGCGAGTCGGCTGGGCAAGTATTTCCCGATGTTGATGACCGCGGCCGGCACCATCCCGTCGGCCAAGGTGGTGATCATGGGCGCGGGCGTGGCGGGCTTGCAGGCCGTCGCAACCGCCAAACGCCTGGGTGCCGTGGTCTGGGTTTCCGACGTGCGGCCGGTGGTCAAGGAACAGGTCGAATCCCTGGGCGGCAGGTTCATCGATCTGCCGACGCAGGAATCGGGCGCGGGTGAGGGCGGCTACGCCAAGGAGATGAGCAAGGACTTCCTGGCGCGCCAGCAGGCCATCATCAAAGAGCACATCGCCAGCGCCGACGTCGTGATTACCACCGCCCTCATTCCCGGCAAGCCTGCCCCGCGCCTGGTCACCGCCGACATGGTGCAAGGCATGCGGCCCGGTTCGGTCGTGGTGGATCTGGCGGCGGAACAAGGCGGCAACTGCGAGCTCACGCGCGCCAACCAGGAGGTCATCGAGCATCGGGTGACCATCCTCGGGCCGACCAACCTGCCTTCCAGCATGCCTCTCGATGCGAGCACGCTCTATGCCCGCAACGTTTTGGAGCTGGCGTTGCTCGTGCTCAAGGGCGGCAAGCTCGGCGTCGACACCAACGACGAAATCATCAAGGGCTGCTTGCTCACGCACGAAGGGCGAGTCACCCACGGCCCGACCGCCGACGCAGTCAAGGCGGCGACATGACCGGCGGCCTGATTGTGTCGCTCTACCTTTGCACGCTGGCTTTCTTTCTCGGGCTCGATGTCATCCGGAAGGTTCCGCCTACCCTCTACGGCACCCTGGCCACCGGCATGGGGGCGGCTGCCGCGATCTCCCTGGCGGTCGCGCTGCCGGCAGCCGGGGCGACCAATACGGCCGCGGGTGCCGTCCTAAGCGTGTCCGCCATCGCCGTCGCCAGTGCCGGCGTGGTGGGTGGGCTGGTGCGCAGCAAGCGTGCCCTGCGCGATCGCGACGGGAACGGCGGCGAGAAGCAATGACCTCCCTGTTGCGTACCTTCGCCATACCCGTGCTCGACATCGCCTCGGCGGTGCTCTTTATCATGGGTCTCAAGCTGATGGGCCGCGCGCGCTCGGCCAGGCGGGGAGCGACCCTGCTCGGCCTTGGCTTCGTGGTCGCGCTTGTGGGCACCGCCGTCGAAGCCGCCGATCTCGATCCCAAGCTCGCGCTGGCCGGGCTTGCGCTCGGCATCGGCATCGGGCTTCTCGCCGGTTATGGCGCCAAGATTGGGTCGAGCGTGGGTTGGGGTCCCGCGCTTGCTGCCGCTGGCGGCGTGGCCGCGGCGCTGGTAGCGCTGGCGGCCTTCTTCGGCGTCGAGGCCTGGCCGATTGGCGGCGCGCTGGCACTGCAGGGCGGGCTGCGCGGGGCTGCGCTGGGGCTGGCGGTGGTGTCGGGCGCCGCCGCGCTCGGGCTCGGGCTTTTCGCCGGCTTCGGACCGGCAGCTGGTGGATCGGGACAGCCGGCGGGTACGGCCCTGGCGGCCTCCGCGTCGGGTCTGGCTTCCGCCATGCTGGGCGTAGCGCTCGGCAATCCCATCGTTGCGACCGTGGGGGCCCTGGTGGCGACCGCGGGCTTTTCCCTGGCCGCCATCGTGGGCAAGGCGCTCGGGCGCGCGCCGCTCGACATCGTCGGAGGCACCGGCCGCAAAGGCGACGGCGACGGGTACGCCAACGTGAAAGCCTGCGGGCCCGAGGAGACCGCCATGGTGCTCGAGACCGCCCGCAAAGTGGTGATGGTTCCGGGCTACGGCATGGCGGTCGCGCAAGCGCAACACGCGCTGGCGGACGTTGCCAAGCTGCTCAGGTCGCGCGGCGCCGACGTGGTGTACGCCATCCATCCCGCCGCGGGGCTCATCCCGGGCCACATGAACATCCTGCTCGACGAGGCCAAGGTGGATCCCGCGGATCTGCGCGCATGGGAGGCTGCCAACCAAGAGCTCGCCGACGCCGACGTGGCGCTGGTGGTGGGGGCCAACGACATCGTCAATCCCGCGGCCAAGGACGACCCGCAAAGCGCGGTGTTCGGCATGCCCTTTCTCGACGTCGGCCGCGCGCGCACGGTCTTCGTGGTCAAGCGCAGCCTGCGCCCCGGTGCCGCGGCGGTGAAGAACCAGCTCTTCGAACGGGCCAACACCAACATGGTCTTCGGCGACGCCAAGAAGGTGTTGCAAGCCATCGGCCTCGAGCTGAAGACGCAAATGAAAGCGGCGGCATAACCATGGACACCGGAATGATCCTGTGGACGGTCATGATGTTCGTGCTGGCGGGTTTCGTCGGCCATCACGTGATTCACGGCGTGCCGACCCTGCTGCACACGCCGCTCATGTCCGCCACCAATGCCATCTCTGCGATTTCCGTGGTCGGCGCCATCGTGGTGGCCGGCTCGGAATACGAAACCGTGCGCACCATCCTGGGCGTCACCGCGGTGGCGGCCGCCATGTGCAACGTGGTGGGCGGATTTCTCATCACCGAGCGCATGCTCAAGATGTTCAAGGGCGGCGGTCCCGGACCGAAAGGCGGGCGAGGCTAGATGGCGCCGCAAGAGCAAATCATCGAGATCGCCTACTTCGTCGCAGCGGTGCTGTTCATCCTGGGGCTGAAGTTGCTGGCGTCGCCGAAGAGCGCGCGCCGGGGCATGCACCTGGCCGAGCTCGGCATGGCCATCGCCATCGGCGGGACGCTGCTCGACCACCACATCATCACCTACACCTGGATCGTGGTCGGGGCGATCATCGGTGCGGTGGCCGGGATCATCATCGCGGTGTGGACGCCCATGACCGCCATGCCGCAACGGACGGCGCTTTCGCACGCCTTCGGCGCCGCCGCGGCCGCGCTGGTCGGCATCTCGCACTACTACAGCGAGGGCGCCAACCTGCCCGTCGGCGCCATGGTCGCGCTCGGCATCGAGGTGATGCTGGGCAGCCTGACCTTCACCGGCAGCATGGTGGCCTTCGCCAAGCTGCAAGGCTGGCTGCCCGGCATGCCCCTGACCTTCAAAGGGCAAAACATCTTCAACCTGGCCCTGCTCGCCGGCATCGTCACGGCCACCGTGTGGGTCATCGTCAGCCCGGCGACCAGCACGCTGTTCTACGCGATGGTGGGCCTCGCGCTGGCGTTCGGCGTGCTGTTCGTGATGCCCATCGGCGCGGCGGACATGCCGGTGGTGATCGCGTTGCTCAATTCGTACGCCGGCCTGGCCGGCGCGGCCACCGGCTTTGCTTTGGGCAACAAGATCCTGGTCATCGCCGGCACCCTCGACGGCGCCTCCGGGCTCATCTTGTCGATCATCATGTGCAAGG
>CAZBIU010000083.1:0-21218 GCA_964491625.1 uncultured Myxococcales bacterium
TGCTGGGGGCGCTGGGGCTGGCGGCTCCGGTGCCGGCGGGAGCGGGGGGCAAGGCGGAACCAGCAGCACAAGCGTCGTTTGCCAGGGCGCATCGGTGACCGCGAACGAGGCCAACGACTACTCGTTCACCAGCCACATCACTCTTCCGCCGGTCAAGGTCCAGCCCAACACCCCCCTCACCTTTGACTGGAGCGGGTTGTCCAAGGATTTCCTTGGCAACGGCCTGGATCCCAAGAAGGACATCGGCATCGTCTCGCTCATTCCGTGGAGTCTCACGGTGGACCAGGTGCAAACTAAGATGGACACCGAAGACTTGGACAACCAATACATCATCAGTAACGTACCGTTGTCGCTCAAGACCGACGCAAATCTCACATCGACCAAGCTCTTCGATCTCACGCTGAACGGCGGGACCATCGGCGACGGTGGCACGCTCAGCGAGTCCCAGGTCCTGTCGTACTTCGACCCCAGCAAATGGGATCCCGCAAGCAACAGCTATACGTTCCTTGTAGCCAGCGGCACGACGCCCGGCAAGGGAAGCAAGATGATCCAGTCCTTCGTGCTCGACCCGAGTTCGACCAACACGAACGTGAGCGTGACCAACACCTCGACCCAACTGCAGTTCACGGCGGTTCTCGATAAGCTGGCCCCGACCGGCGTTACCGGCGGGACCGGGAGCATCACGATAGACTGGAACAAGCTTGCCACAAGCGCGATGGGGCGCTCGTTCTTCCCCACCGACATCGATCGAGTGATCGTCGGGCACTACACCCAGACACCGGTTCAGCTACAGAGCAACGACACCTTCCTGCGAATCGAGAGCATCGCCACCGCGCTTTACAGCAAGGAATTGGATACCACAACGACCAAGCTCGATCTGTCGACCCTCACCGACAGCTCGAACAATGCGTTCCCAGGCATCGACGGGACGGGAACCTGGATCGTGGCGCTCCAGTGCCTCAACAACTGCAGGAATCCGGCCCCGCTGTACCTGGCGATCCTGAAGCCGTGTAACTAGAGCGCCGCAGCCTGAGCCCAAGCCGAGAGCGGCCGCGACCACGACCACGTGGGCTACGGAGCTTTGCCGGGGTTCTTCGAACGCTGCAGAAAGCGCGGGGTGACGAGTAGGATCACCGACGGCAGGAATGCCACTGTGGCGGCGCTGCTCATGACCATGGTCAGAGCGACCAAGAGGCCAAGGAGCACGTGGACCTTGAGCAGCGACAGGGTCAGGCACAGGTAGCCGCCAGCGACGGCGCTGGCAACGTAAGCGATGGCCTTGCCCGAGGTGGTGAGCGCGGTGGCCGTCGCCACGCGCAAATCGCCCGTGCGCTGGAGCTCCTCGCGCACGCGGAAGACGAAGTACACGGCGTAGTCCGCACCGATGCCAACCGCCATCGCCGAGATCGCAGCGGTGCCCATAGAGAGCGGAATGCCAGCCCAGCCCATGAGGCCCAGGTTGACCAGCGCGGAGGTGGCCAGGGGCAGCAGAACCAAGAGCCCGCCTGCCAACGAGCGGAGGAGGATCGACGTAATCACCACTACAAGGAGCGAGATCTGGATGAGGTTGATGGTCTTGCCGTGGACCATGGTTTCGTTGAGCGCGATCGCGTTGGTCACCCCCCCTCCAACCCGCGCCTTGACCGGCATCCCGGCGAACAGCCGCTCGGCCTCGGCGCCGGCAGCGACGGTCAGCGCCTTCATGGCGCGGTAGTCGTCCGTCTTGAGGTAGATGGTGATGACGGCGTTGCGAAAGTCACGGTCGACCAGGCGACTCAGGTCTTCTTCGTCGCCGCCCATCGAATAGAGAAGCAGATACTGCGCCACCCCTTGCTCGGTATCCGGCAACTTCCCTTGGGCGCTGTTGTCGACCACGCGACCAATCTGCTTGAGCAGATCCACGATGGAAACCACCTTCCCGATGGGCAGGGGCTGGCGCGCGATGAACGTCGCAAGCTGGTCCATACGCCGCAGGACCTCGGGATTCTTCATGGTGTCAGGCGCGTCGCCTTCGAGCAGCACTTGGATGACGCGCGTACCGGTCAGGCGCGAGTCGGCCATGCGGAAGCCGTGAATGGGCGCGTTCGCTTCGAAGAACTGCGCGCTCAGGCTGTTGTTGGTTTCCATCCGCGTCACCCCCACCACGGCCAATACAATCAGGACGGAAAAGACCCAAACAATGGGGCGCTCGCGACCGGCCCGAACTATCGCCGCCAGCTTCTCCAAGATCGGATCGAAGTACTCCTGTCGCTTCTCTCGCTCGGTCTGCCGCTGCGACGGCGGCGACAACAAGACCCGCATGGCCGGGATGAAGGTCATTTCAACAGTGAGCGCAGCCAGAATGCCAAACGCCGTGCACAGACCGAAGTTCTTGATCGACGGCAGACCGAACGCGGCTAACGAAAAGAAGCTCAGGGAAGCGATGGTTCCCGCGACCAGCATGACCACGCCCACCTTCACCGTGGCCTCGATGACGGCCTGCCGATTCTGCTCCACCGGCGACAGGTCGGGCCTCACCTCGCGAATGCGCCCATATTCCTCATAGTACCGTTTCAGGATCTGCACCGAGTGCCCTGCCCCGATGGCCAGAATGAGGATCGGGGTCATGATGTTCCACGGGTCCATCGGTGCGCCGAGAAGGCCCATGAGCCCGAGCGCCCAAATCGCTCCCATGATTGCGGTGACCAGGGGAACGATCATGCCCTGCAGGGTTCGGAAGGCGCGGTAGTGAAGGTAGCCGATCATCGCCAGCGCCAGCAAGATCAGGGCGGCTACGCGGCGGGTGTAGACGAGGAGCCAGTAGAGAATCGTCACGGCGCCCGCGGGCAGGATTTCCAGGTCGGGCTCGCGCTCAGGCTGCAAGATGGATTCCAGCGTGGGGTAAAGGTGCTTGGCGCCGCCCGCCTTTTCGAAGTCGTCGAAGTCGACCAGGATCGACGTCGCGCGGCCGTCGTCGCTGACGAAGAGGCTGGTTAGGACAGCGTTGGCGCGAACCTTCTCACGGAAGGCCGCGATTTCCGCGTCGGTCTCGGGAACCTTGGTGGCAAGCGGCGTGATCTCGATGGCGTCGTCGGTACTGTGAATGTCCTTCACCCGCGGCGACATGAGAGACAGGACAGTGCCCTTCTTGACCCCGGGCAGCGCCTCGATGCCCTCCGTCACGCGCTTGATCTTGCCCAGAATCTGGGGCGTGTAGACCGTTCCAGTCTTGGGATAGAAGCCGATGACAGTGAGATACTTCCCGCCGAAGAGCTTTTCCACCCGTTGCCCGACCACCACCAGCGGATGCCCGGGCGGGATCTGCGAATCGACGTCCAACATCACCCGCAATCGGGTGATGACGAATCCAAGAAACAGGGTTACGGCCACCGCCGCGACGATCACCGTCTTGGGCCGGCCAACCAAGGAGGTCACATATCGGCGTAGCATGCGCGGCTATGCAAGTTGTCACGGTTGCGGGCCGCGTGGCAAGCGCTAATGGGCCCAAATCCGGGGTGACTATTGGAGTGTGTAACTCAACAAAGTTGATCCGCTGAGGCCGACAGAATCCACCTGCGCGTTGAGGCCGGTCACCACCTGCGCTGCCCCGCGGCGGTGGCAGCACTTCTTTCCCTCCTTTCTGCGCCGGGTTTCTGACAGTTGCAGCAATATTCCGGTTCACGGTACGGCAACACCGTTATAGTTGCGCCGTGTACACAGTCCGGGTCTGGAAGGAATTGTTCCGCCGTCCTCGCCTCGACGAATCGATCGCGGAGGTAGCCCCCATTCTTGCGCCCGAGTTGGGCGTGGGCGGCGTGGTGGTCCGCCAGCTCGACTTGAAGGCGCACACCTGGACCACCACCGCCACCAGCCAGGCCGGCAATTGGGTCGCTTTTCCACCCAGCAAGAACAAGTGCAAACCAGAAGAGGTCGAGCAGATCCTGGCTTGGTACAGCAGCAAGCAGATCTTGCGGGGCCGGCCGCGGGGCCACCAGCTTTTGCGAGCGATAGTCGGAGGCCCGCTCAAGGCGGATGTCACGGTCGGACCGCTGGCGAGCGATGGCGGCGAATCCCCGGTGGCTGTGCTCATGCTGTTGGGGCCGGAGCGGTCGATGACCCGCCGGCACGAATCGGAAATGGCGCGCCTCTTGGAACCGTTCGAGGCGGCGCTGGCTACCAGCCGACGCGTCCAAGAGCTTGGGCGTCTGCGCGAGATGTTCGAGGCCGACAACCGCGCCTTGCTTGCCAAGCTGGACCGGCAGGAAGTGATGGGCACCATCGTGGGCGCCGACGCCGGATTTCGCGACGTGATGGCCCGGGTGGAACAGGTCGCCGCCACCGACGCGCCGGTCTTGCTGCTGGGCGAAACCGGCACGGGCAAGGAGGTGGTCGCGCGGGCGATTCACGAGCGCTCCCGGCGCCACCGTGGGCCCATGCAGCGGGTGAACTGCGGCGCGATCCCCGCGGGCCTGGTCGATTCCGAGCTGTTCGGGCACGAGCGCGGCAGCTTCACCGGCGCGGTTGCCTCACGCGCGGGATGGTTCGAGCGCGCCGACGGCGGCACGCTCTTCCTTGATGAAATCGGCGAGCTGCCGCCGGCTGCACAGGTGCGCCTCTTGCGCGTGATTCAAGAGGGCGTCTTGGAACGGGTCGGCGGCCAGCATCCCATCAAAGTCAACGTGCGCCTGGTCGCGGCCACGCATCAATTTCTCGACGAAATGGTGGCGGCCGGTACCTTCCGCGAGGATCTCTGGTACCGCATCAGCGTTTTCCCGATTCGCTTGCCCCCGCTGCGCGAGCGATTGACCGACATTCCCGCGCTTGCCGCCCACTTCGCCTGGCACGCGGGTGCCCGCATCGGCGGCCAGCCGCTCACGCCTTCGGCAACCGACTTGGAGCTGCTCGCCAGCTACAACTGGCCCGGCAACATTCGCGAGCTCGCCTCCGTCATCGAGCGCGCCACTATCCTCGGCAACGGCCGCCACCTTGACCTGCGCAACGCTTTGGGCAGCTTGAAGATGAACCGCCGCGCGACCCATGCCGAAAGTCACGGCGGTGAGTTTCCGAAGCTCGATTCCGTCGTGCAAGGCCACATCGAGGCGGCTTTGCGCCATACCGCCGGTCGCATCGAGGGCACCGCGGGCGCGGCCTCCCTGCTTGGCATCAACCCGCACACGCTGCGGGCGCGCATGCGCAAGCTCGGCATCAACTGGAGCTCGTTTCGGGGCTGACCCTGGCCCCGGCCGCCACCGAGTGGACAGATGTCTGTTCCTTCCTCACGCGATCGTGCACCGAGCCGCCGGATCTGCTAGGACAGGTCACCATGAAGGCCCCGAAACTCACCCGCGAATACCAGACCGAAACCATCTGCGTTCAGACCGGCACCCGCAAGGACACCACCTTCAATGCCGTCGCGGTGCCCATTTACGCCACCTCGACCTTCGCCTTCGAGGCCCCCGGCCAAACCAAAGGATTCGACTACAGCCGCACTGCCAATCCCACCCGCGCGGCCCTTGAAGAATGCCTCGCCGCCCTGGAGGGGGGCGCAGGGGCGTCAGCGACCGCCACCGGTATGGCCGCGGAAACCACCGTCATGGCGCTATTCCCCGCCGGCAGTCACATCATTGCCGGACAGGACATCTACGGCGGCACCTACCGGCTCTTCGCGTCGATCCTCTCCACGCGCGGCCTTGAGTTCTCCTTCGTCGACATGTCTGATCCACGCAACGTCGAGGCGGCAATTCGACCAAACACCCGTGCCGTCTGGATCGAAACCCCGAGCAATCCGCTGCTCAACCTGGTGGACGTCGCCGCCATCTGCGAGATCGCCCGGCGCCGCGGGCAGGTCACCATCGTCGACAACACCTTCATGTCGCCCATTTTCCAAAAGCCCTTGGCGCTCGGCGCGGACATCGTGGTCCACTCGACGACCAAGTACCTGAACGGCCACAGCGACATGGTGGGCGGCGCCATCATCTCGCGCACGCGGGACAATGCCACCAAGGTCGCAGCTCTGGTCAATGCACTCGGAACCTGTTCGTCGCCCTTCGACTGCTGGCTGGTGATGCGAGGAATCCGGACCCTGCCCATCCGCATGGCTTCTCACCAGCGCAACGCGCTTGCCCTGGCCGAGTTCCTGGCCGGTCACAAGGCCGTGGAGCATGTCTATTATCCAGGACTCGCAACCCACCCGCAGCACGCGTTGGCGAAGCGCCAGATGACCGGTTTTGGCGGCATGCTGTCCTTCGACATCCGCGGTGGTAAGGAAGCGGCGTTCAGATTTATCCAGGCACTGGAAATATTCGCCTTTGCCGAGTCGCTCGGCGGGGTCGAGTCGTTGGTGGAGCACCCGGAGACCATGAGCCACGCTTCCATGACCGCCGAAGCCCGCCGCGCTGCCGGCATCACCGAATCCAACATCCGCGTGTCGACCGGCATCGAGAGCGCCGAGGACCTGGTTGCCGACGTCGCCCGCGGCCTCAGGGCGGCCAGCGGCGCCTGATGGGTCAGAGCAAAGCCCGGGCTAGGCCGAGGAGCCCACCGCCCAATACCACGACCACAACATTGAGGCGCCACTTCCAAAACGTCAGCGCGGCGAATGCAGCGATCCCGAGCACGAGGGTTAGCCAATCCACCGAGCCGTTCCGCATGAATGCCGCTTTCGCCAGCGGAATGGAAATGGAGAACATCAGGCCTACCACCCCGCTGGTCACGCCCTTGAGAAGCTCCTTCACGCCCGGCTTGGACGCGAGCCAATTCATGTAGCGGCCGCCCCAAGCACGAAGACGAAGGAAGGCAGGAACAGCCAGACCGTCGCGCAGACGGCGCCGAGCAGCGGTACGTCTCGCTGGTGCCCTGCCAGGTAGCCCACGAAGGTCCCGATGGAAATGAGCGGTCCCGGCGTGGTCTCGCCCAGCGCCAGCGCATCGATCATCTGAGGATCCGAAAGCCAACCGTAGGTCGAGACGCTGCCCTCTCGAATGAGAGGCAGGACCGCGTAGGCGCCACCGAAAGAAAACAGTCCGACTTTGAGAAAGAACCACGACACATCGAGGAGCCGCGACAACGCCGATTCCGCCGCGGTGGCGGCTGCGGGAAAGAGTAGCAGCGCGACGCCCGCCGGAGCTGCGGTCCGCCTGGGTCCCAGGCGCTTACTGGCGACGAAGATGGCGCCGCAACCGAGCAGAACGACAATGAACGGAAGCCCGATCGCGAAGAACGTGAAAAACGCCGCGATAGCGAGAGCCACCGGCAAAGCGCCCTTCAGGGTCGCCCTGGAGATGCGAACCAAGGCCGCGAGCAGCAGCGCGAGTCCGACCGGGCGAAATCCCGACAGCACACCCAAGACTTCGGGACGCTTGCCAAAGTGGACGTAGATCCACGCCAGCGCGGTCAGCGTGATGAACCCCGGCAAGATGAACAGCAGACCAGCCAGCGCTCCGCCGAGATAGCCCTGCTTCTTCCAGCCAAGGTAGATGGCGAGCTGCAGCGCCTCGGGGCCCGGCAATACGTGGCAAAAGTTGAGCGCCCGAACGAATTCCTCTTCCTCGATCCACTTCCGCCGCTCGACCACCTGCAAGTGCATAAGCCCGATTTGCCCAACCGGCCCGCCGAAGGCCAGCCATCCCAGCTTGAGGAAGTACCAGAATACGTCGCGCAGGGAGGTTTCGGCCGCCCGCTGGGAATTGCTTATCGCAAGTACCGCCATCCTGCGATTCAGACGAATCGTATCAAGGATTGGTTGCAGGAATCTTTAGCCGCCCCCACCAGTGCACTCGACTCTTCGACCTATCCCTCTCGGTCGGTCGGCACGAAACGTGGCGTTGGGGCCCGCATGTCGCCGAGCCTACAGGCCATCATTTCGCACCGCGCATCTCCGGGGGCCAGACGAACCAACCGCATCAGCCACAGCGCCGGAACCAGCAGCAACGCCGCCAAGATGAGCGCGCTGCCCACGACCAAGGCCAGTATCAGCATGACGAGAGTCCTTTCGCAACGGCTTCACCGTCCTCTGTGCTATATCATATGTCCATTTTAATAGACCTCAATCACACGTCAAGGGAAGCCGCGATGGTCACCGGCCGGGAAGGTTCGCCGGCGTTCTCGAATATGAGCCAGCGCTTCCAGCGCGGCATCCACTTCCTTGGTGGTGTTGGCGAATCCCATGGCACGTCGATCGGGAAGCCGACCTCGACATGGGGACTTTGCTGCATGGGACCTCCTCGTTTTTCCATGCAGCAAGGGGCGTGCCGTCGTAGAAGCTTGGGATCTGCACGTTTTTCGGCGTTTCGTCGGAGTCGACCGCGCCGACCCGAAAGCGCTTCGCTGCATTCATGTCTTGTTTACAAGACTCATCTCTTGTCATAGTCTCAAGACAGCCAATGGTACCTACAACCAAGCACAGACAAGGAGGCCCCGTGAAACCTGCTGTACGAACAGTACGACTGCTGAATCTGCTGCAAGCGCCGGCTGTCTTCGCCGCGCTCGCCGTGACCACTTCCACGGCCCTGGCCGAAGACGGCCAAACTCACCCGGCGCAGGCCCCAACAACCAGTGAGTCTGCTCCCGCGCCCGAGACCGCAGCAGCGTCCCAACCGGGCGATGACCTGCGCGCGCGAGTTGACGATCTGGAACGCCGAACCCAGGCCACCGCGGCGCAAGTCGCGGCGGCGACGCAGCCCACAGCCAAACCCGCGCCGGTTGTTACCGCCGAGGAAGCAGGCTTCGGCATTCGCAGCCCAGACCGGGCCTACCAGGTCCGCATTCACGGACAGCTTCAGATCGACGGACGCGCCTTCTTCGGCGACGATTCTTTGCGCGACTCGGACACCTTTCTGGTCCGCCGCGCCCGTCCCACCATCGAGGTCACCCTCGCCGGACTTGCCGATGCACTCATCACGCCTGATTTCGCCGGCGGAACGCTACAGCTCTTCGATGCCTTCATCGACCTACACCCGTTTCCGTGGCTGCGACTGCGGGCCGGCAAGTTCAAGCCGCCCATCGGGCTCGAACGCCTGCAATCCGACAATACGCTCGTGTTCACCGAACGTGCCCTGGACCAAGATTTGTCGGCCCAACGCGATGTCGGAGCCCAGCTCTGGGGTGACGTGGCCGACGGAACACTTCGCTACGAAGCGGACATCTTCAACGGCGCACCCGACTCTGCCCTCAACGATGTCGACAGCAGTTTTTCGAAGAGCCTGGCAGGTCGATTATTCGTGCAGCCGTTCGCGAGCCCATCACTTCGCTGGCTCGGGAGGCTTGGCGCAGGCTTTGCCGCCGAGACCGGTTCGGAAAAGGGCGTTCCGACTATTTCCAACGGCGCGGTCGCCGGCGCCTGGCTCGGCTCGTTCAAGTCGATCGGCCAAAACACCATCTTCTCGTACCTGGTCAGCACCACCGACACTTCGCAGACGGTCGTGGCCCTGCACCGGCACACGCGGCTCAATCCCCAGCTCTACTACTATTACGGACCGGCCGGCCTCGAAGCCGAATACTTGTACGAGCGACAGGCAGTGGAAAAGGACGGCGTGGACACCACGGTCAAGAACTCGGCCGGGCACGTTACGGTTGCATACGTGATCGGCGGCGAGCGTACCTACGAGGGGCCCAAGGTCAGGAATCCGGTGAGCTTCTCCGCCGGCACGCTGGGCGCACTGGAGATCGGCGCGCGCTACAATTGGCTCACCATCGACACCGCAGCCTTCCCGAATCTTGCCGACGGCACCAAGTCGGTTGCCAAGGCGAAGGCATTCGGTTTCGTGGCCAACTGGTACCTCACGCAAAGCCTGCGCGTGGCTGCCAGCTACGACCAGACCGCCTTCACCGGTGGTGCAAAGAACGGCAGCGCCACCGCCGATCGCAAGACGGAGCGAATCCTCATCGGGCGACTCCAGGTCGGTTACTGAGCCTCAAAGGGAAATCCGGGAGGACGCACGGGCGCCGTCCGCCTCTGCGTCCTCCCCTCCTCTGCCCAACCCTTTTCGCCAGATCAGATCGCGTAATCCTCGACGAATACCTTGGCACTCTCCAGGTCCACCGCACCGGTTCGCCCTTCTTGACCGCTAGCACCTCGAAATCCCGCCGCGGCAGGTGCACGGTGATGATCTCGCGCGTGGGCAGATCGAGGTCCAGCTTGAAGTGGGTGCCAAGGTCGACAATCCGCCGGATGTGTTTTGTTGCCTGACCTCTGTCCAGAGTGGCGAAGTCCACGGAGCCGATATTCGGGCGTTCGATGCGCACCTCGTGTGGCCTGACCACAGCCTGCACACGCGTGCCATCGGATGCGCCGCCCGCCAGAGGCAGGCGGACATCCCCGACTCTAACCTGGCCATCGAGGACGTCGCCTCGAAGCACGTTGGCCGATCCGACGAAGGACGCCACGAATGAGGTCGCCGGCTTGGCGTAGACCCCGGCCGCTGTGCCCACTTGCTCCACGCGACCGAGGTTCATCACGACCAACTGGTCAGAGAGATCCAGGGCCTCTTCCTGATCGTGGGTCACCATGATGGTCGTCACGTGGGTTATCTCGTGCAGGCGTCGCAGCCATTCTCGCAGCTCGGCGCGAACCCGCGCATCCAGCGCGCCGAACGGCTCGTCGAGCAGTGCGGAACCAGTCGAACACCGTATTTGCGGGCCAGGGAGGCTTCCTGTATGGAGGACATACCATCTACTATATAGTCTAGGGAAGCATCGACCAGCCGACCTTGGCGGCACCAGGTCTAGTAATCGAACTGCACCCGGTGCGGCTTTTCTGCGACGATTTCTCGGTCAAGCGTCCAGACGCGGTTTTGCGGGATGACGAAGATCCCGACCATGTGCTTGCCGGGATCCAGGCGCACGCCCGCGATAGGACAGTAGGCGCCGATCTCCTTGCCATCGATGAATACCGGGTACTTGCCGAGAGTATTGCAGGCAACGTTGACGCCGACCGCGCCCGTGAGGGGAAACACCGCCGGTGCAAGCTCCCGCTCGATGACCACGCCATGGGTGGTGTCGACCACGTCGCGCAACATGCGGTAGCCGGGCGCCGTGATCACGATTCGGTGTGCGCCCGGCGCGGTTAGCATGGTGTTCGGCGCTGTTCCTGCCTCAACCCCGTCGATCCACACCACCGCCCCCGGTGGGCTGACCTTCAGCACCAGGTGGCCCGACGGAATACTCGGCGCTTTTTTCAGCTTGGGCTTCAAGGCTTCAAGGCGATCCCGTTCCGCCGCCAGCGCGGCTTCCTTGCGCTGGCTTTCTGCACGAGCGGCCCGCCAGCTGTGCAGGAAGAAGTAGCCTTCGAGCGTGGCCACGGCCAGCACCACCAGCACGGGTACCCATGCGTAGCGGAAAACCTTGCGAGCGAACTCGCTCTTGGTCCAGGCAAGCAGGTAAACTGCGCGCCGGCGGCGACGGCGTTTGACCGTGCCGTCGGGGCCAACCACGATCTCGTCCTCGTCGTCGTCGTAGACGGCTCCCACGTCGGGATCGTCGGCGGCGATGGCTCCCCTAGCATCATGGGCCTGGGTTTCCTCCAGGGCACCGTCGGCGAGCACGCGCAGCCCGGTTTCCATCCTCTCGTCGACGGACAACCGTGGCAGTTCCGGGTACGCGGGAACAACTGGCTCATCTTCCTGGCTCGCCGCGACCGATGCTGAGGAAGACTCGGCCATCGTCGACGACGCCGGCGGGGTCGCGAGCGCCCGTCCCGCTTGCGCGGAAAGCAGAGCCACCGAGATCTGGCGCATCACATCCCGTGCCGACTTCGGGCGCGCCGCTGCATCGAAGGCGAGCATGCGACCAACGCAGGAAGCGACTGCGGGGTGAAGTCCGGTAAAGTCCGGAGGGCCTTCCTTGATGCGATCGACTAGCTCGGCGGGAGTCACCGCCGCAAACGGCGGCTTGCCGAAGCACAGAAAGTAGAGCAGCGCGCCCAGTGAATACAAGTCCGACGCCTTCTCTGCCGGGGCGCCTTGTAGCTGTTCCGGGGCTGCGTAGTGCCAATTTTCGATGGGTGGGCCGGGCTCGGCGCGCAGCGATTCGGCGAGTGCGCAGTCGAGCAGCAAGACCTCGCCGCTCGGCTGAACCAGCACATTGCCTGGCGAGAGCCCGCCATGCACGCCTGGCCCGTCGCCCTGTGCGTGCAAAGGGCCGAGTCGCTCGGCAACCTTGCGCGCCAGAAGTCCCGCCAGCCGGACGTCCATGACGCCCTCGGGTGGAACCGCTTGCGCGCGCAACTGGGACAGGTTCACGCCCTCGCTGAACTCGAACGCAGCAAAAATCGGACCCGGCCCCTCCCCAATGTCGACCACGCCGGGAAGGCCGGGCAACGATGTCCAGCGCAACGAGCGCACGGTATCCAGAAAGCGGGTCACCAAGGATGGCGCGCAGCCCTCCTTGCGCAGCACCTTGAGGACGAAAGCCCGCGCAGAGGGCAACTCGCCCTCGTCCGCCCGGGCCCGAAAAGTTTCCAGCAGGCGTCGTTGCCCAAGCAGGGCCAAGGGCAGATAGCGCCCTATGTGCAATGCCCCGGCGGCCATGGTCGACTCGCGCTCATTTCCCCAAATCCATCGACGGGTTGCGGGGTTTCTTGCGTGCGGCCGAGGCGCGACGAGTTACCTGGCCGCAAAAGCCCACTGGCGCATCACCTCGAACATGGCGATACCGGCCGAGGTCGACAGGTTGATCGAGCGCAGGGCCGGTTCGACCATGGCAATGCGCACAGTGCGGTCGGCGTACCGTTCGAGTAGCGGCCTCGGAAGCCCAACGCTTTCCCTGCCGAAGATCAAGGCCACCCGTTCGGGGTAGACCACGTCCCAGTGCAGGCGCGTCGCCTGCGACGAGAAAAAGAAGGGCTCGCCAAGCTCGGGAAGGCTGCGTTCGATTTGTTCCCAGCTCGGCCAGACCTTGACCCGAACCCTGGGCCAATAGTCGAGCCCGGCGCGGAGCAAGTACCGGCTGTCGAGGGAGAATCCGAGCGGTTCAACCAGGTGCAGATCGGCCCCCACCGCGAGGGTGGTTCGACCGATGTTTCCGGTGTTCCAGTGGATCTCTGGCTCGACCAGGATGATGTGAAGTGACGACACGTTGGGGGTGCGCCGGCCTGGCGATCGCGCCCGGCGGTTGCGCTTCGCCATCATACATACTATTTCCAGGTTCGGACCACGGTGCCCAAGCTCGACCGACTTCTTGCCCGCAACCTGGGATGCTCACGCGCTCGCGCGCGCGAGTTGCTCGCTGCGTATGCCGGCCAAGCGCCGGTTGACGTCCCCGACCAGGCCCTGCCCTTCGCCATCACCATCGAGGGCAAGCCCATGGAGCTGCACGACAGCTTCCACCTGATGCTGAACAAGCCCGCGGGCTGCGTGACCGCCCTGCGCGACGACGAGCACGAGACCGCGCTCGCCTACCTGCGCGAGGCGCCGCTTGCGTCCGAGCTTCGGCCGGTGGGGCGCTTGGACCTGGACACGACCGGCCTTCTGCTCTGGACCACCGACGGCGCGCTCGTGCATCGGCTGACCCATCCCAAGCAAGCGATGCCGCGCGGTTACCACGTGGCCCTCGCCCGCTCCTTCGCAGCGCTGCCGCCCGATCTGGTCTTGCGCGACGGGCATCGCCCAAATGTGATCGAGCTGCGTGTGGCGAGCGAAGGCGACATGCACCCGAGCCTGGTGCGCCCGCCCGATGCCACCGCCTTCGCCAGCATCACCGTCGGCGACGGTGCCTACCACGAGGTCCGCCGCATCTTCGCCGCGCTCGGAAGTCACGTACTTTCCCTTTGCAGGGTATCGTTCGGCGCCATCGAGCTGCCGCGCGACCTGGCGCCGGGCGAATGGAGGCCCGTCGAGCCGGACAAGCTGCCGCCGGATTCTAACCACAGAGGATACAAAGAACGCGGAGCCGGATGAGAAAGGAATGGGTTTCGGATCGAGATCCGGAGAACCCTTCATTTTCCGAGCCGCCGTGTTCTCTCTGGTGCAAGAAACCCTTGGTCGCGAACGCCCGTGATAGGGTGCAAGCATGTCGATCGGTCGGCGATGGGTTTGGCCCTGCCTGGCCGCACTGGCACTCCCGGCGTGCCACGAGGCCATCAAGGCAGGCCGTGGCGACGCCTCAGTTGACGGCGGCGGCGAGCTTTTGCCGAGCGATAGCGCAACGGACGCGCCGGCTCTTGATGCCAGTCCGACTGGAGCCGCGACGGATTCCAGCGACGGCGCGACGGAAGCGGCGGCGGGCAATCTGTGCACCGGCGTCGCACAGGTCACCGCGGACTTGCTGCACGCTTGTGCCGTGAAGACGGACGGGACGATGTGGTGCTGGGGTGCCAACGGCTACGGCCAGCTCGGCGATGGAACCTTCGAGGACCGGGCGACGCCGGTACCGGTGACTGCGCTCGGCTCCGACGTGGTCGAGGCCGCTACCGGCTACAGCTTCACCTGCGCAATCAAGCGCGACGGCACGCTCTGGTGTTGGGGTGACGGTCACGTCGGACAACTGGGTGGCGGCGACTTGCCTACCACGCCGACCGCGATCCCGACCCAGGTCGTGGCATTGCAGTCCACGGTCGCAGAAGTGGCCGCCGGCGGTGAGCACGCCTGCGCGCGCAAGCTGGACGGCACGCTCTGGTGCTGGGGCGTCGGCTTTGCCGGGGACGGAAGCGCCGGGGGCGTTCACGCTACGCCGACGATGGTCAGCGCGCTCGGCTCTGCAGTCGTCGGCATTTCGGTGAGCTGGTACCATGCCTGCGCTCGGTTGACCGATGGCTCGCTCTGGTGCTGGGGCGGCAACGAATCGGGGGAGCTGGGCGACGGCACTACCACCGCCCGGCTCACCCCCGTTGAGGTGGCCGGGCTCGGTCATCTGGTCACCCAGGCGTCGGCCGGCTATCAGGACACCTGCGCGACGAGAAGCGATGGAACGCTTTGGTGCTGGGGGTGGCGAAGCGGCACCCTGATACCGTCCATGGTCGGAAGCCTCGGTTCGGACGTCCTGGCTGTGAGCGCAGGCTGGGGGCACTTCTGTGCGCGCAAGCGCGATGGGACAACGTGGTGCTGGGGCGCCAATAGCGAAGGACAATTGGGCGATGGCAGCACCTCGAACCGAAGCACGCCGGTCCAGGTCAATGCGGTCACTGGGACAGTGAACGTGGCGGTTAGCGATGGATTCACTTGCGCGGTCGTGTCCGGCGGCGCTCTGCTCTGTTGGGGTGGCGACGCCCTCGGGCAATTGGGCAACGGCGCGACCTCCGCCGATAGCACGCCGCGGGCCGTGGCCAGCCTGGGGACCGGCGTGGCACAGCTTACCGCGGGTTACGAATTCTTCTGTGCGCGCAAGACGGCCGGGGACCTTGCCTGCTGGGGCATCGATCCTGCCAGCCAATCCAACGACGGATCGTCCGTCTACCAGCCGAGCCCGGTCGAGGTGGCATCCCTGGGCCGGCCCGCGGCGCAAGTCGCGGGTGGGGACGGCGGTGCGGTCTGTGTGCTGTCGACGGCCGGCGAGATCTGGTGCTGGGGGTGGATCAGCAACGCCACCGGCACTTTCGACTTGCGGACTCAGCCCTTTCAGGTCGCCGGTCTCCCTGCCAGCCTGGTGAAAGTTGCGGTGGGTTGGGGACATGCCTGCGCCCTGGCCAGCGACGGCACCCTGTGGTGCTGGGGACGCAACGACAACGGCGAGCTCGGCGACGAAACCGACGCGTTCTTCCGCGACACACCCGTGCAGGTGGGCGGGCTCGGCGCCTCCGTGACCGACGTGACCGCACGGGGCACGCACACCTGCGCCCGCACGGCCGGCGGCATGCTGTGGTGTTGGGGCAGCAACGGCTCGGGGGAGCTCGGCGACGGCACCACCGACGATCGCGCGACGCCACTGCCGGTCGCTGCGCTCGGCTCGACGGTGCGCCAGGCTTCGGCCGGCCCGGCCGACCACACCTGCGCGGTCCTCGACGACGGCACGGCTTGGTGCTGGGGCCGGAACGACAACGGCGAGCTGGGTGACGGAACCTTCGAGCAACGCGCGCTCCCCGCGCAAGTGGGCGGGCTCGCGTCGGTAGTCGAAATAGCCGCGGGCGACAGCCACACCTGCGCGCGCACCAGCGACGGCGCTTTGTGGTGCTGGGGCAGCAATGGCGCTGGTCAGTTGGGCATGGGCCCAAGCGGCCAGGCTGCGAAAGCGACAAATCCGGTGCGCGTCGCTGGCGTGGGGGCGAACGTGTCCGAGGTCGCCGTCGGCTCGGGCGCGACTTGTGCACGCGGCGCGGATGGCAGCGTATGGTGCTGGGGCTCGCGCTACTTCGGACTGTTGGCCGACGGCACCCTCGGTTTCAGCCCGTCCCCGGTGGCGCCGTTGGGTTGTCGCTGACGTTCTGGAGCTCGCCCATGCCGCGTCGGCCCAGACAAGAGCCGACTACGTTAAAGCTTCGTTGCGCGATGCCGATAGACAGGGCTGGCGAGGTGAAGTCGTGCCACTGGCACTGCCATCAAGTCGGAATTCCGCGCGCACAGGAGAAAACAAATGACGTGCAAGACTTTGCTGTCGGTGTGTGTCGGAGCCGGGCTACTTAGCGGCTGCGGCGGAGCGGAAATCCCTGTCAACGCCGACGGTGGCGTCGCCCCGGACTCGGCCCCTGCCGTCTCGCCCTTCGTTCCGCAAGCCATCGAGAACGTCATCGACTCCATGGTGGCTGCGGTGACCGCCGCGAATCTTCCAGCCTCTTCCAAGCCGCCCATCGCTGTCCTGCTCAAGCAGCTCACGGATTTCTGGGCGCCCGTGGTTATCGGGGCCAACCGGATGAGCATGCAACTGGCCTGCCCGTCGATCGTCGAAGCACCCTTTGTCCCTGACCCAGAGAACACAACCATGGAGCAGGCTGCGGTGCTGCAGAACGAGCATCTCCAGGCGTATCTGGACAGCGCTCTGTATCGCGGCATGGCACTTGCTCCCGAGGGTACGGATGCGGACAGCGTGTCCCTCGTGCATCAATTTGTCCAGCAGCGCGGACCGGTGGTGACCATCGACAGTGATTCTCCCGCCAGTGGACGGACGTACAACATCGCGACCGCCAATTATCAGGCAGGCCAAACCGCGGCAGCCATACTTGGGCAGGCCCTCAATCCTGGCGATACAATTGTCGTGTTCGGAACGACCGACACCACTTGGCCAAGCGGCATCGAGCGAGCGCAAGGCGCCGAGGATGGCGCCGCAGCAGCTGGCCTGCTGCTTGCGCCGAGGATCAGCCCAACCTGGGGCCCAGACACGGACCTTGCCGCGCTCGAGACTGCCCTCGCCGACCCGCAGCTCAACATCAAGGGCATGGTTTGCGTGTATTCCGACGCCAGCCTGTGCGCACAGGCGGCCGAGGCCGTCGTCGGTGCGCCAGGCATCATCAAGATCGTCGGATTCGACATGACCACTGACACCAAAGCCTACTTCGACAAGGGCTACTTCCTGGGCGTCGCGGTGCAACGACAATACTACATGGGCGAGCTGGGACTCCTCGTACCTTACAGCATGGACGTCCTCGGCGCCGCCGTGACCAACCAAATGCTACAGCCCCTGCTCATCGACGGGTACTTCATCGACACTGGCATCGACATCATTACCACAGCCAACTATGCCGACTACATGACATTCCTTAGCACCCTGGGAATCAACGCCTAGTTTAGATTCGATTGATGTTCTCCGCCTTTTTCGAACGCGAATGCCATCAAGAACGTCCTTACCAGCAAGGGAGCGCGCCGCCTGCACGCGGAGAACCAGACGGCGTCTCCCGACCTTGATCGAAATCCTGCCCTCCGCTTTCGCTGTAATCGGATGCGTTTCGACCCACCAAAGCGCGCCGCCGCCGGATGCAATTCACATCGCCACGGTGTTGCCATTCTCCGGTGAACGCGCGGCTTCCGGCGTCGCGCTTGAAACCGCCATGCGCCTGGCTTTGCAGCTCGTGAATGCTACCCACGCCTTGGGCGGCCGGCAGCTATGGCTTGACGTACGTGACAGTCACTCCGACGACCTACGCGGCACCGCCAATGCGCTCGACCTTATCGGCGAGGCCCCCATTCCGTTCTTCATCGGTACCGAAGAGCCCAAGATCGCGTTTCAGATCACCACGGCCGTCAAGTCCCACCAGATGGTTCACTTGATGCCTGGGCTTACCTCGGCACAATTCCATGATCCCAGCGCCAATGCCGCCTGGTTCCGATTGTCGCCTTCGGTGGGCTACCTGGCCTGTGCATTGGCAAAGCACATGCGGGACGACGGAATCACCAAGGCAAACCTGGCCATCGACACCGACGACTATAGCAACGCCTTTGCCACCTTCTTCGACCGAACATTCAACGCCAACGGTGGCACCGTCTTGCCAAACCTCTACGTGGGATCCGCCGCCGGGTCGTTCGCCGATGTCTTTTCCAGCTTAAGTCGCCTTTCGCCGGATGCGACGGTTCTGGTCACGTCGCCCGCGGTTGCGGCCGCCCTTCTTCAGGAATGGGCGGTTCGCGACAAGCCGGTAACCTGGTACCTGGGGCCGACCCTCAACAACTCTGAGCTGCTCAAGAACGTGCCGCTAGGCATGGTCGACGGCATGCAGGGGATCTCGGCCGACCTCGGAGACCGCGCGGGCGACTTCGATTCCTTCTTCGAGGCCCAGACGGGCGTTCCGCCGCAGGCAGGATCTCATTACTACTTCGATGCCGTGGTCTTGTTGGCGCTCGCGCTTGAAGAAGCCATGGCAACGACCGGTCAGTTTCCGACGCCCGCAGTGCTCAAGGACCACATGCTGAAGGTCACGGCTGTCGGTGGCACGGTCGTGGCTTTCGACCAAATCCCCCTCGCCATGTCCCTACTCGCCACCGGTCAGCCGATCGAATACCAGGGCGCCGCGGGATTCTATGTACTCAACAGCTTGGGCGACAGCACGGGAAATCGCGGCACCATCTGGCAAATCACGGGATCGGAGTTCGCCAGCGTCGATTATCGGCAATGCACACCCACAGAAGTGGACAATAGCGGTGTCGGCCTGTAATCACGCCCCTGACCGGACGCGCCCCCGACGGTGCGGGGGCGGCCGACGAATTGTGCGGTCCGCGCTTCTGGCCTTCATCGCCAGTTTTGCTTCCAACGCCCGCGCGCAGATTGATGCAGGCGCGGACGGGGAACATGCAACCGATACCCTGCCAAGCGATACAGCCGCCATGCCTGAGCCTCCGGAGCAAGAGGGGGCCGTACCGGCGAAGCAATATCAGGCACCCCTTGCAGAATCAGACCTCGATCAGACGATTACCGTCCTCAACGGCAAAGACTTGAACGAGCTGGATCTCGAGGCCTTGCTCGAGAACGTCGTGGTGACCGCGACCAAGTCCGCGGTCATGGAGGACCAGGCCCCCGCCGTCACCACCGTCATCACCCGCGAGGAAATCGTGCGTTGGGGGTACCAATCGGTCGACGACGTGCTCCGGCACGTCACCGGCGTCTACGTCATCGATGACCACATCATTCCCAACCTCGGCGTTCGCGGCGTAACGGGCGGTCTGCGCTCCGAGAGCGGCATGGTCAAGGTCATGATCGACGGGCGCTCGGTGGCCTTCCGCTCCACCGCGGGCAATTGGCTGGGCCCCGAGCTCATCCCTTTGTCCGTCGTGCAACGAATCGAGGTCATCCGCGGCCCGGCTTCTTCGCTCTACGGCGCCGACGCGTTCTTGGGTGTGATCAACATCGTCACGCGTCGGCCGGGACAGATAGAGGGCGGTGAGATCGCCGTGACCGGCGCGCGCGAAGGCGGCAACACCTGGGGCTACGATATGGCGGTCGGAACTGCCCGCGATTCCTGGCAGTTCATGGCGGCATTGAAGAGCAGCTCGGAGGACCGCTCCGGGCTCGTCTTGCCCGCAAGCTCGCCGGCGCCGAGACTGCCGAGCTATGCGCCTGCGGATCTGCGCGCGCACGACTTGAATCTCAATTCGCTGGTCACCCTTGCGGTTGCATCGTTCGCCCTGGGCAGCCACGGCTCGATCGGCTTCACTGGCTATCTTTCACAAATCGATCGAGGCGCCGAGTTTGCGGATTGGCAGCAACTGACCCACAACCTCGACAGCGGCGGTCGCCAGAACGGAACCAACGTCTCGCTTCGCCAAGGGGCGCTGGGCAGCGATCTGACGCTCTATCTTTCCCCGTCGGTCGACCTGCGTAGCAATGCCCACTTTGTCTACGGCGGCCCAACCACGCGCGACCGCATCGAGACCGGCAACGACCTGTTCTACGTCAGGCGCGACTTCGACTACCGCGGGATCGACGCCAGCGCCGAGGTCAACTGGCGTCCCCACGAGCGCTTGAACGTCCTGCTTGGCGCTGAATTGCTTTGGGACGATGAGAAGCTCGTCACCGTGTACGACGTCCTGAAATCCTCGATTGGCACTGGCCCGGGCGAGCGCGCTGGCGACCAAGTCCCGACCATGGACCTCGCCGGACACAAGTATCTGACGAACATCGGCGCCAATGCGTTGCTGATCTGGTCAGCGCTGCCATGGTTGACCATGACGGGAGGCGCTCGCATCGACTACCACAGCGTGTTTGGCGGCAAGCCGAGCGGTCGCCTGGCCGGGGTCGTCGAGCTGGCCCGCAACCTGCATCTCAAGCTGCTCTACGGCAGCGCCTTCAAGGCGCCGTCGCCCCAGCTTCTCTATGGCGCTCCCCTCGCGCCGGGTGACATCGCCGGCAACCAACAATTGAAACCGTCCTTCATCCACACCGTAGAGACGCAGCTTTCGTACCGACCAACCCGGTATCTCTTCCTCGCCAGCGGCGTTGCCTACAGCTATTTGCTCGACCAGGCCGCCTTCGAACAGCAAGGCATCAACCAGGTCGCCCGCAATATTTCAAGGGTCGCTTCCCTTTCGTGGGAAAGCGAAGCGCGGCTGGACTATCGCAAGAAGGTCTCGGCCTACGCCAATCTGGCCATCAACCACACCGTGGTGAGCATGAACGACGCGGGGTACGTGGCTGGGCTCTCGAACTACAGCAATGCAGCCTATCCGCTCGTGGTTGCCGGCGGCGGTCTCAGCGGTGAGATCCCGCATCTGCCCCTGCGTGCCAGCGTCGAGGTGTCGTATGTCGGCATCCGTCGGTCCAGCAGCGCCAACACACTGGACGCCGGTGGCATGTACGAGCTGCCCGGCTATGTATTGGTGGGCGGAAATATCCGCACCGCGGGTCTGCATTTGCTCGCCGAGAAGAAGGCGTCTTCCCTCATGCTCGCG
>CAZBIU010000084.1:0-21199 GCA_964491625.1 uncultured Myxococcales bacterium
GCCGCAGATCTTGAAGTCCATGTCGCCCAGGTGATCCTCGTCGCCGAGGATGTCGGACAGCACGGCCACGCGCTCACCTTCCTTGATGAGCCCCATGGCGATGCCGGCAATCGGGGTCTTGAGGGGAACCCCGGCGTCCATCATCGACAGGGCGCCGCCGCACACCGAGGCCATGGACGAGCTGCCGTTCGACTCGAGAATCTCCGACACCACACGAATGGTGTACGGGAAGGTTTTCTCGTCGGGCAGCACCACCGACAGGGCGCGCTCGGCCAAGTGGCCGTGGCCGGTTTCGCGGCGACTGGCACCTCGCAAAGGCTTGGTTTCGCCTGTGGAAAATGGTGGAAAGTTATAGTGAAGCATGAAGGTCTTCTCGAACTCTTCGCCGAGACCTTCGATGTGCTGGGCGTCCTGCTTGGTGCCGAGCGTGGTGGTGACCAAGGCCTGGGTTTCGCCGCGGGTGAAGAGCGCCGAACCGTGCGTGCGCGGCAACAGGCTGACCTCGGACGTGATTGGGCGAATCTCGTCGGTGGCGCGACCGTCGATGCGGCGGCCGGTGTCGAGAACCAGCTCGCGCAGGTTCTTCTTCTTGGCCTTGTCGAAGATCTCCTTGATCTCGGCGTCACGCTCGGGGAACTCGGGCTTGAGCGCTTCCAGCGTCTCGGTGGCGGCCTTGTCGAGGGCCGCGTAGCGATCGAGCTTCTCGCGGATCGCCATCGCAGCGCCAATCTTGCCCTTGGCAAATTCCATGACCCGGGCCTCCAGGGCCGGGTCAACCGCGGGCGGAGAAAACTCGCGCTTCGGCTTGCCTACTGCGGCCCGCAGCTTTTCCTGCAGGTCGATGAGCGGCTGCGCCGCCTTGTGCGCGAACATCAGGGCGTCGACGATGACGTCTTCGGCAACCTGCTGCGCCCCACCCTCGACCATCACGATGGCATCCCGACTGGCTGCGACGATCAGGTCCAGCTCGGAAGCGTCGCGCTGGGCCGCGGTCGGGTTCACGATGAACTCGCCGCCGATCCGCCCCACCCGCACGCCCGCAAACGGGCCCGCCCAGGGAACGTCGGACAAGTGCAGCGCTGCCGAGGCGCCGGTCATGGCCAGCACATCGGTCAGGTTCTCGCGATCGGTGGAGAGAACCATGGCGATGACCTGCGTGTCGAACCGCCACCCTTTCGGGAAGAGCGGACGGCACGGCCGGTCGATGAGGCGCGAGGTCAGAACCTCGACCTCGGTCAGACGACCTTCACGCTTGAAGTAGCCGCCGGGAATCTTTCCTGCGGCAGACGTCTTCTCCAGATAGTCGACCGTGAGCGGCATGAAATCGATGCCCGGCCTCACACCGGCCGACGCCACCGCCGTCACCAGCACCATCGAATCACCGTAGCGGACCACGACCGCGCCGTCGGCCTGTTTGGCCATGCGGCCAATTTCAATACTCAGCTCTTTGCCACCTAGGGGTACACCTTCACGTACGAACATATGGGAGACTCCTCTCTTTTCATCGGGCCCCTGTGGCTTCGTCCCTTGTCTCGCAGGTCCTGGCGCTGCTGAGCCCGATTCCGGGGACAGCGAGGATCGGCGGGAAAAAGGATGAACGCAGGCACCGGGGCCTCCGTCAACAGAATGCGGGTGGCCTTACGACCACCCGCGCTTATCGTCCTGCCGGAACGTACACTACTTGCGGATGCCAAGCGTCTGGATCAGGTCCCGATAGCGCTTGACGTCCTTCTTCTTCAAGTAGTCGAGCAACCGGCGCCTCTGGCTGACGAGCATCAGCAAACCGCGGCGCGAGTGGTGATCCTTCGCGTGCACTCGGAAGTGCTCCGTGAGGTAGGAAATACGTTCCGACAAGAGGGCGATTTGAACTTCGGGCGAGCCTGTATCGGCCTCGCTGCGAGCGAACTTCTTGACGACTTCTGCTTTCTTGACTGCGGCTAGACCCATTCGGTCACACTCATTTCTCTCGAACTCTTCAACGTTTTTTTGAAGCCCTACTGTCCTATATCGCGCGTCCGTAGTCAACCCATGTCAATGGATGGTCTAGCGGAAAGCGAATTCAGGCGTGTGAAACGACTAGCAAAGTTTCGCTTCGCCTCAAAATGCACTCCAGCACACCGTCCAAGGTCTCAGGGTCCAGCGCGGCGAAGCTCTCGTCCAGCACGCGCACGTCCGCCTGCTGCGCCAAGGCCCGCGCGACGCAGACCCGTGCCTTTTCGCCGTGAGAGAGCTGCCACCCGCTGTCGCCCACCATTTGCTGAATCCCCGCGGGCATCCGCGCCAGCACGCCGCCGAGCCCGAGCTCTTCGCAGATGGTCTCGAATTCGAGGATGTCGGTGTCGCTGGGCGGCCAGCGCCGCGCCATCGCGATATTGAAGAGCAGCGGCGCCGACAGGATGTGGTTGTCGTGGCTCTGCGGCACCGAGGCCACGCGCTGGCGCCAGCGTTCGGGGCGCAGGCTGTGATGATCGAATCCGCCCAAGAGCAGCAAGCCGCCTGACGGTTGGCGAAGCCCGCACAAGAGTGCGCCCAGGGTCGACTTGCCCGAGCCCGACCGGCCCTCCACCAGAACCCTATCGCCGCGATAGACCTCAAAATCCGCACCGCGCAGAACCGGCTCAAGTCGCCCTGGATAGCGATAGCTGACGTCGCGCCCGACCAGCAGAGCCCGGCGTCCTTGCGTAGCCTCGTCGACCTCGTTGGGTAGCACGGCAACCTGCTCGGCCGGCTCGTTCGCAACGCTGGCGGCGGCGGCGATGGGCTTGGTGCTGCGCCAGGCGACGAACGCAGCGGCCAGGCCGGGGCCGGTTTCCAGGGCGATCCGACGGAAGGCGAGGTACACCAGCAGCACTCCGCCAAGGCTCACCGCCACCTGGGTCGACGCGGCCCGCGCCGCCGCGAAGTCGGGGATCAGCGCCGCCACGCCCAGCATCAACCAGCCGCGCGGAACCAAGACGGCCAGCCGGGCCATTTCCCGATCCATCGCTGCCTCTTTGCGTGCGTATTCGCTAAGCGCCCTCTCCTCACCCAGGTGGCGCTTGTCCGGCGCAAGCTGGGCCACCATGGTGCGATAGCCAACCATGGTCTCGACCAGGTCGTCGGTCAGCGCAAGACGCGCGTCGGCCCAGTCGAGCAGCCGACGGTGCAGCCGGCGAACCAGATACGCAGCGAGCAGCAGGCAGGCAAGCAACAGCAAAGCGTGCGAGACCGGCGTGGCGCCGGCAAGAAGCACCATCAAGCCGCATGCGCACTGGGCGACGTCGGCCAGCAGAGTCGGACCGCCGGTGCGCGCGAGCGCGTCCAGCGCGTCGGCGTCGAGCACGACACCCAGCAACGATCCGATGCCGCTGGCCCGGACCTTGTCGGTGGACATACGCAGAATTCCACCCAAAAGCCGCTCGCGCGTGATGCCGCCCACGTGCACGGCCAACCGCCCCGCCCCCCAGATGGCGGCCCCTCGGCAGACCACGAAGCAGAACAACATGATGGCCCACGCCCACAGCCAGCCGCGCGAAAGATGGCCCTCCATGGCCGCTGAGCCGATAAGCCACCAGGACGCCAGATACAATGTGAATGCCAGAAGGTAAGAGGTCACAGTTCCCGCCAGCAGCGACCGGCCGCCAGCCTCGATGAAGCGCGCGACGAATCCGCTGTCGGCCGGTGCGAAGGAAAAGCCCGAGCAAAGCTCGCCTCTGCCGTCGCCCCTGCGCAACACGCGCTCCGCGATCCCCGCCGCCCCCGGCCCCAATCCCGCCTTGTCGCAAAAGGCACGCAGCTCTCGGTTGGCCTCGCCTGCGCCAGCCAATACGCCGTCGATCTCGGCGATGGGCACGCGCAAGGGTTGGCGGGTTGGCAAAAGCAGCTCGACCTCGCGCCCTCGGTTGCACAGGCGAAGTAGCACGAGGAAGAGCCGCTTGGGCTGCGCCGGCAGCACCACCAAGACAGGTCCAGCCTCGGCCAGCATCGCCGCCGCGGTCAGCTCGGTTCGCTCCTTGGCCTCGGCGATCATGCCGAGTCGCGCGCTGGCATCTTCCAGCCAACGGCCGAGGTCAAGCAAGGTGGCTTCGTCGACTGCCGAGGGCACCGACGACAACCGGCGCGTGCGCTGTCTCGGCAACACGCGTTCTGCGACAGCTTCCAGAGCCAGGCCAAGCTGGTCGGCCCGCCAGGCGAAGCTCGGCGCGCTCTCACCTTCGCTCATGGCCGTGCACCCCGCTCGGTGAAGTCGGCGCCCACGTAGCCGGCCTCGACTTTGAAGCGGCGCCACTCCGAGCCGGTTAGGCGTGCCAACGCGCGCTTTTCCGCAGCCAGCAAACGCGCGTAGCGAGACTCTGACCGAGCCGAAAGCGTCGCGGGCTCGCCATCCTCGACGATCTGCCCGCCTTCAATGACCAGCACGCGCGGAAACGACATGGTCTCGCCGATGTCGTGCGTGATGCACAGGAAGGTTGCGCCCTGCCAGCGCCGCCGAGCCATGAACAACAAGGCGCTTCGCCGCGCGCGCTCGAGACCGCAGAAGGCCTCGTCGAGAATCACCAGGTTGGGCTTGCCACGACAAAGCCCCCGTCCCAGGCGCACGCGCTGCCCTTCCCCGCCGGACAGCAGCGCGCCGTTGGCGCCTACTCCGGTTTGCAGCCCCATCGGCAGGCGCGCCAGAACCTCGTCCAGCTCGGCCGCTTCCACTGCATCACCGAGCGGCTTGCGCTCGCCTTCCATGCCGTAGCGCAGATTTTCAAGCAGCGACCGGTTCCAAAGCTGCACCGTCGGGTCGACCCAGATGGTCCGGCGCCGGAGCTGCGCCAGGACCCGCCCGACGAGCGGCTTGCCGTCCACGAGCACCTGGCCCGTGTTGGGGCGATACCATCCAAGCAGGAGGCCAACCAGGCTCGACTTGCCGGCGCCGGAAACACCCACGATCGCCACCTGCTCGCCTGCTGCAATTTCCAGCTTGGGCACGGACAGCACCTGGTTGCCAGCCTGCTGGACCGTGACCTGGTCAAGGGTCAGGCAAGGCGCCGAGGACGCGGTTTCCGGTTCGCCGACGCGCTCGGCCTCCTCGTCGGAGGCGCTTTCCTCGGCGCCAAGCGGCTCCAGCAGGCGAAGCGTGACGTTGCGATGCTGCGGGTACTGCTGGACCAGAAGTGCGAGCTCCATTCCCAGCGCCGGCACCATCAAGATCCAGTACACGAACAGGATCGCCCAGCCCGATCCGTCGGCCGTCGAAAGATAATGAAACACGACCGCCGCGGCCAACCCGAAGCCGATGATCCCCATCGCGGTCTCGACCACGATTCCCGTACGCGCAACGTCGCGGGCGGCGCGCGCCCATTCGCGTAGGCGTGTGCCATGCTCGGCGGTGACCGCGCCCTCGGCGGTGTGCGCCCGAATCGCCGACAGACCTAGCAACGCATCCAAGTAGAATCGCGAAAGGCCGCCAGCGTGTCCGCGCATGCGCAGATCCTTTTCCAACAGGATCGGTTGACAGAAGACCGGCAGGGCCACCATGAAAAACGCGAGCAAGAGCACCAGCGGGGCAGCCGGCGGGTAGAGCCACACCACACCCGCCACCGTGGCGGCGAGCTCGCACAGACAACGTATCACCTGCCCGCCGTGCCCAGGCAGAAGGCGCAGCCAGTGCAGGAGGTGCGAGCTTTCCGCCATGTTCGAAATGGGCCGACTTTGAAAATAGCGATCCCCCAGCCGCGGCAGCTTTTGCAGGAACGCCCGACGCAGGCGGATCTCCAGTCGCCGGCCCTGCGCCCACAGGCCCCGCGCCACCGGCCACTCGATGAGTGACAGGGCCAGCAAGAGCCCGAGCAGAGCCAGTGCGGCGAACACCCGCTGTTCGAAGACCTCCAGCCGGTTTCCGATGTCGAAGGCGCCACGAAACAGCAGCGTCTCGATCACGCTGCCGAGGCCTGCCACCGCCAAGCCGGCGACCAGCGGCAGGACATGCAAGAGGCCGTCCGCGCGTAAGAACCCGAGGAGCCTCCGCCCCGCACTTTCTTCCGAAGCTTTCACCACTGCGGCCAGATCCGGGGCCAAGTCGGTCCGTGCCTCCTGCTGACCGACCACCTCCAGAACCACCGCGCCCCGGACCACGAGCTGCGGCTTCGCGCCGGCTTCCGTGGGACTCGGCCGCACCGTCCACAGGTGCTTGGGAATCAGGCCACAGGGATCCTGTTGCGAGGTCGAGGCAAGCAGCAGATCGAGGACATGCGCCGCCTGCGCGGGACGCGCGGCACCTTCGTCGATGAGGTTCAGCGTCGCGCGCAACGCCGCATCCAGCGCCGCCACCCGCTCCCAGCCCGATTCTACCGCGGTCCCGAGCAGTCGCTTGGCCACGCCTGCACCAAGCAGCACCTTCAAGCGGTGCCGAAGCGGATCGATGAAGGCCGACGAGACCAGCCAACCCGAGACGTCTTCGGCGCCAACTTCGCTCTGATGCACGTACAAGGTTCGTTCCAGGGTCGCGCGCTTCATCCAGCGCCGGCCGCGTCCGGGATCCATCACCTGCACCCACGGTCCAAGCGTGCGCCAAACCACCACGAAATGGGTCAGGCCCGACGGAAGGCGCGTCACCACCAAGGCCGGCAAGCATTGCGCCACCGACGACAGCACGTGCTCAACCGGCATCATTTCCTGCTCGGCCTCAAGCCCAAGCGCGTTGACCAGATCCTCAAGCGTATCGATGGACGTGCCATCAACGCTGGTGTGGCAGGCCTCGCGCAGCCGGCCGTAACTGGCTTTGATGCCGAACCCCGAGAGCAGCGATTTCAACGTGGCCGGCCCGCAGTCCATGCTCGAGGTCTGGATGGCCTCGGGCACGAAGAACCTGCGCGACGACGACTTCGCGGAATCTTCGTCGCTCATGGCTTTTCCACCGCCGCCGGGCCGGACTTCATCAAATAGCGCCCGGCCGCATCGAGAACCAGCGCAACCGGGGCGACCCGTTCCACCTCGACCTCGGCGCTGCCTTGCAGCCCGTGTTCCATGGGAATGTGCGACTTCTGCTGCGGATCCAGATCCAGCTCGACGCGAATCAGCCCATCGCGCGGCTCGGAGCCGACCCGTTCCACGTGCGCGTGAAGCACGCCGAACTTGGTCCAAGGGAACCCAAACAGGCGAATGCGAGCCGGCTGGTCAACTCTCACGCGGCCCGCCGCCGTCGCAGCGTCGAAGAACGCGACTGCACGCAGTCCGCCCGACGGAACCACCGTGCAAAGACGCGTGCCCGCCGCCACCACCGAACCGGGCTGGAGATTGACCAGGTTGCCGATCCGTCCCGACACCGGGGCCCGGACCGTGTACAGATCAATTTGCTGATCGAGGATCGGAATGCGCGAGGCGGCCTCGTTGCGCACGCTTTCAAGCCGCGCGATCTCGGCTTGCAGGCGCGCGAGCTTGGCCCGGCGATCGTTGCGCCGGACCACGCCCTCGGTACCGAGCCGTCCGACTTGGGCGCGAGCTGCATCGGACTCTGCGTTATGCTGTTCGTAGTCCGCTTGCATGCGCTGTCGCTCCACCTCGGCGACCACGTGCTGCCTGCGTAGCGATTCGACCTGAGCGCGCTCGGAGGCCTTGAGCTGCGCCACCGCGTCCGAGGCCCGCTGGCGCGCGCGCGCTTCGCTCACCTCGGCGGCCAAGGCGCGATCCTCGCCGCGCAGGGCTTCCTCGTCGGATTCAAGCTCACGCTCGAGCGCGGCAATCTGAGGCGCCACGGACAGGACCTTGTTGACTTCCGCCTGGCGTTCCAGCCTTAGCGCTTCACCGTCGATCTCGATGAGCAGATCGCCCGCGGAGACATGGCCGCCGAGCACCAGGTTGCTGCGCGACAGGCGGCCCGACACCGGCGCGTCCACCTCGTGGGGCGCTGCTTCTACCTCCAGCCGCGCCTGCCGACTTGCCTCGTAAAGCGACACCCGCGCTAGAAAGAACCACAGCGTCCAGGCCAGCAAAATCACCGACCCCAGCGTCGCCGCCAGAAAAGGTCGAGAGGAAGCGTCTTGCGCGTGGGCGAAACGGGAGAACATGACACCCCTTTGCTTCCATCATAGACGAGAATGGGATCAAGTTGGGAACCTAGGGAGTTGCCTTGCGGGAATCTGCGTCGGCACCTGGCATCGGCCGGGCGAAAGAAGGTAGAACCCGAGCATGTCGAAGCTCGGGCTTTACGCGCTCATCGCGCTCGCGGCGACCATCGGCCTTGCGTGCCAGGCCACGAAAGTCAGCGAAAACCGCAGCACATCCGCGCCCAGGGTGACCGCCAAGGAACCGCCCGCGCCTGCGCAGGGCCCGGTGCTCGACGAGACCGGCCCGAAGATGGATCTACTAGCCTCGCGCGCACTTTGGCACCTCTACCGGCAAGGCCTGGTGATTCCGCTTACCAGCGAGGGCTTCCGCAAATACAGCCAGGAGTACAGCAATCCCTGGAGGGCGACGACCAGGGTCGACGATAGGACCGGCCGCATGCTGGGCGCTACCGCCGCGACACTGCACTTCCCGTGGGCGATGGCAACTGACGAAGCGACGCTGGTGCTTCGTGCCCACGGCGCAAGCTGCGGAAAGAAGCTGTCGCTACGCCTCAACGGCAAGCCGGTCAAGAACAGCACGCTCGAAGCGGGCTGGCAGGAAGTCACCGCGACCATTCCCGCCCGTCTGCTTGTGCCAGGCGAAAACACCCTGGCAATCGCCGCGGGCAAGAAAAATGGCGTCTTCCACTCCATCGAAATCACGCCGGGGAAAAGCAAAGCGGAAGGCTGGCCTGCCGACTCGCCGGTAGCGACGGTATCCATCGGCGGAAGACCGCAGCCGGCACTGACCGGTTTTGCACGCATGATGATCCCGACCGAAATTCCGCAAGAGGGCTGGCTGGTCGTCGACACCGCGGCGACCGCGGGCCACGTGCGCTTCCGCATTTCCGCCACCCTCGAGGGAAAGCCTGCGACCCTGTTGCTCGACGAGCCGCAAGACGCGGGCACCCAGCACGAGCGCCGGCTTTCCCTGGCCGAATTTGCCGGCAAGCTGGTCGCGCTGGAGCTCGCCGTGACGGAAGGCCATCCTGCCGACGCCGCCTGGGTTGCACCGCGAATTCTGTTGCCAAAGGCGAAGAGCGACCCACGCCCGAAGCCTGCGCGCAACCTGGTGGTGCTGGTGGCGGATGCCCTGCGCGCCGACAAGCTGCCGATGTTCGCCGAAACCCGGGTGCGCACGCCCAACATCGCCGAGGCGGCCGAAAGCATCGGCGTCAGCTTCACCTCGACCCACGCGGCGTCGCCGTCGTCGCCGCCTTCACACGCCAGTATCCAAAGCGGCTGCATGCCCCGCGTACACGGCATTCTGGGCGACAAGAGCAAGGTCAACCCCGGCACGCCCATGGTCAGCACGATCTTGGCCAAGGCGGGCATCGCGACCGATTTCATCGGCGATGCGTCCTTCGCCATGCGACGGCTGTTGCCGGTGTCCAAGTGGACCGAGTTCCACATGCCCAACGCCGAGGGTAAGGGCGGGGACTGCTCGGGCGTGGTCAAGGAGATCTTCGCCTTCGTCGACAAGCACAAGGATGATCGCTTCTTCATCTCGTCGGTGGCGTTCGAGGCGCACACGCCCTACATCTATCACCAGGGCATCACCGAGCACTACTACGCGGGCGCCTTCGACGAGGCCATCGGCAAACATCCCGATGGCGTGACCTTCTCCGCCATCCTCAGCGGAAGGATCAGGATGACGCCTGACAAGTGGGGGCAGCTCAAGGGGCTCTACGACGGCGAGGTCGAGCACCTTGACGAATGCTTCGGTACCCTGATGGACGGACTGCGCACGCGTGGGCTTGCCGACAACACGCCGGTGGTGCTGCTGTCCGACCACGGCGAAGGCTTCCTCGAGCACGGCAGCCTGGGCCACGCCTACGGTCAATACGCCGAGCTAACCCACGTGCCGCTGACCTTCTTCGCGCCCGGCCTCGGTCACGGACAGAAGATCCCGACCGTGGTCAGCCACGCCGATCTCGTGCCGACCATCGTGGACCTGATGGGCGTACCGCCCGATGAGCGCGTGCAGGGCGAGAGCCTCCTGCCTATGATTCTGCGGCAGGGCCCGTGGGTGCCGCGGGTGGTTCCGTCCGAGTATGGGCGCAGCTATTCCCTGCGCTCGCTCGGGCTGCACTACATCGTCGACTACGCCGGCGAGGAATACCTCTACGACTTGATCGCCGACCCGGCCGAGAAGAAGGACCTCAAGGACCAGCGCCCCCTCGCCCTTCGTTACTTCCGCGACTTGGCCGGCGTCTACCTCGCCCACCGATCTCACTGGCGCGCAGCAAGTTGGGGCATGCTCAACAACCACGGTCCGGGTTTTGCGCCGGCGACGGGGAACTGAGGATTCAAAAGCGAGCGGCTTACACCGTCACCACCGTGCCCACGCCCTTGTCCGTGAACAGCTCCACCACCACGCTGTGAGGTTCGCGCCCGTCGACCACGTGGACGGCCTCCACTCCGCCTTCTAGCGCACGCAGCACAGCCTTCGACTTCACCGCCATGCCGCCCTTCACCGCCTTGCCGGCTTGCAGGCGGCCCTCCAGCTCCTCGGTCTTCAGCTCGGACAGAAGTTGGCCGTTCTCGTCGAGGATGCCGGCCACGTCGGTTAGGAAGATCAACTTGCGCGCCTTCGCCGCCACAGCGATCTCCGCCGCCACGTGGTCGGCGTTAATGTTGTAGCTGGTGCCGTCCACGCCTAGGCCCACAGGCGAAATCACCGGGATGTAGTTCTTGTCCATCAGCATGTCGAGGATCTCGCTGTTGATGGATTCCACCTCGCCCACCAGGCCGAGGTCCGGCTTGCCCGGCTTGGGAATCTGCTTGCGCGCGTGGATGAGGTGCGCGTCCTTGCCGGAAAGGCCCATGGCCGAGCCGCCCAGGGTGTTGATGAGCCCCACGATCTCGGTGTTCACCTTGCCAGTCAGCACCATCTCGACCACGCCCATCTCTGCCGTGCCGGTCACGCGCTGCCCATCGATGAACTCGCTCTTCTGGCCAAGCCGTTCCAGCGTACGCGTAATCTCCGGGCCGCCGCCGTGGACGATCACCACTTTCAGGCCGGCCGCGCGCAGCAGCACCACGTCCTGCGCGAAGCTGCGCTTCAGCTCGGGCTGCACCATGGCCGCGCCACCGTACTTGATGACGGCGCGGGTGCCGGAAAACCTCTGGATGTACCTAAGCGCGTCGACGATGAGGTCACGCCGACGGGCGAGCGATTCGATCTCTGGGTTGTCGGTCATGGCAAATGTCCCGCGGCCGAAGTCAGGCCGGTGGTTTCGGGTAATCCGAACATCAAGTTTGCGTTTTGCAGTGCCTGGCCGGCCGCGCCCTTGACCAGGTTGTCGATTGCGGCCAGCGACACCACCACGCCGCGCTTGGCGTCCACGACAGCACCGAGCAGGACGCGGTTGGTTCCCACCACGCCCTGCAGGCGAACCTCTTCGCCGGCGACGATGCGAACGAAGGGCTTCTCGCGCGCAAACAAAGCCAGTGCTTGTTTTACCGCCGCGGCAGGATCCGGGCCGACGTCTTTGCGCAGGCGAGAATAGGCCACGGCGAGAATTCCCCGCCTGACCGGCAAGAGGTGCGGGGTGAAGACGATGGTTGCCGAAGCAACGCCACCCAGGCTGAGCGCGCGCTCGATTTCCGGCTGATGCTGGTGGCGCAGAATTCGGTATGCCTTGATGTCGTCGGCCACTTCGGAAAACGACCAGTCCTCGGCCGCCTTTCGCCCGCCGCCGGTGGTGCCGCTCTTGGCGTCGATGAAGATGGGATCGGGCTCGATGAGCCCCGCGCGCAAGAGCGGAAGCACCGTCATGACCGAAGCCGTGGGGTAACAGCCTGGGTTGGAGACCAGCTTGGCGGTGCGCAGCTTTCCGGCGGTGTCGGTCACCTCGGGCATGGAGTACACGGCCTCGGCGAGCAGTTCGGGCCGCCCGTGCTCAAAGCCATACCACGCTGGATATTGATCGGCGGTCAGACGAAAAGCGCCTGACAGGTCCACGACCCGCGCACCGGCTGCCATGGCGACCGGCGCCAGCGCAATGGACACCTCGGCGGGCGTGCAGAGGAACACGACCTTCACATCGGAAAAGCGCGCTTGCCCATCGCTGTGCGCGACACACATCAGATCCGCTGCCGGCCCCGAGATCGCCAGGCGATCGCCCAAGCGCTTGCCCTGCCACTTGTCCGTCGTCACGAGCGACAACTGGAAGGTTGGATGACTGGCGAGCAAGCGCCCAAGCTCCATCCCGGAATACCCGGAGACGCCCACGATGCCCACTGACACGTGTTTCGCTGGTTCGCTAGCTTCGTTCATACGCGAAACTTGTCACACTGACGGGCGGCAGATCAATCATCCTGTGTGCCCAAATCCCCCGGTTCCGCGTGTAGTCTGCGACAGTTCGGTGACTTCTTCGACGGTGGCCTGCGAAATCGGCGCAATCACCATCTGCGCCACGCGATCGCCCGGCGCGATGGTGTACGCCTCCTGCCCGAGGTTCACCAAGAGCACGATGATCTCGCCGCGGTAGTCGCTGTCGATGGTGCCGGGCGCGTTCACCACCGTGATGCCGTGACGAAGCGAAAGCCCGGAGCGCGGGCGCACCTGCGCTTCGAAACCAAGCGGTAGCTCCATGGTCCACCCGGTGGGAACGCCCAGGCGCTGCCCCGACGCCAGCGTGATCGGCCCGTCGGCGGCCGAGGCCAGGTCCATCCCCGCGGCGCCCTCGGTCATGTAGCGCGGCAGGACTGCACCCGGCCGCACCCGACGAAAACGAACGTTGGGAACGGAAGTCACGGCCTAAAACTTCAAGTTCCTGCGGATGCGCGCCAGCGGCTCGTCGAAGTCGGGCACGAACTCGCGGCCGGTGACGAGCTCGTACAGGGCGACGTAGCGACGCGCGGCCTCGCAGCGGATCTCGTCGGTTAGCGGCGGTGGCGTTCCGTCGCCGGTGTAGCCCTGCGCGGCCAGCGCGCGGCGAACGTATTCCTTGTCGAGGCCGCGCGGCTCTTCGCCGCCCTCGAAGCGCGTCTGGTAGTCGTCGGCGTACCAGTAGCGCGAGCTGTCCGGCGTGTGGATCTCGTCGACGAAGCACAGGCTGCCGTCGCGACGGCGCCCGATTTCGTACTTGGTGTCCACCAGGATAAGCCCCCGCTGCGCGGCCAGGCTCTGTCCAAAGGCGAACACGCGCGCGCACATCTCGGCGGCGCGGTCGAATTCGGCGGGCGTCAGTGCGTCCGACGCCAGAATCTCGTCACGTGAGACCGATTGGTCGTGCCCGCCCTTTTCCGCCTTGGTGGACGGCGTAAGAATGGGCCGGTCGAGCTTTTGGTTCTTGCGCATCCCTTCCGGCAGGTCGTGCCCGCAGAATCGGCGTACGCCCTTCGAATAGTGGTACCAAATCGACGTGGTGGTCACGCCAGTCACGTAGGCGCGCATGACGAACTCGACCGGAATGATCTCGCACTCCGTTGCGATGGTCACCGTCGGATCGGGCACCTCGATGATGTGGTTCGATGCCAGGTGCTTGGTAACCTCGAACCAGTAGGCCGCAATCTGGTTCAGCACCTGGCCCTTGAACGGGATGGTTCCCAGCACCACATCGAAAGCGCTGATGCGGTCGGTGACCACGATGGTGCGGCGGTTGTCCTTGGTGTAGCAGTCGCGGACCTTGCCGGCGTACTTCTGGCCGAGCACCGGAAAATCAGTGGACTCCAAGGTCTTCGCGAGCTGGGCTTTGATAAGGTCGTCTGAGATCATCGCGTGTTCCTTGTTCTACATTTCTTGGTCGCTGAGCGCACGATCGATGATCGCTTTGCTCCAGCGCAGGTGATGTCGCAAATCGAAAGCTTGGTCGAGATCGGACGCTGACAGTCGCGCTGAGATTTCCGGGTCGCCGGCGAGGCGCGCCTTGAAGCTTGGCGGCACCCCTGTCCCCAGCTCGGCCGATGCCGCCAGGGCGTGCTTCTGCACCATCTCGTATGCCGTCTGGCGCGGCAGCCCGGTACGAACCAGGGCTAGCATCACGCCCTCGCTGAAGTAGAGGCCGCCGGTGTAGTCGAGGTTTCGCCTCATGCGATCCGGGTACACCACCAAGCCGTCGACCAGGCCGGCCGCCCGGCGGACCATGAAATCCGCAAGCCCGGTGGCGTCGGGACCAATGACCCGTTCTACCGACGAGTGCGAAATGTCGCGTTCGTGCCAAAGGGCGACGTTTTCGAAGGCCGAATCCGCGTAGGCGCGCAGCAGGCGCGCAATCCCGCACAGGTTCTCCGACAGAATCGGATTCTTCTTATGCGGCATGGCCGACGAGCCCTTCTGCCCTTTGCCGAAGGCCTCGCTGGCTTCGCCCACCTCGGTGCGCTGCCAGTGGCGAACCGTCATGGCGATGCGTTCCACCGCGGCGCCAAGCCGGGCAAGGGCCGCGAAGAACCCGGCGTGTCGGTCGCGCGCCACGATCTGGGTCGGCACCACCTCGGGCCGCAGGCCCAACCGGGCAAGCGCCTTGCGTTCGATGTCCGGGTTCAGATTGGCGTAGGTGCCAACTGCGCCGGCGATTTTGCCGACGGAGATCTCCTCGCGCGCCGACAAGACCGCCCGCTTCGCACGGCCGACCTCGGCGAAGAACCCAGCGAACACCAGCCCCGCGACGATCGGTTCGGCATGAATGCCGTGCGAGCGGCCGATCATCACTGTCTCGCGGTGCTCCTCGGCCTTTCGGCGCAAGGCTTCGCGCAACTGGTCCACGCCTTCCAGAATCGCATCGGCGGCCTCGCGCAGAAGCATGGCCAACGAGGCATCGAGCACATCCGACGACGTCATCCCCAGGTGCAACCAGCGCGCGCTGGCGCCGGCCAGCTCCTCAACGTGCGTCAAGAACGCGATCACGTCATGCCGGGTCCGCTCCTCGTGTTCGAGGATGCGCTTGGCGTCGAGCTTGCCCTCCGCCTTCGCACGCACGTCGGTCGCCGTTCCTGCCGGAACCACGGAAGCCTCTTCCATGGCTTGACATGCAGCAAGCTCGACCGCGAGCCACGTTTCGTAGCGACGAGCATCGGACCATATTTGGGCGAGAATCGGCCGTGTGTATCTATCAATCATGGGACTTCCGCTCTCGGGGTTCGCGATCGGCGTTCTGGGTATGCCAAAGCACGATTTGCGGAGGCGTGGTTCTAGCGGAACTGGGGTTCCTATTCAATGGGCTCGGCGTGCCTACATCATCCGTGTCATGGGTATCACGCCGGCTCCGACCAGGATGGCCAGAATACCGACGGTGGTGAACAGCAAGACACGCACCATGGTTGCGTCAAACGGCCGCGGCCTCGAGCCCTCATCCTTCGCGCGCAGGCGAAGCCGCAGTTGCAGCAGCGCAATTGCGACGAGCACGGCGCCGCTCCACACAAAGAATCGGTGAGCAAGCACAAGGATGTTCATGTTCCCTCGCTGATAAGCCGTTGGTAAAGAGCCAGGAGCTTCTGTGTGACCGATCCGGGCTTGCCGTCGCCAACCTTTTGACCGTCCACGGTTGTGACGGGCAAGATCCCCCGAACCGCGCTGGTGAGAAAGACCTCATCTGCGGCCAAAAGTTCTCCCGGGGCGACAAAACCTGGCTCGCGGGTCGGTATGTTGGCGCCTCGGGCCAACCCCAGCACTTTCCCTCGCGTCACGCCTTCCAGAATCCCGACCTCGATTCCCGGGGTGACGAGCGCGCCGTCCTGCACGAGAAACACGTTGCTGGTCGCGCCCTCGGCAATGCTGCCGTTGCCGGAACAGAGGATCGCCTCACCCGCCCCGGGCCTCCGGCGACGGGCCTCGGCGATGGCAAGAACGCTGCTGAGATAGTTGCCTGACTTCACAGCCGGGTCGACATTTCCAGGCGCCCCGCGCGAAAGATTGACCACCTCGACCGCGACGCCCGACGCCAACACCTCGGGGGTTGGCGCACCCAAGGGCTGGACAATCACGATGAGCTGCGGCGGCCCGGCCGTGGCAGGATCGATGTCCACCGGGCCGACACCGCGCGTGACAATGACGCGAACCCTCGCCTCGGACTCCCGGGAGGCGTCGATAGCCTCGCGAATCGCCTGTATCACGGCGAGCCGTGGAGGCGTTTCCATCAATAGAAGCCGCGCCGACCTGTCCAGACGGTCAAGGTGCTCGGGCAGGAAGAGCACCCTTCCGCCCTGGTAGGCCACCGTTTCGTAGACGCTGTCGCCGAAGAGAAACCCGCGGTCGAACACGGAAACCATCGCGCGCTGCGGGTCGCGCACTCGGCCGTCGATATAGACACAGATTGACATGGGAAGCGGCTCGGACGAAGCTAGTACGAAGAGAGCTTTCAAGCCACAACGTAGCGTCGTCATCTGGGAGAGAGGGAGATTTGAATATTCTCCGAGTTCGCTGTCGCAGCGCCGAAGATTTTCGCAAGCACTACAATACTGACCATCCCGACGGTGTGCTCTTCTGTCCAACCACCACCGAGCTGGCCGCTGAGGCGCCGGTTGTGATCGAGATCGCATGCAAGGGGCTGCCGAACAAGGTGCTGGTGCGCGGAATCGTCATGTCCTGGCGCCCCGCCCTGCCGCGCCTTCGTGTACGCGCAGGCGCCTTCGTGCGCTTCGCCGCTGAGGAGTCGAGCAAGCGTGATTTCGTGTTGCAGACCTTGATGGGCGCGCGCCAGGCCGCACCCAAGCGGAAACATACGCGAATTCCGGTTGGACTCGGCGTCAAGGTTCGCATTGGCAACGATCCCATGGGCGTCGAGGCCGAGCTGCGCGAAATCAGCGTCAGCGGTGGGCTGTTCGCGGCGACGGTACAGCCTGGCATCGGGACCGACGTGATCGTGGAAATCGTTCCCCCTGGCGGGGTCGCGCCAATGTCCATCTCGGGCCGCGTGCTCTATCACGCTGGGCCTCACCAAACCGGCGTCAAATTCATGTTCCGGGAGGGCGGCGGGTCGCGTCGCTTGCGCGAGTTGGTTCGTCGGTTCAAACTGTCATAGGTTTTTACTGGCCAAGGGGGGACGCGGCCGGCCTATAATGCAAGCCCTTTCCGATGAACGACGCAGCATCTCTCGACCCAACCCAGTCCGCCTAGCCACTTCCGAGCGCAACCGTCGTCGGTGGTCGATTCCAGATTCAGTCCTTTGTCGGCCAAGAGTCTGGAACTGAAGTCTACCAGGCGGTGGACACCAAAGGCGACGCGCAGGTTCTGTTGCGTCTGTTTTCCTGCCCGGCGAACGCGAGGCCGGTTCTGGAGGGCGACCTCACGCGGGCCGCCGAAGCCAAGCACAAGAATCTCGCAACCCTTATCGCCTGGGGCTATGAAGGAGATCGCGTCTACCTGGCGACCGAGGCTTCCGATGGAGCCACGCTCAAGCAAATCATCGCGTCGAGGCGCGCGCAGAACCAGGTTGTCGGGCTGGCCCACGGCCACGTCCTCTTGGGGCACGCAGCCAATGGACTCGAAGCCTCGTACCCTGGCCTTTGCCACGGCGGTGTCACCCCGGCGGCCATTCGTCTAACCGGTGCGGGTCGCATCAAGGTAACAAACCTGGGACTGACGCGGGCGGTGCCGGCCCTTGCGCGTGATGGCGTAGCGGACGGTGGCATCGGCGCTCCGTATCTCGCACCCGAAGTGGCCGCCGGCGCCGCGCCATCACCTGCCGCGGATGTGTTCTCGCTCACCGCGGTTCTGTACGAGCTTATCACCGGGCACGCCCCTTCCGCGCCACCCTGGCCGGCAACCCAAGTCAACGCCGAGCTGCCCAAGGGAATCGACAAGATCATCGACCGCGGCCTGGCGTCGCTGCCGGAAACGCGATTCGCCCGGCCGTCGCAGCTGATTGCAGAAGTCGGCGCGCTCTTGGCCGGGGCAGCCCCCAGCAAGCAGGACAAGGTCATCTCGGCGCCGCGCCTCACCCTCGGCAAGTCCTTCAGCGTTGCGGACGCCGTACGCATCTCCGAGGAATACGAGCGCTGGCTCATCCAAAAGGACAACCTCGATTTCGGCCCCTTCTCGCTAGCGCAAGTCATGGCCCAGATGGACAAGGGCGTCTTCACCGGCGATCACTTCATCGTCGACGCCGATTCGGGCGACCGGCAGAAGATCAAAGACCATCCCCAACTTGCGGAATACGCCCGCGTGGTCGAGCGCAAGCTGGAGGCGCAACGCCGAACCCGCGCCGAGCAGGCCCACGAGCACACCGAGCGGCGCAAGGGCCGCTGGATGATTGCCATTATCACGTCTGCTGTCCTCGTGGTCGCCGGCGGGCTCACCCTCTTCCTGGTGAACCGAAAGGCCAACGAGAAGGACGTGCTCGCGTCGCGCGTGAGCGAAGCCGACATCGACAAGTTCCTGAACGGCGTCAAGATCGAATTCGCCCAACCCCGACGCGCGGGCGGTGGTGGCGGGCGGCGACGCCCGGGCGGCGGCGGTCCCACAGGACGCGCCGAGGACTTCAACAACATGATGGACTACGGCGACGCCACCAAGGAAGGCGGCGACGCAATCCTGGACGATGGCACCGTCGACCGAATCATGCGCGGCAACTACCGCAAGATCGTTCCCTGCGCCATGCAGTCGGGCGCTCGCACCGTAGAGCTGGACTTCGTCATCCAGCCCACCGGCCGGATAAGAGCGGTGCAAGTCAACGGCCAGCGCTCGGGCGGAATGGCGAACTGTATCCTGAATCAGATGCAGTCATTCGGCTGGCCGCAGTACCGGGGCAAGAACACCATCGCAAGCTGGTCGATGTCGTTCCGGTAGGGTGCTGCTAGCGGTTGAAGCCGGCGCCGTGATCCTTGCTGGTCTTGGCGTTGCGAATGCGTACGCCCAGGATCAAGTCGTAGGTGAACCAGAACCGTTCGCCCTTCGCAGTCTCGAAGCACAGGACCGAGTCGTGCGGCTCGACCTTGACCACCTTGCCGACCTGAATCGTTTCACCCGGCCCCGCGATGATGAAGGTGGTATCGCGGTCTTCCGGAACGGTGATGCTGTCTCCGACGCTCTTCAGGCGTTCGGCTTCCAGGGCCTGCAGGAGTGTGTCTTTGGTCATGGGCACACAGTGTACACCGACCGAAGAGCTTCGCACGCACGCGCGATGGCATCGGGCAGATCGGTCGCCATCAGGTGCTGCGACCCGACGGCTTGCGTCGCGTACTCCGCCGCTGCGCCATGCACGAACACGCCCGCGCAAGCGGCATCCTTAGCGCCCAGTCCCTGCGCCAAGAACGCACCGATGGTTCCGGCCAGTACGTCGCCGCTGCCGGCGGTCCCGAGGGCGGGGTTGGCGGTCGGATTGATGTAGGCGGTTCCGTCAGGGACTGCCACGACGGTGCGCGCCCCCTTGAGAACCACCACGGCGCTTGAGTCGGCCGCGAGCCGCCGGGCAACCCCAAGTCGGTCCTTGGCAATGTCCGCCGTGCCCAATCCGCAAATCCTGGCCATTTCGCCCGGGTGAGGCGTGAGCACGCGGGCCCCGGCAGCCTTGCGCGCGACTTGCGCAACATCGGTGCCGAGCAGATTCAGTGCGTCCGCATCGACGACCAGCGGGAGCGGCAGCTCGGCCACCAGGCGACGAACCAAGGCCGCCATGCCCTCCCCGGTCGGAATTCCGGGCCCCACCACGACCGCCTTCATCTTCGCTGCCTGCGCGCTCAGATCCGCGAAGCTGTTGGCGTCGGCGTCTTCGCCTTGGGCATAGCAGGTGGTCATCTCCGCGACCACCTTCGCGTCGAATGCCGCCTGGGCAGACGCGGTGGTTGCAATGGTCGCCATGCCCGCGCCGGCGCGCAGGGCTGCGCGCGCCACAAGCAGCCCCGCCCCCGTCCTTCCCACCGAGCCGGCTATGGCAAGCAGGTGACCCGCGGTGCCCTTATGGCCGGCGGGCGATCGCCGTGGCATGAGCTTGGCAACGGCGTCGTCGTCCAGCCAGTAGCCGAGCGGCCCGACGCTGGCGGCAGCATCGAGCACGCTTTCGCTGGCCACGCCGAGGTCCACCACCTCGACTCGCCCCACCGCAGCCTCGGGCTTCACCACCAGGCCGACCTTGCGCGCGCCCATGGTTGCGGTGATGTGCGCCTGGACCGCCACGCCGCGAACGTCACCTGTGTCCGCATCGAGACCTGAGGGAACATCCACGGCCACCCGCAGCGCGTCCGTCGCGTTCATCCCATTGATCGCCGCGGCTGGCACGCCCGTCACGTCAGAGCGAAGCCCGGTACCAAAGAGGGCGTCGACAATCACGGCAGCACGGTCGAGCTGCCTTTGCCACTCCTCGGCCCGTGCGTCCGCGGACAGGTCGACGATGGCCTCGCTTGCCAGGGTCCGAAGCACCTTGAGAAAGACCGCCGCGTCGCCTGCGATCTTTGCCGCCGGCATGGCCAACAGGACCCTTACCCGAGCGCCGCGACGGAGCAGATGTCGGGCGATCACGAAGCCGTCACCGCCGTTCTGTCCTGCGCCGCAAACCACACGCACATCCAGGCCACTCAGACGGGGCCGTTCCTTGGCGATGATCTCGACCACGCCGCGCCCGGCATTTTCCATGAGCACCAGCCCGGGCAGGCCGAGGGAATGAATGACCGCGCCGTCAACGGCGTGCATCTGGGCCGCAGTCAGCAAGAGCGCCATGGCGCCATGTTAGCCCCTGTTCGGTCTGCTTACATCAGGATTGATGCCCACAGGATTGATGCCACAGGATTGATGCCGCTGCGGGCGCTGTCGATTCAGCCTGCCAGTGCCGTGCGCATACAATTCGCGATCTCTTCGGCATAGCCTTGGATGATGGACTGATCGGTGCCTTCGATCATGACTCGCGCCTTCGACTCGGTTCCTGAATAGCGAACCAGCACACGCCCGTCATCGCCGAGGGATTTCTCGACCTTTGCGATGGCGGCTCCGACGCTAGGCAGCTCGTCGATGGGAACCTTGCGCGCAACCTGGAAATTCAGCAGCACCTGCGGATACCGAGTCATCTGCTTGGTCAGCTCCGACAGGCTGCGCTCCTCCTGCACCATCACCGCAAGGACCTGCAGCGCGGCCAGAAGGCCGTCGCCGGTTGTGGCTTCGCGCAGGAACACGATGTGGCCCGACTGCTCACCGCCGAAGACGTAGCCGCCCTCGCGCATCGCCTCGACCACGTACCGATCGCCCACCGCCG
>CAZBIU010000085.1:0-21149 GCA_964491625.1 uncultured Myxococcales bacterium
TCCGGTTTTGTCGATTGATCCCGTTGCGGCGCCTGTTGCGGGCGTGGTTTCACTGAGAGCGCGCGCTGAAGAGCTGCTGCCCTCTGCTGCCGAGGCGCTTAGGCGCGTGCCAGTCTGAGACTGCGGCCTGGCACAGCACCTGCGGCCGGCGCCCAGGGCGGGATCTAGCAGCGCGTGGTCCTTCATTTTCCGGGAACCTGAACGTACCGCGGTTGTCAGGGTCTTTGAAGGTGATGTCCAGGCTCGCGCTCAGATTGGCAGTGTCAGCAGCCGCAGCGTCGGTGGTCATGACGGCAATAGAGGCCTTGCGGGCGCGCCACCCGCGGGCAGTGGCGAGCGCAGAGCCTTTGACCGAGCCGGCCGACGAGGGGACGATGGCGCCGCCCAAGCTCGCGGTCAGGGCAGCAGCGCAGGCGAAGCCAGCACGGACCGAGGAGCCGCGTCCGCCGGATCCACTCGCCATGGCGAAGATTCACGGTCGCATGCTGAGCCGAACGGCCTTGCACGAAAGGGTCGAGCTCAAGCTGGACGACGGAACCCGCGACTACCAACCCGAGATCGACAAGGACGGGGTCTTCGAGATGAATCTACCGCCCGGCAGTTACGCCCTGATGGCGACGGCGGGTGACGAGGTCGCGGTCGCCGAGGTCGATGGCCTGGCCACCGGCGAAGATCGCGAGGTCGTGTTGACACTTGGCCCCGGCGTCGCCATCGAAGGCCGGGTCGAAGGCTGCGACGGACCGTGCGTGGACGCGTGCGTGCGCGCGGAGCTCCCGGGCACGCACCTGATGGCGGCGATGTCGTCATGCGACGACAACGGCGAGTTCGCCCTTGACGGCTTGCCCCCGGGGAAAACCTACGATCTGGTCTTTCAGGGCGAGGGCCGGCGCCGCCTAACCGTGCACGCGATGGCGGCGCCCAGAAGCGACTTGCTGGTGACGCTGGAGCCGGCCGCGAGCCTGTCGGGCGGGTTCGGCATCAAGCCGGGACAGACGTGTCCCATGGACACCGTGGAGGTCCTATCCAAGGGCGGCGAAGAGCAGTTGCTGACGGCGGACTTCGACCACAACTGCCGCTTCATGGTCGAGAACTTGCCCGACGGGGACAGCGTGCATCTCCGAGCCATCGGCACGGGATGGCATTTCGAGGTGGACCTTCCCGTGCCCGCGCACGGCGATCCACCCTTCCTTTGCCTACGCCCGACCTGTCGCGCGCCTTAAGCGGCGCTCCTTACCAGCATGAAGGGGCCATCGCGCCGGCGTGCGCGCGGCTAGTCCGCAACTTCTTGAAAACACAACTCCTTTCCATTGCTGAACCTGTTAGTATCCGACCCCTCCAATTCTGCTCTTGCGAGGGGACATGAAACGGGATTCCAGCTCCACGGGCTCGCGTTCTCCTGATTCCGACAAGGGATCCTCGGACAAGCTCAAGGCAGCGCTCAAGAAGGTGCAATCCGACCCGGCCGACGACAAGGCATGGGACGACATCGACGCGCTCGTGCCCGACGCGCCCAAGCCCGACGACATCGCGGCCGTGTTTCGCAAGGTGCTCGCGCCCGGGCTCGCCGCCGACCTTGTCGCCCGAATTGGGCAACGCGGGCTGCGTTTCTTCGAAGAATGGTACGCGGGCGAAAACGCCGTGGTGGTGGAGTTTCTCGAGCAGATCCTCGCCCTCGATCCGGGCGCGGATTGGGCGCTGGAGCGCTTGACCATTCTCCGCTCGGTGGCCGAGCAATGGAAGGAGCTGCTGTCGGCCTACGATCGCGTGCTGGAAGGGCAGTCCGACAGCCCGCGGCGGCGGCGCATTCTCCAGGATGCCGCTGCGGTCGCGCGGGATTCGGGCGATGTTGCGGCAGCCGCCGGCTACCTGCGCGAAATGTTCGAGGTTGCGCCCGCCAACCACGAGGTTTCCTCCGAGCTCGAACGCCTGCTGGAAAAGTTAGGCGACCATGCAAGCCTGGCCCAGGTCTTGAGCAAGCGCTTGACCGTGCTGTCCGGACCCGAAGCGGTGGACGTGCGCGAGCGGGTGGCCACCATCTACCTTACCCACTTGCACGAGCCGGGCGAGGCCCTCGACGAGATCGACAAGATCCTTTCCTTGCCCACGTTGGCCGACGACCGTGTGCCTTGCATGCTGGCCGAGCGAATCCTGGGCGATGCCAAGCTTGCATCCGGTCTTCGCCAGCGCGCGCTCGCGGTCTTGCGCACCCGCCACTTGCAACAGGGACGCATCGATCGACTGGTGACCGCACTGCGAGTGGCGATGCATTTCGCAGGCCCCGATGAGCTGCACGCGCTGGTCGGGGAAGCTGCCGAGCTTCTCGAACGCAGGGGCGATATCTCCGGCTCGCGTGAGCAGTTGGTAGAGTTGGTGGGTCTTAGGCCCGACGACGGCGCCATCCGCGCGCGGCTCAAGTTTCTGTCCGAGGTGACCTCCGCACCGGACGCGTACGTGCGCGGCTTGGGGGCGGCCGCGCGCGCCACCAAGGACGCGCATCTGCAGGTCGAGCTGTGGCTTGAAGCGGCCAAGATCGAGGAGGCGCGTAGCGAGGGAGCAGAAGCAGCCAGGGTGCTCTACCGTCAGGCGTTGGCGAACAAGGCAGCAACCCCGGCCGAGGTGTTGCTGGCGTTGCGCAAGCTGACCGGACTGCTCGCGGATGAAACCCACGCCGAAGAGCGTCTGGGCGTGCTGGAAAGGCAGGCAGAGCTGGAAGCCGAGCCGCGCGTGCGTAGGTGGCTCTTCGGCGAAGCGGCCGATCTGGCGCAGTCGCTGGGGCGCATCGATCGTGCCCTGGCGTTGTGGGAGAAGCGCCTTGCCGCGGATCCGAACGACAGCAAGGCGTTGGGCCGCACTGTCGAGATTCTTGAACGGGCCGAGCGATGGAAAGAGCTGGCTTCGGCGTTGCAAAGGCGCGCATCAGCCGACGTACCGGCGATGGTGAAGCGCGCGGATCTGCTTGCCATCGCCGTGGTCGAGCGTGATCGCCTGGGCGATCCGGCCAAGGCGATTGCGGCGCTCGACAAGACCCTGACCCTGGCTCCGGGCGATCCCGAGGCCGAGGCGGGGCTGTTCGATCTGTTCGCCAAGGTGGACCGCTGGAATGACCTCATTGCGCTCGGGACGCAGGCGGGCGAGCGCGATCAGACGGCGTTGGTGGCGCTCTTTGTGCGCCTGGGCGATGCTTGTCAAAGCAAGCTTTCCGATCCCGAGGCGGCGGCGCGCTGGTATGCCCGCGCGCTGGCGGTCGAGCCGCGCACCCCGGGCTTGCGCGAATCCCTGCAGACGCTGGCCCAAGGCGAGGCGGCCAAGGCGGCCGCGGTCGATGGACTTCTGCGCCTCGGCACCGCCACCGATGATTGGCAAGGCATTCTGGCCTTGCTGCCGCACCGGCTGGCTTTGGCCGCCGACGACATCCAGCGGGCGCGCCTGCATCGCGAGGCCGCCACCATCGAGGAGACCCGCGCCGAGCGACCCAAGCAAGCCCTCGCGCATCGCCTCGCGGTGCTCAAGCTTGAGCCCGACGATGCCGACGCGGAGAAAGAGGCACTTCGTCTTGCCGAGGCGACCGGTGAATTCGCCCAGGTTGCGCAGGTCATGGCCGAGATCAGCGCCGCGCCGTCGCTCGACGACGAGCGCAAGGTCCACCTGTTGCGTGTGGCCGGGCATCTTTACGCCGACAGGGTCGACGACAAGGCTGCGGCGCTCGTCAATTTCGCTCGCGCGCTCAAGGCCGCACCCGGCAACCAAGGCGCGCGGCTCGGTACGGTTCGCATGGCGAGCTTGACCGCCGACTGGCAGACCGCCGTGGATGCGGCGCTCATCGATCCATTCGACTCAGCCGTGCTGCTGGATGCGCACCTGCCGATCATGGAAAAGGCCGCCATTGCCGCGGGCGACAATGGTCCGCGCCAGCTTGGCAAAGCGCTGTCGGCAAGTCTCGCACGCAAGCCGGGTCTGTCTGCGGCCGTGGGACGCGCGATTGAAGAACGCATCGCCGACTATCCGGTGGGCGACGGCGCGGTGGCTTGGAAGGAAAAGACCTTGCTGCGCGCCCGTGACTACGACCGGACCCATCTGCCGACCCTGCGCCGCCTGGCGGAAGCACAGCAGGCCCGCGGCGGCAAGCCGCTCTTCGAGACCTTGATGCAGATCGCCGCCCAGTCGCCGCGCGAGCTGGACCCCATCGTCGAAGCGCTGGAGGTCGCCTCCCGCGACAAGAAGGATCTCGCGTCGGTGCGTTCGGCGCTGTCGGTGCTTTTCGATCGCGCGGCCGGGCTTCTGCGTTCGGGTCAGGCGGCAGGCGGCAAGTGCGGCGCGCCCGACTGTCTTTTGCAGGCCGCCGAGGGGCTGGCCAACCTGCTCGGTGCCAGCCGAGACAAAAACGAAATTCGTCGCGCCGTCGACTATCTGATGGAGGCCATCCGGCTGCCCATCGCGCCCGAAGCCGTCCAGCTGCTGCGCGCGCGCGCTGGCGATTTGGCCATGGAGGTGGACAAGAAGCTGGCGCGAGAGCTCTTGCGCCAAACCGTCGAGCTGGATGCGAAGAACAAAGGCGCCGCCAAGGCGCTCGGTCGCCTGTTCGAGGAAGCCGACATGTTTTCGGATCTGATCGCGCTACGCCGGCGCGAGCTGGAGGATTCGGCCCATGCGGAGGAGCGACTGGCTTTGCGCCTCGACATCGCCCGCCTGGGCGAAATCGTGGAGAGCCGTACCGCCCGCCTGGAAATGCTGGTCGCGAACCTGGAGGATCGTCCGGGCCACGGCGAGACCCTGGCCGCGCTCGGGACGCTCTTGCGCTCGCGCGGACGCTTCGGCGAGCTGGCCGACATCCTGATTTCGCAGGCGCGCAAGCTGGAAGAACAGAAGGATGCGCAGCCCGCGGCCGAGCTGTGGAACGAGGCCGCGACCATCTTCGAGAAGCAGCTCTCCGACCAAGCGCGCGCCATCAGCGCCTACGAGAAGGTCGCGGTGTTGGCCGCGGATCCATCGGCGATGGAAGCGCTGGCCCGCCTTCATCAGAACGCGGGCGAGCCGCTCTTGGCCGCCGAGTGGCTGGAACAACGGCTGGCCGCAGGCATGTCGGGCGACAAGGTCAAGGCCGCGTGCAACCTGGCCGAGACCTACCGGAAGGCGGGGCAATCCCACCGCGCGGTGGCCGCGCTGGAACGGGCGCTGGGCGAAGAGCCGTCGGCGGACGTGCTGTGGAAGATGCTGGCTGGTCTGCATCGCGAGGCCGGGCATCACGAGGCCTTGGTGCGGGTGCAGACCGAGTGCGCCGCCCACAGCGACGACCGCGAGGTGGTGCTCGCGGCGGCGCGTGAGGTGCTTGCGATTTGCCAAAACGAGCTGCATGCGCCCGCGCGGGCCGTTCCCGCCCTGGAACGTGCGGTCGCGCTTGCGCCCGACGAGCGTCCGCTTCAGCTCGCGCTTGCCGACGGACTGCGCGCGGCGGGTGAGTTCGCCAAGGCACGCGCGGTGTTGGAAGGGCTTCTGCAAGCCTTCGGGCGCCGCCAGTCGCGCGAGCGATCCGGCCTGCACTTGCAAATTGCCTCGATCGCCCGCGAGGAGAAGGACGCCGAGCTCGCGGCCAAGCACCTGGATCAGGCCGCCACGGTGCTCTTCGACAGCATGGAGGTGCAACTGGCGATGGGCGAGGTGGCGGAAGAGCGCGGCGACTGGGAACGGGCCGAGAAGGCGTACCGCACGCTGCTCGTGCTGGCCCGTCGCGGGCACACCGGCGACACCACGGTGACCGCGGGCGAGGTCCTGGTGCGCTTGCGGCGGGTGGCCACGCGCCTCGGCCAAACGGCGCCCGCGGCAGAGCACCTGGAGCAGGCCATCGCGCGCGCCTTGCACGACCCGGTGGAGGCCCGCCGAATTCAGGCCGCTCTGCTGGCCGACGGCGATCACGAAACCTTGCTGGCGCTTTTGGCCAAGCGACGGAGCGCGGCCGCTCAGATCACCGAGGAAGCCACGGTGGTGTGCGAGCTCGCCGCTGTGCTCGACAAGATCGGCCGCTCCGACGAGGGATTGTCGGCCTTGCTCGACATCCTCGCGCGCGTGCCCGACAGCGCCGATGCGCATAACCTGGCCCGCAGTATCGCCGGGAAGACAGGTGGATCCGATGCCTATCTCACTGCGGTGTCCACCGCTTCGGATAAGCTTCGTCGCGCCGACGATGCGCCTTGCCTGGCCGACCTGCTTCTGCGCGCCGCCGACGTGGCGGAAAAGGATCTCAAGGTCCTGGACCGCGCGCTGGGATTTCTCCGTCGCGCCGAACAAACCAACCAGCGCAGCGCCGAGGTGGCCAGCGCCATTGCGCACGTGGCGCGCCAGACGGGCGACTTGGCGGAGCTTGGCCGAGCGATCGGACTCTTGAAACGACTGCTCGAAGCTGCCAGCGAGCCGGCCGAGAAGGCCGACATCTGTTATCGCCTGGCTGAGGCCGAGCTGGATCGGGAGGAGACCCGTGACGACGGACTTGCGGCGCTGGCCCAGGCCGTCGAGTTCATGCCGGATCTCCCGCGCGCGACCGCCATCGTGCAGGGGGCCGAGGTCCCCGAGGCGGCCCTTGCCCGCATCTTGCCGGTTTACGAGAAGGTTGCGCGCGCATCGAAGGACGAACGCCTCTTGCTCGATTTTCTCGATCGCAAGTCGGCATTGCCCGGTGTGGGCATGGCCGAGCTGCGCGAGGGCGTCGAGCTGGCAGTTTCCCTGGGCGAGGGCGAACGCGCCGAGCGCATGATGGCGCGGGCGATCGCGGTCGCTCAGTCGGCGGGCGCCGGCATGCAGGAGGGGATCTGGGCGGTCGCGGATCTTGCGCGGCGCCTGCGCGGGCGCGGCGACTTGGCCGAGGCCGCCCGCGTGCTGGAAGGCGCTCGCGAAGAATGGGCCAATCCGCGGCTGACCTCGCTGGTGCGGGAGACTGCGAAGGCGGCAGCCGCGAGTCCCGAGCAAGCCCAGGTGGCGGCGCGGCTCTACGAGGAGCTGCGCGCGCTTTACCCGACCGACCGCGAAATTTGGGAGCCGCTGCTCGCCATCTTAACCCAGCTTCGCCAGCGCGATACGCTGGAAAGGTTGGCCGAGGATCTGGTCGGCAAGCTGATGAGCCGAGGCGATCGCAGCACGGTCCGCATGGCGTGGGCAAAGTTCCTGCTTGGCCTCGACCGCGGGCGGCCAGTGGAGGCGGTGTCGACCACCCTGCGCGATGTTCTCATGGAGGAGCCAGGACATCCCGAGGCGCTCGGCATGCTGGCGGATCTGCACGAGCAACGGGGCGAGGTGGCGGAGGCCGTGAGCCTTTTGTCCGAGGCTTTGGCGAAGACCGACGACAGCGCCGGTGGCGCCGGGCGCGCGAAGCTGGCGCGGCGGCTAGGCGACCTGGTCAAAAAGGCGGATCCAGGACAAGCCAAGTCGGTTTATCGATCGGCGCTGGCCGTGTCGTTGCCCGACGCCGCCATCAAACGTTCCCTGCAACAGTCGCTGGTCGAGCTGCTCACCGAGCAAAACGAGGCTGCCGAGCGCGCGGCGCTGTGCGAGGATCTCTTGTTGGGCGAGACCGGCGATGATGCCGCCACGCAGGCTCTGGCGCTGTTCGAGTTGCGCTTGCAGCTTGGTGACGATTCCGGCGCCGAGCGCGCGCTGAGGTTCGGTCGCGAGAGGGCGCCCGGCAACCCGCAGATCTTCGAGCAGCTCGGCCGCTTCTACACCCAGCGCGAGCGCTGGTCGGACGCGGTCGTGCTCTTGACCCACGAGGCGGGCCGGCTTGCCGACAAGGGTAAGGCCACTCGCCTTTTGCGCAAGGTGGCCCACCTGCAGCGCGAAAAGCTGGGCGACCCCAGGGCCGCGGCGCAGACCTTGCGCCAGGCGGTGCAGACCGATCCGTCGGACTTCGATCTGGTGCGCGAGCTGTGCGACTCGCTCAGCGAGGCGCAGGATCCGGCCATGGCGGTGGGCGCGCTCGGCGAGATCCTGAACGGCGCCAACGCGCCCGAGGTCCGCATCGGGCTTCTGCGCCTGCGGGCCGAGATGTCGGCGCGCCACCACGACGACGAGGCGGCCGTCAAGGATCTAGAAGAGGCGATTGTCCTCGGCGCCAACGACGCCACTGCAGATCTGGCGGCGGCCTTGTCGCGGGTTGCCGGCCGAGGGGCGAGCGGCGGCGACAAGGAGGCGGCGCGCGCGGCTACCTTGCGGCTGGCGGAGGTATTGCGCGCGGGCGGCGACCACGATCAAGCCGATGCGGTCTTGTTCCGTTGGGTCGAGTCGAGCCCCAACGATCGCGACTTGCTCTACAAGATGCGAGACATCTTCCACACCGCCGAGCGCTGGGAATCCGCGGCCAACGTGTGGGCCCGCCTGGTTCATCTGGAGGACGGCGAGCCCAAGGCCGAGGCGGTGCTGGCGCTGGCCGATGCCTGCCAGAGGTTGGGACGACCCGAAGAGGCGATCCCGTGGTTGTCCAGTGTGCTTTCGCACGTGCCCGACCATCCCGCCTTGCAGTCACGTCTGGCAAGCCTGTACGCGGCGAGTGGTAATGTGGCCGAGGCGGCCCGCCTGCGCAATGCCCTGGCGGATCGCGAGCCCGACGAGAACCAGCGCTACCAACTGTACGTGCAGATCGGTCAGTCGCTGCTGGTTGCCGGCGAGAGCGCCGAGGCGGTGGGGGCGCTGGAAAAGGCGGTCGCACTGTCCGCCGCGGATCGGGGAACGCGCATGATGCTGCTCGATGCGTACATGGGCGCCGGGGCGCTGGACCGGGCCGGTGCGATGGTGGCCGAGCTTCTGGCCGGCGCCAAAGGGATGAAACCGGAGGAAGTGGGGATGCTTTATCACCGCCAATCGAAACTGGCGGCCTTGGCGGGTGACCGCGACGGGCAACTGCAGGCGTTGAAGAAGGCCTTGGATGCCGACCGGCGCAGCGTTGCCATCGCCAACGAGCTGTCTGACCTGGCCGAATCCATCGGCGACGACGATCTGGCCCTGCGCGCGCTGCGCGTGGTGGCGGCGAGCCCGGTGAAGGACCCCAAAGTGCTGGGCCAGGCCTACCTGCGCCAGGCGCGCATTGCCCACAAGTCGAAGGACCGCGCACGCGCCATCATCTTCGTGAAGCGGGCGTTGCAAGAGGATCCGGAGTTAGAAGAAGCGAAGGCGCTTCTGGACCAGTTGCGGTAGCAGGGCACCAACGGTACGGACCGCTCGGGGCAGGGAAAGTTCAGTGGCGTCGGTCGCTCTGCCGCCAGCGGCGCCGCCTTGGCAGGGAGCGCACCGGCGCGATAATAGTACATCTGTGCGCTTACGAGCATGTTATGGCGTGGCGCGCGGGCACACTCACAATGGCCGTCCGATTCTTGCTTTGCCCGTGATCAAAACGTTGACCATCGGGAATCTGTAGTGTCGCTGAAATTTGCCCCGCTCCAGCTCGAACCAGAAGGTGTCGCATGAAGACGGTTCGCCGAACGACCTTGATCGCTCTCAGCATGGCCGTGCTCCTGGCTTCTGTGAGCGAGGCGATAGCCCAGAACGCGACAGTCACCCTTACCACTCAGAAGCAGTACATTCGGGGCTTCGGCGGCATGGTCCACATCCCATGGGCTGGTGACCTGACCGCGGCCGAGCGAACCCTCGCTTTTGGCAACGCCGATGGGCAGCTTGGCTTCACGGTCCTGCGAATCGCCGTGCCCGACAGCAACACCAGCGATACGAGCTATGTGGCCACCGCCAAGGCTGCCATCGCAGCGGGCGGCATCGTTTACGCGACACCCTGGAACAGCAGCGGGGCGATGAGCTCATCCGACTTCGCGACCTACGCGACTCATCTGAGCGCTTTCGCCTCCACCATGAAAAGCCAAGGGGCGGAGCTTTTCGCCATCGGCACCCAAAACGAGCCCGACTATGGGTCACAAGGTGGCTGGAGGACGTGGACCGCCGCCCAATGCCACGACTTCGTTCTGAACTATGGCGACAAGGTCGGAACCAAGCTCATCAGCTGCGAGTCGTTCAGCTATGCCAAGAGCTACTACGATCCAATCCTGAACGACTCCGCCGCACTCGCGAACATGGGAGTCTTGGGTACACACCTCTACGGGACCCCGGTCAGCGGCTACTCCTACCCGCTCTTCGATCAAAAGGCTGCCGGAAAAGAGCGGTGGATGACCGAGCACTACACGGATAGCACCTCGGACGCGAATTCGTGGCCCAATGCCCTGGGCGTGGCAACCGAGCTACACCACGCGATGGTGGATGCCCAGTTCAACGCCTACACGTGGTGGTACATCAAGCGGAGCTACGGCCCCATCAACAGTGGGGCGATCACCAAGCGCGGATGGTGCATGGCTCACTGGTCGAGGTTCGTCCGCCCCGGATTCTACCGTGTGGACGCCACCGCCACGCCGACATCCAACGTGCTTCTTTCCGCGTACAAGAGCGACACCGCTGCGGTCATCGTCATCGTTAACAACAACAGCTCGGCAAGCTCGGTCAATGTCTCGATCAGCGGCTCGACCATCTCCTCGTTCACCAAATACACCACCTCGTCGAGCAAGAGCCTGGCCAATGACGGAACGGTCAGCGCCTCGAACGGTTCACTATCTGTTTCTTTGGACGGGTCGAGCGTGACGACACTGTACGGAACGGGCTCGGTTTCTCCTGGCTCGGGCGGCGCCACGGGCTCGGGCGGGGCCACCGGTGCGGGCGGCACCACGGGTGCGGGCGGCGCCACGGGTGCCGACGCTGGCCGAGCCGACGCTGGCCGCGATGGGCCCGCTTTGGTCGGAACCGGTGGTGTTGTCGCTACGGGTGGCAACACAGGTGCCGGCACTGGTGGCAATTCCGGCGCCGATGCTGGTTCCACCGTCCGTGACAGCGCGGCCTCTGGCGGTGCCGTTGCTTCGGGTGGCGCGGTTGCGACGGGCGGCACGCAAGCCGGATCGGGGGGCGCCATCGCTACGGGCGGGACATCGCAGGGCACGGGTGGTTCGCGCGCCGGCGGCAGCGCCAGTGGCGGGCAAGTCGGCAACGGCGGCGCCGCGACGAGTGGCAGTCAGGCCGGTTTGGGAGGTGCGCCGGGTACCGGCGGCGCTTCGCGCGGCGGATCGACTGCCGTCAGCACCGATACCAGCAACGGCTGCTCGTGCCACACGGGGCGTTCGGCTCCGGCGAGCCGCGTGGAAACGCTCGCCGCGTTCCTTGCGCTCATCGGGTTGGCGTGGCGCCGACGCGATCGACGTCGAGCGTAGCAGCCCTTCACGATGGGCTAACTGCCGCTAACGGCAAGGATGGCGCCGCAAAGACCAACCTCCAAGTCGGGGCGCGGTTTGGGTGTATTCTACTCTCGGAGGGATTGCGCCATGACGAGAAGGCTCGACTCCCGCTGCAATCGACGATTCTCTGCCCGGTGGCTTTTGCTGTGCGCGCCAGCGCTGACCGCATGCGGATCGTCGACGGAGCAAAGCGGAACCCTGGTCCAGATCCAGCCCGGCGAGCCGGGCAACCCCGACGGGAATTGTCCCGTGCCGGTCGAGGCGCAGCCTGAGGGCGTGAGCAACCCGACCACCGTGGTCGGTAGCGGCAACCCTGCGGACTGTACCGGCGCGGCTGTTATCGCGGCGGTGGCCAAGGGTGGTGTAATCACCTTCAACTGTGGTCCCGACCCACTGACGATTCCCATCGACCAGCCCGCCAAGGTGTTCAACGACAAGGGGCCCAAGATTGTCATCGACGGTGGGGGCAAGATCACCCTCGACGGACGAGGCAAGACGCGCATCCTCTACATGAACACCTGCGACGAGAAGCAGGTGTGGACCAGCGCCCGCTGCGACAACCAAGAGACGCCGCAGCTGACGGTTCAGAACATCAACTTCATCAACGGCAACGCCAAGAGCGAAAGCGACGGCGGCGGCGCGATCTTCGCCAGCGGCGGCAGGCTGAAGATCATCAACGCGCGTTTCGAGAACAACGTGTGTGCCGACACCGGGCCTGACATCGGCGGCGGTGCCGTGCGCGCGTTCCAGCAGTACAACGGGTTACCGATCTACGTCGTACACAGCACCTTCGGCGGCGGCGACGGCCTTGGCAACGTCGGGTCGAACGGCGGCGCCCTTTCCAGCATCGGCGTATCGTGGACGGTGCTCAATACGGTCGTGAGCTACAACAAGGCGATCGGCAACGGCGGCAACCCGGCCGAGTCCGGCACGACCGGCGGCGGCAGTGGCGGTGGCATCTACAACGACGGCAACACCATGACGTTGTCCTTGTGCGGGACCGTCATGCAACAAAACCAGGTGAATGCTTACGGCAGCGCCATCTTCTTCGTCAGCAACGACCACACCGGCAACATCGCCATCGACAGCTCGACCATCACGAACAACATCGGCGGCTCGTGGTACCCGAAGTACCCGCAGATCTCCGCGTTCGACGACACGCCTATCGCGGCTACCAATTCCACCATCGAGTGACCGCAGGGCAAGCCGCCTCGATCGAGAAAACTCGTGAATGAAAAGCACCGTCGAATCGTCTAGCCTAGGCTGACGCGATAGCTCGGCAAAACGGAGGTCCCCCATGCTCATCAGCTCACGACAAGCTTCCATCGGCTCCTGTACCGCCACGCTCTGCGCGCTGGCCCTGGCAGGCTGCGGTGGTGGCGGCGGCCATGCGGCGAGCGCCACGGCCTACTTCACACTCGCCATCTACGACGTTGCCGACCCCAGCCAGACCACGGCGCTCACCTGCGACGAGGTGGCCGGGAGTCAACTCATGATCGCGGTCACCGATCGCGCCGGCCACCAGTACGCGGACGCTGCACCCGTCAATTGTTCACCGGGGTCGCAGGATCAGTTCAACGCCGCCACGCCCATGGTTCCCGCCGGCTACTACACGGTGGATTTCTACCTGTACGGCAACCCGAGCGTTTACGGATCTCCTTCTCCGGCCATCGGCAGCTCCGAGCTGACCGACTTCTATCTTGGCCCTGGGGTAACCGATTACACGACGACCATCTCAGCGCCCGAGCCGGTTTGGACCGAATCCTTCTTTTTTGCCTGGACCTTCCTCACGAGCTGTCGTCCCGGCGAGACTGTCCGGTTTGCGTTCGCCAAGCCAAACAGCAGCGGTGGGATCATCCGCGACTTCGATTGCACCGTCTACTCGCCTGGAACCAGCTGGGCAAGCTACCCGATTCCCCTCGATTACACGTCGGCGGCGTGGAACCTTTCCTTCCTTGACACCTCGGGTCAGGCGCTCGATTCCATCAGCGGCGGCCCCGTCCCGGTTCCCGATGGCGCCGACATCGATCTCGGGACGCAGGCCTTCCGAGTGCATTAGACGACCGGCCTTTGGGGTAGACTCAGTTCGGTGGGACCGCTTTGGGTGCCGCTTGCGCCAGCGTCATCTTCAGACTGACCGCAGCCAGCTGCGCCTGGCGGGACATGTCGATGGACTCGCCCAAAATGCGCGCCAGCTCTTGCGGTGCGTGGAAGCCCATGGAATTTTCGGCGGCGACGAAGTCGAGGCGCCACTGGGCCTTGCGTTGCAGCTCGAGAATGGGCTCTAGCTGGGCATCGGTGGCGCTCGCGGCCTTGGCAGCCTTGATGGCGTCGAGCATGTCGACGAGCGCGTTGCCGGTGCGGGTTAGCAGGGCGAAGTGGCGATCCTGGATGGTCACCACGCGCTTGACGATCTCTTGTTCCGGGTAGTGGTGGCACTGCTGGCAGGCGCGGTTAACGTTGGTGAGCGGCGAGCGCACCCAGTGATCCGACACCTTGAGCGCGCCCTCGCGCATGTAGGGCATGTGGCAGTCGGCGCAGGCCACGCCGGCCTTGGCGTGCGTGCCCTGATTCCACACCTCGAATTCAGGGTGCTGGGCCTTGAGCACCTCGGCGCCGGTCTCGGCGTGCTTCCAGTCGTAGAAGCGGTGGCCGTCGTCGAACTTGTAGTTGTCGTAGTAGGACTCGATCTCTTCGACCTTGAGTCCGTTGATCCACGGGAAGAACAGCGTGGTCTTGGGCCCGCAGTAGTATTCGACGTGGCACTGGCCACAAACGAAAGACCGCATCTCTTGGCGGGTAGCATCCCGGTTGGGATCGTAGTCGGCGATGCCCTCGTGCGCCTTGAGCGCCTTGATGCCGTTGATGAAGCCCGGCCTGGTCACGCGCAGTTGCATGGACTTGGGGTCGTGGCAGTCGACGCAGGAGACCGGATGCTTGTGGCCCGACTTCTCAAGCTTGGCGTTGGCCTCCCAGTAGTCGAGCTTGCTGACGGCTTCGAAGCCTTTCTGAATCTGCTCGGCCGGCGGGGCTGTGGGCAAAAGCTCGGCACCGGTCTGACGGTAAAGCGGAATCACCGAGGCGTGGCAGTGTAGACACGAACCCGGCTGCTTGCGCTCCTTGGTGCGCTTGGTGCTTTCCTGGTCGGTCAGCATAAAGGCGTGCCCGCGCCGATCGCGGTAATCGATGGCGAAGGCGTAGCCCGCGAACATGCGCGTGAGCCACGGGTTCTTGTCCGCCTTCTCGGGCGGTGGCATGGTTTCCGAGGCCGAACCGCCGCCGTACTTGGTGCGCGTGGGGATGACCGTGCGCAAATACCCGTCGTACTCGCGCGGCCAGTTCTTGCCCCATTCCGCTGGATCGGTGGTGTCGTTGGTGACGTCGACGAAGCGCAGGTAGGGGTTCTTGGCCTCTTGCTTGCGCTGGAAGATGTTCACCAGCAGGCCTGTGATGACCGCGGTCGAGCCCGCCACGACCAGGATGATGGCGACGAGCAACGCGATCTTCGGTCGGCGCGACGTAGGCGCCTTGCCTTCGGTACTTGGGTTCTGGTCAGTCATGTCTCACCTGGTGGAGTGGTTTCGAATTCAGCTGCCGTGTCCGACCGAGCTGTGGCAGTGCACACACGAAACCGCGTTCGCGTCGGTGGTGCTGCCCGCGACGATGTCGTGCACCAGACCGGCATGGCAGCCAAGGCACGCCTCCTGCAAAATGCGCGAGTTGTGCGGCTTGATCATGATGGGCTCGTGAAAGTCCTGAAAGGTAAAGCCCTTGGAATGGTGGTAGCCGTTGACCGCCTTGGCAACCAGCTTGGGCACCAACGCGTGCGGCAAGTGGCAGTCCACGCAGCCAGCCACGATGTGGTGGCTCGATTTGACCCATGAATCGTACTCGGAATTCATGATGTGGCAGTTCGCGCAGGCCTTGGGATCGGTGGTGAAGTAGGAAAAGCCCTCGGCGTAGATGAACGTGAACAGGCCAAGCCCAAGCAGCACGCCCAAACCGACGGCCGACATGATGAACGCCTTCCTGGAGCGCGGAAAATGCACCGGCCCTGTCTTGGCCTAGGAAGCGCGAGCTGTCAACCGTCTCGGCGGCGAAGGCCCGCTGAATGTCTATCAACGGATGTGTCAACCACAGCGCACGGGGGAATCAGTTCGGACGGCTGGGCTTGCCGACCCGATCGATGAGCGCCACCACCTCGTTCGACAGCAGCTCCAGCCGCTCGAACACGTCGGTGGTTTCGAGTAGGTGCTGCCGAGCTTTTGCGTCGGAGACAAGGGATGCGGCGATCACGTTGGCGAGCGCGCCGGGCGTGTCTTGGGCGGCGGCCACGTGCTTGAGCAGATCGCCTCCGTCGGGAATCGACTCGGCGAGTCCCGTCACCAACGCCCGAAGCGCGGTGTCCGCCTCGTCAACCTCGCCGGGCTTGCTCGACAGGTCATCGGGAATCTCGTGCGCAGCGATCAGGCGGTAGGGTTCGTCGCTGGGCAATTCAGCGTCGATGCCGATGCGGGCGCGGCCGCGCACGACCAGATTAAAACGGCCGTCGGGCAGTTCCTGCGCTAGCACCAGCTCGCCTACCGAGGCAACCCGTGCGACCTCGGGAGCCTTGTCATCGGCGATGTCTTCCTTTTCAAGCAGCAAGCTGATAGCGACCAGGCGATTCGACCCGAGGATGTCCTTCACCATCTTGCGGTAGCGAGCTTCGAAAATGTGCAGCGGAATCATGGAATGCGGGAAAAGGACCACGTCCTCGAGCGGAAACAGCGGCAACCGGCGCAGCAAAGCCCGGCCCAACTTTCGCGACGCGGCTCTAGCCGAAGACATCGATGCACGCTCCGGTGAGGGCCATGGGCGCCGTGCTGGCAAGAAACAGTGCGGTCGCCGCGACCTCGTCGGCGGTCATCTTGGGCGTCGCACCGGGCATGCCTTGCGCGAGCATCGCCGTGTCGACCGAGCCCGGGCAGATGGCATTGACCGCGATGCCGTCCCCACGCAATTCCTCGGCCAGCGAACGGGTGAGCCCGACCACGCCATGCTTAGCGGCGCAATAGGCGGATAGCATGGGCGTTCCCGTCCGGCCGGCGATGGACGCAATGTTGATGATGCGTGCGCCCGGTCGCGACTTCAGGGCGGAAACAAAGGCCTTGGTCACGAGAAAAGTCCCCGTGAGATTGGATGCAAGCACGTCGTTCCAGGTGTCCTCGCCGAGCGAAAGGATCGGCGCGCGTGCGACGATGCCGGCATTGTTGACCAGGATATCGACACCTCCCAAGGCGGCCTCGACCTGGTCGCGAAACTTCTTCACCTGCTGTCCGTCGCGCACGTCGCACCCGAGAAGCAAACAAGCCTCGCGCTCTTGCCGACCCAGATCGTCGAGGAAGCTTTCACCATCGGCGCGTCGGGCGCAGCCGGCAACCCGCGCTCCGGCCTTGGCAAACGACCTCGCAATGGCGCGGCCGATGCCCCGTGAGGCCCCGGTCACCACAGCCAAGCGTCCCGCAAGCGCTGCCACGTTACCTTTCGCCGGGTTCGGCGGCATCCGTCTTGAGGGCGGCCGCTGCGCCCATCAGACGCGCTTTCAAATCCGGACGGTTGTGCATGTCACCGACGAAGGCGGCGGTTACCACGCGCGAGCGATCGTGTCGTTCGCCCGGCAAGGCCAGGCACCACTGTTCCGCTTCCATCACGCAGCCAGCCCCGCGCGCGCCCAGCCCGTGCCAGAGCGCCTCCGCGATCTCGTGGGTAGCGCGCTCTTGCAGGGTGAGCCGCTTGGTGAAGCATTCCACCAGATCCGCGAGCCGTCCGAAGCCAGCGAGCTTCCCCGACGGCGTGTAGGCCACGTGTGCGACCCCGCGGAAAGGAACCAGGTGATGCGGGCACATGGAGTGAAAACGCAGGCCCGACACGAGCACGACGTCCGGATCTCGTTCGCCTAGGACCGGCTCGCCAAGAATCTTCTCTGGATCCATGGCGTAACCCGCCAGGAACTCCTCGGTCCACAGCTTCGCGACTCGCTCGGCGGTTTGCCGCAGATCTGGTTCGCCCGACGGGTCGTGGCCAGTCGCCCGCAACAAGGCGGACACGGCGGCGGCGATGGCTTCGCGATCATACGGCACGGGGACCTCTTGGAGGAATCTATACAACATGAACCCTCGGCGGGTGTGAGACAATCGAAAGTCGCCATGCAAAGCAAAACGCCGAACAAGGTGCGTTGGGGAATTCTTGGCACCAGCAGGTTCGCCACAGGCAGGATGATTCCAGCCATTCAAGGCAGCCAGCGCGGAACCGCAGTGGCGATTGCCTCGCGCTCCATCGACAAGGCGCGCGCGACCGCCTCACGCTTCGCGATCGCCCGAATGTATGGATCCTACGACGAGCTCCTCGCAGACGGCGAAATCGATGCGATCTACATTCCACTTCCGAATCACCTGCACGTGCCGTGGTCGATCCGGGCGATGGAGGCGGGCAAGCACGTCCTGTGTGAAAAGCCCATCGCGACCAGCGCGGCCGAAGCCGAGCAACTTCTTGCCGCCCGCAAGCGCACCGGCCGTCTGGTCGTGGAAGCGGCGATGGTGCGAGCCCATCCGCGCTGGTTCGGCGCGCGCGCCTTGGTTCGTGAGGGGCGAATCGGCGAGCTGCGTGCGATGAACGGGTTCTTTTCCTTCTTCAACGATTCGCCGGACAACGTGCGCAACCAGCCTGGCATCGGCGGCGGCGGCCTGCTCGACATCGGTTTCTATCCCATCACGATGTCGCGCTTCATCTTCGAGGCCGAGCCGGTTCGGGTATTGGGGCTTCTCGATATGGATGCGCGCTTCGGCGTGGACCGGATGGCCTCCGCGATTCTTGAGTTTGCGCGCGGGCACGCCACCTTCACCTGTTCGATGCAACTGGTGCCACATCAGGCGCTTGACATCTTTGGGACGCGCGGCCGAATCGAAATCGAGATTCCGTGGAGCATGCCCGACGACCGGGACAGCCGCCTGGTCTTGCACCGGGGAACTCAAGAAGCGGTCGAAGAGGTGCGCTTTGCGGCCTGCAACCAGTGGCGTTTGCTTTGCGATAGATTCGCGGAGGCGATCCAAGGCGGCGTGGGAGTCGGAGCGGAAGTCCCGGTCCCCATTGAGGATTCAATTGCCAACATGCGGGTAATCGACGCCCTGTTCAGGTCCTCGCATTCGGGACGGTGGGAGAGCCCGTAGCCAAGCTCAAAATCCGGCGCTGGTTTTGTGTTACAATGCGTGCTCGGTTGTGCGCGCTTGGGGCGGTCTCGTCGTATTCACGCTAAGGAGAGCTGAAATGATGAAAACATGTACTGTCGTCCGCGCTCGGTGTGTCTGCTTGAACCTCTGCTTGGCCGTGGCTCTGGTCGGATGCGGCGGAGGCAGCAGCGGGAGCAGCTTCGACGGCGAGCACGCCCCCTACGGCCCCAAGACCGCGACCACGCGCCTGCACTCCACGGTGACGGTCAGCAACCCGCTGCTCCCGAACATCAGCGTGGCGCAGGACACGGCAGTGGTGGGACAGAAGACCATCGGCGGGGTCGCCTACGATCGTCTGGCGACCACCCGTTCCGACGACCCGAGCAAAGGTGGCGAATACTGGATCAAGGAAAATGCCGACGGAACCTTGGACTTCGCGGGATACCTGAACAGCGATCTTTTGGGCGGGGTCGTGCCCGGCGCGAGCACCACCTTCGACAAACCGATCAAGGTCAATCTCAATCCGCCCATCGGTCAGCCTCAATCGTTGGCGGCCTCCGGGACCGTGGCACTGGCTGGCGCAGCCGCCCCGAGCCCCGCCACCTTCAACGGGCAATACACGCTGCTCGAAAAGGAGGCAACCGCAGCAACCGGCCTGGGCCCCGTTTCCGGATGCAACCACTACCAAGGGAACGCCACCAGTACCAGCCCGGAGATTCCGACAGCGCTCAAGGGTGCGGCGCCGACCGCCGACCTTTGGTACCACCCGAGCTACGGCGTGGTGGCGTTCAATGCGCCGACCCTTGGGGTTGGGACGTCCATGACCGGCACTGACGACTGCGGGTCCGTCGACGCTTCCGACTATCGCATCATCCGCAAGATGGGCGTGGTGGATGCTTCGACATCTTTCGACTTGGACACCTACATCTGCGACGGCAACCAATTCGCCGCCGACAAGAACACGCACGCGAGTATGCTGCTTGAGCTTCGCTGGGTCGACGAGACCACCGCCATGGGCGACGTCCAGCCGGCACCCGTCGTGGAATTTGGAACCGGTTGGGGGACGTTCCCGCAGGCCATGAACGAGATGCCCGCCAGCGTCTTCCATCCCGAAGAGAGCTCCAAGGGATTCAAATACTGGTATTCGTACGTGAACCAAGCCGCCAAGAACGAGCCGGGCGACAACTCGACGTCGTATCATATTAAGGTCACCGGCGTTGCGGGCCTTGCCCCGGTTCGCGTGACCGCGCGCATCTACTACAAGGTCCTGCCGGATCACCTCGGTTCAGCGGCCGACGGCGGTACGGCCGGTGGCAAGCGCGACGGCGGCAGTGGCGTCGACTCGGCGCCTTCGGACGGACCGTCCAGCGCTTATGGGACGATCGTACTCGATCCGGTGGCTGCCGGCGACCGTGCGAATTGGACTCCGCCCGCGGTGAACAGCAACCCCACAATGACATTCGACGAGATCGTTTCGCCCTACGATTCGGGCGTCGCTCTTCGCACCACCGCCAGCGGCACAACCTTGATGGCTTGCCCCGTGGAGTACACCTCGCGCGATTTTCAGCTTCCGGGATCCATCAGCTCCGCTGCGTACGCCCTGCAACTGTACCTGGCGCTCGACTCGGACATGACAACCTACAATTGGCCCGGCCTGCAGGTTGATCTGCTAAGCGGCGGGGCTGTCGTTGCGGACATCGAATACTATCGCGCGGCGGCGACCGGGACCTACATCATGCAACGAACTGCGAGCTGGCATGCCATTACAGACAACGGCTTTCAGACGCTGGCATTGAGCCCTCTGCTCGACAGCAGCGGTGTTGTCATTCCCACGCCGGTGACGTTCGACAAGATCCGCATCACGATGGTCAACTACACGTGCGTAGGCACGAATTCCGTGATCATCGACCAGTTGTCATTGGTACCGACCGGCTCAAGCGCTGGGGGTGGAAACCGCGACGGCGGCGTCGACGGCGCCGTGACGACCGGAGCGGCAAAGGACAGCAGCATCGCGGATGCCGTCGCTGGAAAGGCGGACGGAGGCGCCGACGGGCTAGGTGCGGGTACCGCCTGCAACCTCATCGTGAACGGAAACGCCGAATCTGCGGTCGGCTCTGTGGACGGCACGCCGGTCGTGACGCCAGGCTGGACCGCCGACGGCGAAGCCACCGCGGGCCAATACGGCGCGCCGTATGGATACCCGGGACCGACGGATCCTGGACCGGATGATCGCGGCAGCAACCTGTTCGCGGGCGGAGTCGCCGATGCGATCTCGACCCTCACTCAGACCGTCAGCGTGAGTCAGTATGCGAGCACCATCGACGCCGGCGGCGTATCCTATCTGCTGTCCGGTTGGCTGGGCGGTTGGGACGGGCAGGACGACAACGCTACCCTGACCGCAACATTCCAGAACGCTTCTGGCAGCGCGCTCGGCAGCGGGACCATCGGCCCAGTCCTGTCGAGCGATCGTTCGGGTGTGTCGGGCCTTCTCTTCCGCTCGACCTCAGGATTGGTGCCCTCCGGCACGCGCGCCGTACTCGTGGTGGTGACCTTCGCTCGCGCCAGCGGTTCGAACAACGATGCCTATGCCGACAACATGTCGTTCTCGCTAAGCGGCGCGGGCCTCCCGGCGACCGCCTGCAACCCCGGCAAAGTCGTGGATGGTGGCGTTGTGGGAGAC
>CAZBIU010000086.1:0-5714 GCA_964491625.1 uncultured Myxococcales bacterium
GCGGCTTGTATGGATCCAGGTCGGCCAGGGTGCGATTGTCCTTCACCGGATTGGCATAGACGATCTTGTCCCAGATGAAGTCTTGGCGCTTTCTGGCCGGCCAATTCTTGATGTACTCGTGGACGATATTGAATTCGGGCATGGACGCCACATCGAAGCTGGCGCCCACGTCGAACAGGGTCTTCACGATGGCCGGGTCGGGGTTGGCCTTGACCGCGTAGTAGGCCTGGACGCGCGGCAGGTGCTTGCGAAACATGGCGTAGTTGCGCCGTATCTCGCGGTGATCGACGACGAAAAGCGGCGTGCCTTGTTGCTCTGCCAGTTGTCGTAGTTGCTTTTGTGAGACCGCCATTTTCCGCAAAACCTAGCGCAAGCGCGCTGCTATTTCTTGCCCTTCTTCTTCGCCTTGCCCGGCTTGCCACCTTGGCCGGCGGCCTTGTCTTCCTTGCCGGGTTTGTCGTTGCTGGTCTTCACCTCGGCGAGCCACTTGTCCATCTTGTCGAAACGCTTGTCGAGCTCCTTGCGTGCCTCGGCCAGCGGCTTTTCATCGCCGGCCGCCGCTGCGGCCAGCGCGGCCGGATAGTCGTTGGCAAGCAGATTGAGGTTAACGTCGTGGTCGGTACCGATGTTGGAACTGCCGCCGGTGGGATCCATCTTGCGCAAGATCTTGGCCTGCGCCTCAATGGGCTTGCGCAACTTCTCTGCAATCTTTTCCATCTGCGCGGCGGCATCGGGCTTGCCTTTCAGCTTCTCCGCAGCCTCATCGAGGTCCAGACGCGTCTTCTTTTCAAACGCGAGCAGCTTCGCGTGCACGGACAGCTTGCTCTTGTCGAACTTGCGCAGGCGAGTCGACTCTTGTTCAGCCAGCTCCTTGGCCAGCTTCTCATCGGCTTCCTTCTGGGCCTTCCAGAGCGCGTACTTTTCCATCATGCCGAGGTGGCGCGCATCGGGCGACCCGGCATCGGATGCCCCGGCATCGGGCGTCTTGGCCGGCTCTGCCACGGGTGCCGGCTTGGGCGGCACGGGCGGCTGGGCTGGTTTTGCGGGCTCCTGGCTCGTGCAAGCCCCAAGAGCAACTACGCCAATTCCGAAGAGCAAGGCGATCCGCTTCATGGCCCATAGCTATACAACGGAACAGAACGTCAGCGCTCCGGGGAATGCGAGACCACGAAATTTTGCTTGGTTTATAGGTTGTGGTTTGTCTTACGTCGTATTACTATATAAATGTTCTGATCCGGACTTCAGGGTCATGACCAAGCACGGTACCCAAACCTCGACTTCCGAGCCGCGAGGCGAGAGCGCCCCGGCGGACGACGAGGGCGATTCTTTCGACGAGGTCCCGACGGTGGCCAACCGTCCGAATCCGGCCGCAGCTCCTGCGGAAGCCTTACCCGCCGAAAAGACGCCCGGCATCGGCGCCTACCGCATGGTGAGGCCTGCGACCTCAGACACCCTAACCCCGCCGGCCCCCAGCAAGCCGGCCAAGAGCTCGCGCCTCGTGATTGGAGTCGCCCGCAAGTAGGCCATTGTGTCCGACGAACGTGGGTCGAGGTCTCGACGTGCTAGGCCTGGGCTCGGCGGCAGGCAGCGCGACGCGCGCGATCACAGTGTGAGCAGAAACCGTCTCCGGTGCACTCCGGTTTGGGCTTGACCACCAACGCTTGAGGCAGGTTCGCCTGGTCGGGTTGCTTGGTCCATGACAATCGAGTCGAGCGAATCGGGTTGAAAACGCCGGTGGACCGGGCCCGCTTGCTACGACTCATAGGACCTACGCTTGCCCGGCTTTCCGTTGACCAGGATGGCACGCGACAACGTGTCGTGGACGCCGCCGACGGTGATGGCTTCCTTGTGGTGCTCCATCAATTGGCCGAGCTGGCGCTTGCAGTTGGCGCAGGCCGCAGCCACGTAGGTCGCGCCGGTCGCCTTGATCTGTTCGTGCTTCTTCACGCCTGACACAGTCATTCGAAATTCCCGGATTTCGTTCATGGCCGACAGTCCCCCTCCGCCACCGCAGCACCAGTTCTCGGCCCCGCTCGGGGTCATCTCGCGGAAGTCCGCGCAGGCGGCCTTCAGGATCACGCGGGGTGCTTCGACGATACCGCACGACTTCGCAAAGTTGCACGGGTCGTGATAGGTCACCGGCTGGGGATTCTGGCGCTGGTCGAATCGCAGTCTTCCGGCGCGGATGAGGTCTGCGGTCCATTCCATACAATTGATGATCTGGAACGGAAGTGCCCCCCACCATGCGCCCGGTTCCATCATGCGCTTCATAATGCGATAGGCGTGACCGCATTCGCCCATCAGAAGGTACTTGACCCCGAGGCGCTTGGCCTCGTCGACGTTGGGCTTGTTGGTGGCCTTCATGTGCGCGTCGTTTCCGGTAAAGAGGCCATAGTTCGCGCCATCGAAGCAACGCGAGCTCATGGTCCAGCGCTCTCCCATGCCGAGCACATGGAAGACCTTCGCGATACCCATGGTGGCCTCGACGTTCACCAGGGCATCGCCCGACGGAGGCAGGTACAGATACTCGGCTCCGACGACGTCGATCGGGATCCGGATGTCCACCCCGTGCTCGTCGCGCATTTCCTCTTCGATGAACTCGATGGCGTTCTTGAACGCTTCCGGCGAGGCACCGTCGGTGTTGCGCTTTTCCAGAGACGTCTTGACCACCGTCTGCAGCCGCGCCGGGGTTTTTCCAAGCGCATCCAAAATGGCGCGCCCCTTGCGCGTGATCACCGAATTGTCGATCCCGAAAGGACAGTATTGGGCGCAGCGCCGACAGGCCGTACAGGAATAGAACAGCGCCTGCCATTCCTCGAAGGTCGACTGGTCGAAGTCGGTCGCGCCGGCGAGGCGGCCGAAGAGACGGCCGGCAAGCGTGTTGTGCCGTTTGTAGAGTGCACGCACGAGGTCCGAGCGATTGGCCGGATTGTATTTGGTTTCCTGCTTGCCGTAGTAGACCGGGCAAACCTGGGCGCAGGTGCCGCACTTCGCGCACAGGTCCATGTACAGCCGCAGGGCGCGCGGACCCTTTTTGATCGCGTTGATGGACTTGATCACGATCTGTTCGTCGCTCACGGATCCGTCCTCTTGGTTAGAGAGAAGGTGAAGAAGAAGCCGCCGAAGTGCATCAGCTTCGAGCAAGCGACGTACAGGATCAGCAGCTCGGCGAAAAAGGCGTGTACGAGCAAGAGCACGCTGCGTGGCGCATGTGGCGAAAGCGTCAGCAGGGATCCAACCCAAGCCCGCGCGAGGCTGAGCTCGGAGGGCGAGCCCAGCCATCGCATCAGGTTGCCCGACGCGATCACAGCCGTGAGCAAGAGCAGACCGGCGAAGTCCGGAGCCGAGGAAATCTCGCGCACCCGCTGGACCAGCAGCCGGCGCGCGATGAACCCAGCAATGGCGATCAGCAGCACGATGCCAGCCGCGCCTCCCAGCCCTGCCGAGAGCACCGCGATCGCGCCCGGTCCTGCGCCGAGGCCGGCCAGCGCGCGATCGCCGATTTGGGTGACGACCCGGAGGTGCCCGACGAACGCAATCGCCAGTGTCGCGTGAAAGACCCAGGCCAGCTTCCACAGGGATCCGTCGCCTCGCCGCAGGCTGGGCAAGAGTAGTGCTTCCCTCAGCAGAGGCCCCAAGCCCGAGCCCTGGGTGGGATATAGGGTCATGGGCGCCGGCTGCGGTAGGCGTTGCCAACTGACCAGCCGGTAGACGACGCCCGCCACAAAACCAATCAATGCGACGTATGGAAGTATGGCACCGATGAGGATTGGGATTGCGGCGGACATTGCAGCGGACACCTCCATCGCGAACGAAGCAGGGCTTGGAGTAACAGCGGCAAGACGCTGCAACTCCTAGGCCGTACATGGTCAGGAGGGCAACATCGCGAAAACCCAGCGGCATTGTCGAGGTCGAGCTCGATTGGTCGCCATCGCGAAACGGTCACTCCGTTATATTTGACGGTGTGGCCAGTATATTTGCTGGCCGACGGCGCGGTAGGCCCGGCAGCCTAAAGCCGAAACGCGAGCCTCGGCCCGACCAGCGTGGCGTCGGACAGCCTGCCGACCTCCAGGCCGAAGGCGATGGGGCCAAACTCAACGCTGACGAGCCGCGTTGCCTTGGTCCAGTGCGCTGTGACGCGAGAAATTGCTACGAGTGAGGCTGCCGGTCTTCTAGTATCGCGGCTTCGCGAGAGGGCGGGGTGCGGCGACACAATTTTTTCGACAGGATGCAAACATGGAAAACGTGAAGATCCAGCTCACCGAGAACGAGATCCCTCGCAAGTGGTACAACCTGGCCGCCGATCTGCCGACGCCCATGCTGCCGCCGCTCGGCCCCGACGGCCAGCCGGTCAAGCCCGAGATGCTGGCGCCGGTCTTCCCGATGAACCTCATCGAGCAGGAGGTTTCGAGCCAGCGCTGGATCGACATTCCCGAAGAGGTTCTCGACATCCTGTACCGCTGGCGACCCGCGCCGCTGCGCCGGGCGGTGTACCTTGAGCGCTTCCTAAAGACGCCGGCGCGCATTTACTACAAAGACGAGAGCGTCAGCCCGGCCGGCAGCCACAAGCCCAACACCGCGGTTCCGCAGGCCTGGTACAACAAACAATTCGGCATCAAGCGACTCACCACCGAAACCGGTGCCGGCCAGTGGGGCACGGCTCTCTCGTTTGCGTGCAACCTGATCGGCCTTGAGTGCAAGGTCTTCATGGTGCGCATCAGCTTCGACCAGAAGCCTTTCCGCAAGATGATGATGCAGGTGTGGGGTGCCAACTGCGTAGCCAGCCCGTCGTCGGAGACCAACGCCGGTCGCGCCGTGCTGGCCAGTATGCCCGACACCCCCGGCAGCCTGGGCATCGCTATCAGCGAGGCCATCGAGGCGGCAGTGAGCGACACCACCGGGCAAACCCGCTACGCCTTGGGCAGTGTGCTCAACCACGTGTTGCTCCACCAGACCATCATCGGCCTGGAAGCGAAACTGCAGCTTAAGAAGGCGGGCGAAAAGCTGCCCGACGTGATCATCGGCTGCGCGGGCGGCGGCAGCAACTTCGCCGGCATCGCGTTCCCGTTCCTGTACGACAAGATCAACGGCGCGAAGATCAAGGTCATGGCCGTCGAGCCGGCCGCGTGCCCGAAGATGACCAAGGGTGAATTCGTGTACGACCACGGCGACGTGGCGCGCATGACGCCGCTTCTGCCCATGCACTCGCTCGGGCACGCGTTCATTCCGAAGCCGATCCACGCCGGCGGCTTGCGCTACCACGGCATGGCGCCGCTCGTGTGCCAGGGCATCGTCGAAGGCCTGATCGAGCCCAAGGCCTACGGCCAGCTCAAGTGCTACGAGTCCGCGATGGTGTGGGCCCGCACCGAGGGCATGATCTGCGCGCCCGAAACCAGCCACGCCATCGCGGCGGTCATCGACGAGGCCGTCGCGTGCCGCGAGAGCGGCGAGAAGAAGGTGATCCTGTTCAGCTACAGCGGCCACGGCCTCATGGATCTGGCCGGGTACGATGCCTACCTGTCCGGCAAGCTCACCGACTACGTCCTGCCCGATGCCGAGATCAAAGAAAACCTCGCCAAGCTGGCCGGGATGCCGAAAGCCGAGGCACGCAAGACCGGGAAGTGGTAGGCGGTTGTGATGGGAACCCTCAGAGGCCTTCCCCAAACCCTCCCGCGAGGCTCCGCGGCCGGCAAAGCCGGCCGGCTCCGCACGCG
>CAZBIU010000086.1:5814-21022 GCA_964491625.1 uncultured Myxococcales bacterium
CCCAAACCCTCCCGCGAGGCTCCGCGGCCGGCAAAGCCGGCCGGCTCCGCACGCGGCTACACCCCGAGTACCAGAATCACACGAATGTCTTTCGTACCGAGGCCATTGCCGACGTCGACCCCGACCAGCGGCATGGCCACGGTGCGCAGGTAGAAACGCAGGCCGGCGCCGGCCGAAGTGTGGATGTCGCGGCTCGCGCTGAAGCCCGGTTGCAGATACTCGGGCGGCAGGAACTGACGGCCGTCGCCGCGCGCCTCGTAGACCATGCCGCTGCCCAGATCGACCTCGTGGGGTAACTGGCGCCACCAGATCGCCGCGGTGTCATTGAAGACAAGTCCGCGCACGTCGAGCCCCCACAAGCTGAACAGCGGAAAGTGGTATTCGAGCTGCGAGCTCAAGTGCGTGTCGCCCTGGAATTGATGGTAGAGATAGCCGCGTAGGTTGGTCCCGCCCGCCGAGTTCTCCGACCAAAGGGGTAGGTTCTCACCGGCGACGCCGCCCACTCGGACGATCAGGTTGTGCCAGCGGAAGAAGCGGATCCCGTGCTCGTAGGAAGCCGCCGCCTTCCAATACCAAAGGTTCGCCTGACTACCCCAGCGAGGCGCGCCGTACTCGAACCCGAACCCAAGCGAGTTGCCGTACATGATCGCGCCTTCGCGGGCACGAAAGTCGAAAGTGAGGTTGGCGGAGGCGCTGCCCCGTCTCATGCGGGTGAAGGTGGTGGCAGCCGGCAAGGGAGGAACGGCACCCAATGCGATCAGGTTGCCGGAATCCGGCTGCGACGACAACACGTTGTTTTGGTCCAGCGTCCAGCCGACGGAGGTGCGCACCCGACGGAACCAGGCCACACCCGCGTTTAGCTCGAATCCATACGTGCGCAGGTTGGTGTCCCGCATGGGCGCAAGGGGCATGTCGGCGGTATTGGCGTTGGCGTATTCGGGAATGATCTGTGCCTGGTATTTGCCCTTGACGGTGAAGAAGCCCCAGGAGCCAAACACGGCGGGATCCTCGTACACGGCCACGGCGCCCGAGTTGACGGTCGAGATCCTTCCGCCAATGAGCCCGCGCTTGCCAAGGCCGAAGAGGTTGCCGTGCGCGATCACGCCGCCGGCGGAAATGTCGCCCGGCGAATACGAAAACGTGGGCACAGGCGCCCAGGGGAACTTCTCTTTGACCACGATGACGACCCGCACGCCGATACCGTGCGGTTCCCAATACACGTTGACCTCCGCAAACAGGCCCGAGGTGTGAAGTCGCTCGCGGCCGGTGTCGAGGGTGTCCGAATGCATGGGATCGCCGATATGGATCCCGGCAATACTGCGAACCGTTTGCTCCTCGGTGCGGACCGCACCCCTCACCTGGATGTCGGTGATGACCTCCTCCTGCGCCAGCGCGTGCGTGGCAACGAGGACACCAATCAGGGCAACGACCCGGACGACATGGCGCATACAAGGGAGAGTGTATCAGTGGAGCCGGTGGCTTTGCATATTCCCCGCCGGAATTGTGTTGTCGCGGCGTCAGCGCTTCGCACGATGCTCGGCGACGTATTTGCGCGCGGCCGGCAGGTCGGCGTCGGTGGTGGGAGCGCGTTCGACGAACCGCTCGAAGGCCAGCGCGACTTTGGGCAGGTACGATGCGTCCGCCCGGCTCAGTATCTCGTAGCCGATCCCCAGGTCCTTCCAGATCATCGCGCTGAGGTCCATGGCGGGCAGGCCGGGAACCCGAGCAATCCCCAACCTCACGTCGCCTCCGGTCTTGGCGATCAGATCCTCAAGCAAGTTGACCGCCATGCGAGCCGCCACCGGATCGTTTCCGCGCTCGTGGCTAAATACCAGCGCCAGGTGCGCGCGCCCGCCCTGGGTTCCCAAGACCAGCTCGCCAAGCGCTCGTTCCCAGGAGCCCACGCGGGCCGCCAGGGCCGGCGTCACGTCGTAGTTGCCGAGCGCCCTCCGATCGCGCTTGGCCCATTCTTCAAAGCTGGGGAACTGCGCAGCGGGCACCAGCGGATGGACCACGCCGTTGCTGGCAAGCTTGTAGCCGTCCTTCCAGCTTTGGTCCCAGGTATCGATGTGATCGATCACCACCACCGGTCGCCGTGGATTACCGTCGAGCAACTGTTTGATGGCGTAGCCGTGCCGACCGTACCCGCCCGGCGGCAGATACAAATCCGGATGCAAGCGCCGTTTGCGCTCGGGGTACCACGAGGTGCCGAGCAGCTCGCGGTCTAGGTGAATGACGTCGGGTCGAAGCTTCTCCACCTCGTGTAGGTAGAAGACCGATCCGGTCAGGTGGTCGCCCATGCTGATGACGATCGCGTTGGGTGGCAGGGAGGCGAAGGCGGTGGTGGTGAAGTCCGAGAAGACCGTGTTGTGCCGTTGATCGGCGAAGCCTGCGTGCGCCGCAACACCGGCGGCGAAGATGACGGCGGCGCAACCGTGTCCAAGGTACGTGCGACGGGCGATGCCCGGCCAGCGCGCGCCCGCGAGCTGCACGAGCTTGGCGAACCCAAGCCCGGTTGCGATGGCCAGCATGCCATCCGACTGCATGAAGAAACGCGAGAGCACCGTCAGGTAGAGCGGCTGAGCGGTGGAAAGATTGGAAAGCGCGCAGAAGGCAAGGACGTAGAAGCCCAACACCAGCCCCAGTACCGAGATGAGCTTCCGTTCGTGCTTGTCCCTAAAGGCGCCGAAAAAGCCGAGCCCCGCCAGGGGCAGGCCGATCCACAACAGGCGCACGGTGGCAAGCGCCCCCATATGCCAGAGGGTTGGAAAGAAGGTTCCCTCTTCGACAAAGGCGCCGCCCGCGGACGCCTTGCCCATGCTAAAGGTGCCGTAATTGCGGCGGAGCACGTGGCCAATGAGGTCGTCGACGGTGCGAAGGTTGCCCCACGACACGGCCGCGTCCGACGCCGACGCAACCCGCAGGTAGAGGTAAGGCAGAAGACCCAGAAAGGGCAAGGCGACAGCCAGCCCGACACCGCGCAGGCCGAGCTGGCGCCGAGCAACCCAAAGCGAGCGCAGAACGAGTGGCGCGCCCACGAAGACGAACGTGTGGTGGTTGCACATGGCGAGGCCGCACGACAGGGCCAGCGCGAAGACCAACCCGCGGCGGCAGGTGCGTTCAATAGCGAGCCAAAGTAGGAAGGCCAGGGCTTCGAACATCAGGTTGAGCCCGAAGACCTCGGCCGAGGTGGCGTGCAGCCAGATCTGCGAGCTGGTCCCGAACAGCGCCGCCGCCGCCAGCGCCGCCGCCGCGTTGCGGGTCCACAGCAGAACCACCGCGCACAGGAGACCGCCGGCCGCTGCGGTCGACACGGCGGAAAGCAAATTCACGTGCCAGGCCGGCGAGTGTCCCAACGGCAGTGCGGCGAAGAACCGCGCCAGGAGCGCGAACAGCGGATAGCCCGGCGGATGGGGAACCCCGCCGGTGAGCGAGGAGGCAATGAGCTCGCCGCTGTCACCGCCGACCACCGACGGCGCCAGGGTCGCCACATAGAGGACGAGCAGTCCGAGGAATGCCACGCCCGGCGCGACGAGGTCACGCCGATGGAAAAGAACGCCGCCGCCGGCCGGCGGCGCAGTCACCCCGGCGCTTGCCACCACGGCTTCCGAAGTCTTGGGTCGTGCTGCCCTGGGCCTGCGCCTTGCCATCGCTAGTTCGCGGAGAAGAGCAGGCTGCCGAGCCGTTCGGCCAGGTCGCGCGGCGTCTGGCCCTCGTGGTTCGCCAGGTCGGCGCGCGCGCCGCTGTCGAGCAGCATGCGTGCGATGTCATCGCGACCACGCCCCGACAAGATGGCGCGATGGAGAGCCGAATTACCGTCCTCGTCGACGGCGTTGGGGTCCGCGCCTCGCCCGACCAGGATGCGCGCGATCTCGGGCAGGGACTCCTGCACGGCAAAGTGAAGCGGCGTGAATCCCTGGTTGTCCTTGGCGTTCGGGTCGGCCCCGGATTCGAGGAGAAGACCGAGGAGGCCCACACTGCCGCCTAGGACCGCCTGGTGTAGCGGCGCGCGCAGTTCCCCGTCGCGTACGTTGGGGTCGGCGCCCTGGGCAAGAAGCTCGCGAACCGCCACGAAGTCGCACAGAAACGCAGCCTTGGCAAGCTTGGCATCGAGGTCGTCTCGGTCGGCCTTTTCCACGCGCCCGTTTTTACCAGGATGTCGGGTCGACCACCACCTGCTAGGTGATCGTCTCGCCGCTCGTTCCATCGCTGGCAGCAGATAGATTAGGATAGGCACCGATGACCATCCTTCTTGCCATGGCCGCCGCGTTCCTCTTGGGTTCGTTCCCCACCGGCGTGATGGTGGCCCGTTCCAAGGGCATCGATCTGCGCAGAGTCGGCAGCGGCAACATCGGGGCGACTAACGTCGGTCGCGCGCTCGGCAAACACTGGGCGGCTTTCGTGCTGCTCATCGACGCGGGCAAGGGCGCCCTGCCCGTCCTGCTCGCCGAACATTTTGCGCTGGAGCCGTGGCTGCCGGCGCTGGTCGGTCTTGCGGCCGTGCTCGGCCAGGCATTTTCGATTTTCCTTGGCGGTCGCGGCGGCAAGGGCGTGGCGACCTCGCTGGGGGCGGGTCTGGCCCTGGTGCCTTTGGCTACCCTATCCTGTTTGGGCGTCTTCCTCGCCGTGTACGGCGTCTTCCGCTTCGTCTCGCTTGGCTCGCTGGCGGCGATGGCCGCCTTTCCCGTGTTCTTGTGGCTCTACCACCTCGGCACCGCCCCGCGCTTCGCGTTCGGGATCGCCATCGCCGCGCTGGTTACCCTTCGCCACAAGGACAACCTCAAGCGCTTGATCCGCGGGCAAGAGCACCGCGCGTAGCTGCCGCGCCGCTTCGCGGTTGCGAACCTGGGGACGCAATGGCAGTGTCCTCGCCATGTCCATCCCAAGCGAGTTCGCAAACGTCACCGCGGTCGCCAAGGCCAACGTCTATTTCAGCGGCAAGGTTGTAAGTCACACCATCAGGCTGGCCGACGGGTCCAAGAAAACCCTCGGGCTCATTTACGCCGGCGAATACCACTTCGGCACCGACGCGCCCGAGACCATGGAAATCGTCGCCGGTACTTGTCGGGTCAAGCTCGACGGCAGCGAGGCATGGAAGGACTTTGGCGCCGGAACTGCCTTCAAGGTGCCTGGCAAGAGCGGCTTCACAATCGCCGTACCTGCCGACATCGCCGAGTACATCTGCTCGTTTAGCTGATTCTGGCCGAATGCCGGCGTCAGCCGCCGCGGTTGCGTGGCGCCTCGGCCGACATGATTGCGCGCCGGGACTGCCGATGTCGCTGGCCCCCGGCGTTGGCCTTGGGGAAAATCCGACCGGCATGGTCCGGAATTGTTCTATTCTTGCAATACTGCGACGCGTGGCTGCCATAAAGTTCGGGGCTCGCGGTACTAGCCAGTGACGCAAACGACCGGCAAGGAGAAAACATGAACGGATTGCGCGTGGCTTCGACCGCGGTGTTGCTCTTTTCAGTGCCTTTCTACCTGGGCTGCAGCTCCGACACCCCAGCGGGGAGCGCGGGAACCGGCGGTACGGGTGGCTCCGCCTCCGGCGGGTCCGGCGAGGGTGGGCGCTCGACCGCTGGCGGAAGCTCGGGCTCGGACGGCAACTCGGCGACCGGGGGAAGCGCCGCCGGCGGTGGCAGCGCGGCCTCGGGCGGGAGCTCGGGCTCAGGCGGCGCTTCTGCGGCGGGAGGGAGCTCCGCCAGCGGTGGCAGCTCCGCGTCCGGCGGGATCTTGGCCTCAGGTGGAGCTTCTGCAGCAGGGGGCAGCTTGGCCTCGGGTGGCAGCCCGGGTTTGGGCGGTACCTCGGCAAAAGGAGGAACCGTCGGCAGTGGGGGCACCTCGTCGGGCGGCGGGAGCCAGGGTACGGGAGGTGGTGCCGGATCGAGTGGCAACGGCGGCAGCCCCGACTCGGGAGCGAGCGATAGCGGCAGTGCCGGTAGGAGCCAGGGTGGTTCGACCAGCGCGGGTGGGAGCGGATCTGGTGGATTGAGCGCGACGGGGGGAAGGACGGGCGGCGCAACCAGCGCCGGTGGTGCGACCAGCGCTGGCGGCACGACCTCGTCGACCTTCTGGCCGAACGCCTATACCGCCACCACCGGGTCGAGCGGCATGAACACGGGACAGGACTGCATGAGCTCGTGCCACAACCACGGCTTCGCCTTCGGCGGGACCGTGTACGATTCCAGCGGCAAGCCCAAGCCGCAAGTTGAAATTGGCATCAAGCCTACGAGCGGCCAGTTCGTCTCGGTGTTCTCGGGCAGCGACGGCAACTTCCACTACTCGGGATCGAGCCTCAACCTGGCGGGCGCGGACATTCGCGTGCGCGACTCCAACGGCGAATCACAGATGCCGAACAACTCGGCATCGTCGGGCGCTTGCAACGGGTGCCACACCGGCACTGGCACGCCCCGGATTGCAGCGCCGTAGCTGGACTTCCCGAGCTGCTTCGGCCAACGGAGCCGACGCCCGTCTTTAGCCGCTTCCGCTATCAGTGCAACGGCGGCGCCGGCTTCATACCGGCGTCGCGCAGCAGCTTCTGGTCGGCATCCACGTCGGGGTTGCCGGTAACCAGCAGCTTTTCGCCGAAGAAGAACGAATTGGCTCCGGCGAGAAAACACAGCACCTGCGCCTCGCGCGACATCGCGGTTCGTCCGGCGGACAAGCGCACTTGCGACTTGGGCATTAGGATCCGCGCCGTGGCGAGCACGCGAACCAATTCCAAAGGATCCACCGGCGGCTGGCCGGCGAGCGGTGTTCCCTTCACCGGAACCAATGCATTGATGGGCACGCTCTCCGGGGGCGGATCCAGATTCGCGAGGGTGGCCAGCATGCCGCAGCGATCGTCGACGGATTCGCCCATGCCGACGATGCCGCCGCTGCAGACCTTGATCCCGGCCTTGCGCACGCGCGCCAGCGTGGCCAGGCGATCGTCGTAGGTGCGCGTGGTGATGATGGATCCGTAGAACTCGCGCGAGGTATCGACGTTGTGGTTGTAGACGTTGAGGCCTGCTTCGGCCAGGCGATCGGCCTGCTCGTCGGTGAGCATGCCAAGCGTGATACACGCCTCCATGCCGAGCCCGCGCACGCCGCGCACCATGGCCAAGATGTTGTCAAAGGCCTCGCCGTTCTGGGCGTTGCGGCCCGCGCTGCCCATGCAGAACCGGGTGGCGCCGGCGGCCTGCGCGCGCGACGCCGCGCGGACCACATCGTCCACCGCCAGCATCTTTTCTCGGGCCACGCCGGTGTCGTAGTGGCTCGACTGCGGGCAGTACGCGCAGTCCTCCGGGCAGCCACCGGTCTTCACCGAGAGCAGCGAGCACAACTGAACCTCGGTGGGCCTGTGGTGCTGGCGATGCACCTCTTGCGCACGGAAAATGAGCTCAGGAAGCGGAAGATCGTGGATCGACCGCACGTCGGATAGGGTGTACTTGGGCACGTCCCTTGTCTTAGTTGATTTTCCTCAACACGACCAGGACGCGCAACGTCAGTCCAATGGCGTCCGCGACCTCCTTGCTGTCCCTGGTCTTGGCGCTCGGCTTGGCCGGCCCGCGGGAGAGCGCGCTTTCACCCTTCACCGGCACGCCCGGATACCACAGCCCGTCCTTACACTGACGCGAACGCAAGTAGGCTTCTGCGGTGCGCACGCCCGAGTTCTCCTTGCCGAGGCCAATGCTGGTGATGGTATCGAGCGCGTCGAGCACGTCGGTGTAAAAGCGTGGCTCGCTCAGGATTTCCCAATACGAGGGCGCCTTGCGATCCTCGTAGCGATCGGGCTGCAGGAATCGCGTGGCCAATAGCTCGCCTGCGCGACGGGCCTCGCGCGATCCGCGCCGTTCCTTCGACGATGCGAATGCGCGCAGTACCATGCCGGTGACCAAGTGGCTCGACGGTCGCGCCGCGGAATCGGTGCGCACGCCACGCCATGCCCAGCCGCCATCGTCCTGACGTAGCGAAAGCAGGAAGCGGAATCCCTTCTCCACCCGAGGGTCGTTTTCGAATCCCGCGCGGCACAGGGCCGACAGAGCCCAGCCGTGGAAGTGCAGGGCGACGACCTTGCCGCGGCCTTTGGGTGTATCCGCGAGGGTCAGATCGCCGATTCCGCCGGCGCTTTCCTGCGAGTCGAGAACGAAGTCGGCCGTTTTGCGCAGTTCACCGGCCACTTTGGTGTCGGGTTCGATCCGCAGGCCCATGTCGGCCAGGCGATCAAGAGCACGCACGGTGGCCAGGCACTTCGCGAACTTCGCCCCGCCCAGCTCCTTGTCGGCGGCCTTGGGGGCGAAGCTGCCGTCCTTCTCCATCTTGCGCAGAAGCACCTTCACCTCGGGATAAGCAGCGATTTCGTCGGCGGCGGGCGCCTCGCTGTCGTCGATCAGATCGCGACGCACGCGGGCCAACACGCTGGGCGTTCCCTCGCGCAAAAGGCGTGGGATCGGATCGCTCGCCAGGCGGGCGCGCCAACCGGAGAGGGCTCGAGGTGGGGGTTGGGCCGGCGGCGGCGGCGAGGGGGCAAACAGGTTCGGACGGTTCATGTCGGCTGCCAAGATAGAGGCATTATATCGACTCGCGGGGCTCCCGTCCGGAGTTCTTGGCAGCGCCATGGTGCCGCGTGTTGTCAATGATCCCCCCCTTCGTGTGAGCGGCGCCCTCAGGATGCAGCGCACCCCGCAAGGCGGAGCAATTGGTCTGGCAAGCTGTTATCGGTAAGGGTACAACAAGGAACCGGCAATACTTGTCTGGTTGGGGCCGAGCAATGGACGATAGCGAACGACCGTCAAAACGAGACGCCTTCCTTGCGCTGCTTCGGGAGGGATGGGCTTCGTTGCACTTGGATGCCAGAAGTCCCGGCGTGGTTGTACCAGCGCCTTTTTCGTCACACGCACACCTAGTGCTGCAATATGGTCGGAACATGCCGATTGCTATTGCGGATTTGGAGGTGACCGACGCGGGCATCAGCGCAACCCTATCCTTCTCACGAATTCCCCACCGCACCTACGTCCCCTGGTCGGCGGTCTACGCGGTCACCTGCACCAATGGTTGTGGCGTTCTTTACCGGGAAGACATCCCCGGCGACGTGGCTTTGGCAACGCCGACAGACATGGGCATGGTCGAATTGCCGGTCGAGCGACGCTCGCGCAAGAACAGTTTTGCAGTCAACGAACCGGAGCCCTGGTTGCGTGCAGTTCCTTCCGAGGAGGCTTTTGCAGCAGACGACATGCAAATTCACTTGCACTCGCGCCGCCGCCGCCCGCAATTGCGCGTGGTGAAGTAGCAGGTTCGCGGGCGGCGGAGGTTGTCGCGCCTGGTGAGGCGCAAAGGTCAGCTTTGCCGGCGTCGCTTGCGCACAAGCACAAGCGCGAGGGCTGCGGCGAGCGCCCACGCTTTGAAGCCTCGCGTGCCGGCTCCCGACTTCGCGACGTCGCAGTTGCAGCCTCCCTTGTGGAGGTTCGTGTTCACGGCAGCATCGGCGGGGCCGCTGTCGCTGCCACTGACGCCAAAGTTGCCGCCGGCGCCGCTCGGAACGCTGCCACCGCTGCCGCCGAGTCCGACCACCACCGCGCCGCCATTGCCGCCGAAGCCCGGAATGTTGCCAGCGCCGCCATTGCCGCCGAAGCCTGGAATGCTGCCAGCGCTGCCGTCGGACCTTGGGGTGTTGCCCGCGGCGGCGTCGCTGCCAGGGGCGCCGGCGCTGGCGTCGCTTCGTGTGCCGCCGCTGCCACCCGAAGACCTTGGGCCGCCGTCAACGAGTCCAATAACACCACCTTGCCCTGTGCCGAAGCCCCCGCCGGCGCCGGCATCCGGGCGCGCGTCGACGCCCGGGTAGGGCGCGGCGTCCGGCACAAACGGAGGACCTGCGTCGGGGAGGCCATAAGAGCACTTGTAGTCATAGTTGGAACAGGAACCGTAGCCATCGCAGGTCAGACAGTTTCCACAAGACACCGAGTATTGTGGAAACGCACAATTGCCGGCCCCGTCACAAGTGGACTTGCACGCACCGGTGCCTTGGCCGCATTCATTCTGCGGATCGGTGCCAGCCTGGTAGGGGGTACACTGGCCAGCGCGGCCCGCTTGATTGCACGCCACACAAGGCCCCGTGCACGCGGAATCACAGCAGGCGCCATCGCTGCAGAAACCCGACGCGCACTCGGCGCCACTCGTGCAGGGCGAACTGCTCGTGGACTTGCAATTGCCGGTGCCGTCGCAGGCCTTGCCGGCTGCGCAACTGCCGGCAACTTCGGTTCCCGCCTTAGCCAGCACACACGTGCCTTCCGAGCCGGGAACGCCGCACGACTTGCATGCACCCGTACATGCGGCGACCTCGCAACAGACTCCGTCCACGCAGTATCCGCTGGCACACTGGCTTGCGCTGGCGGCCGTACAACCTTCGCCGTTACCCCAACCGGTCACTCGGTATTCCCACGTCTCGGCGGCGGCGCCGTTCGTAGAAATGGCGCCCTGGCCCCCGAAGTAGACTACGACGCCGCGGTTGCTATCGAACACCATGCTGGCGCCATACTGATTGGCTGGCGAGACCGGCAGACTGCGCACGTACCAGGTTGGCCCCACGGTGTCGAGCTCCCACGTCTCCTCCTGCCCGGTGGTGGAATAAGCGCCGCTGAGGAGCACTTCGCGCCGGCGCACGGAATCGTAGGCGACCAATGGGTAGCCGCCCCCATAGTCAAGCATGTCACCCGTGTCCCGGGTCGCCCAGCCCCCCGTGACCGGATCCCATTCCAAGAACGAGCTTAGGGACCCTCCGTAATTCAGCGCTTCGTAGAGGAACAGCTTCTGGCGACCCTCGTCGTAGGCGATGGAGGGGTTCTGCTGATGATGGGCCACATTGCTAGTTTCCGGCGGCGTGCGATTGGTCCAGGTCAAAGTGGCACCGTCCCACTCCCAAATCTCGTTGCGGACGATGTCGTCATAATTGAATATCGGCTGCGAGTAGTCGGGAATGATCGATCCACCAAAGAGAAGGATCTTCTTTCGGGTTGTGTCAGTCACCATGCCGGCACCCATGAGCCCGTCTGGGCTGTTGACTGGATTCAATTGAACCCACTTGCCTGCGCTGGTCAGCTCCCACGTGTCGGCAAACGCGCTGGCGTTGGTCGCGTAGTCGCCGACGCCGCCAAAGAGAATCATCGACTTTCTCGCCGGATCAAAAGCCATGGCCGCCGAGGCCCGGGCCGGTGGAAGTGCGCCCATCGGCGGTTGCGCCCAGGTCTGGCCATCCCATTCCCAATAGTCGCCCAGGATTTGTCCGGAATAGGTGTCACTGCCGCCGAAGACGCATGTCTTGCCGGTCGCGGGGTTGTAGGCCATGGCTTGACTGTAACGGGCTGTCGGCACGTCAAGCGGTGGCGTCTTGTCACTGAACGCAGGTGTGACCGGATCCAGCTCCCAGATCTCTCGCGAGGGCGACGGCGCAAAGGCCATGTCCAGGCGCACGACCGCAGCGTCGGCGCTGATCATGCTGCCACCCGCCCCGGTTGGACCGACCAATCCCGAGACAAGCGCGCCGCCGATGGCAATCATGCGGTCGCGCGCGTCGTCCGCAACCATCGAGGCGTACATACGCCCGGTCGGCAGACCTGTCTCGGCACCAGTCAGCCGTTGGGTCCAGATCCCGGTGGTGGGGTCCCAATCCCACAAGTCGCTCTTGGCCAACCCGGTACTCATGTCCCAACCTCCAAACAGGACCACCTTCTTCCGGGTTCCGTCGAAGGCCATGGCATGGCCGTAGCGCTGCGACGGCTTGCTCCCTGTCGAGGTCCGCTCGGTCCAGGTGCCCGCTCTGGGATCCCATTCCCAGGTATCCTGCTTGGGGACGCCCGTGGCCGAAGCGATATCGGTTTGGATGCCGCCGAAGAGCACAGCTTTGTTACGTCCCGAATCCCAGACCAGGGCACTGTCGTTGCGCACCGAGGGCGAAGAGGTCGCGGTGAGCGAAGCCCACGCGTTGGTCGCCGGATCGTACTCCCAGGTATCGCCTAGCGAGATCGATACACCCGAACCATCGGACGAGCTCGGAGTGCTGCGGCCGCCGCCAAACAACAGGACCTTGCCGGTAGACTTTTCGTACACCATGGCGTGCTGGCTTCGCGCCGAAGGATGGCCGGTGGCGCCCACGTCGGTCCAGGCCCCAGTGGTTGGGTCCCATTCCCAGGTATCCTCCAAATTGAACCCGCTTCCGGCGCGGCCGCCGAACAGTATGAATTTGGCTCGGGCCGAGTCGTACACCATGGCAGCGCCGGAACGCGGATCCGGCTTGGCCGCATCAAGCGTCCGTTTCGTCCACTCGCCGGTGGCGGGGCTCCACTCCCAGGTGTCCTGGCTCAGGCTGCTTGCGCCCGAGCTGGGATAGGTAGTGATACCGCCGAACATGACGACGACCTTGCGAGCTTCGTCGTACGCAGCGGCCTGTAGGTAGCGTCCGTCGGGCGAATTGCTCGACCCGACTTTCTGCCAGACCGCAACTTCAGAAGCCGGGACTTTGCCAAGCTCCCTTTTCGCAGATTCGACGGTTGGGGTGCTTTCGGGCTCGGTTCCTTCTGCACAGGTGGCGAGCAGGAGCAAAGCAGCGATGGAAGTATTCTGGAGCTTCATGGGTAACCTCCTCGACAACACGGGCGGGGCATCGCAATACTGCCATCGACCGTGGACGGCCAGAAGTGTCGGCCATCACAGTGCCCCCATCGCCGGCATTATCCAGCCCGTGTTCAATCCCGACTATTTGTCTGGATATGAAAGTACCTGCACGGTGACGTCCTTCTGCCCGGCCAGAATGTGCGAGCCAGGGAAGGGGAACTGTTTGGTCATGGGCATAGACTCGGCCCGACGCGAAAGACTCACGGATCGCAGCGTATCGAGGGCCGACGGCGGCAGATCGTGAATCAGCCTGCCCCTGAGCGAGGCGCCGTCGTCCCTGGTGGCGAGGCTGACCACCAGAGTGGTCGACGGAAAGTACACCCGCAGGTTCTTTACAAGTCCCGCCAGATCCTCGGCGCGCGGCACCTCGGGCTTTGCCTGGGAACCGCCGGCAACCTCGATCTTCACGGTCTTGCCCGCAAATGAAGGCGGCACCTTGACCATCACGGTTTGCACAAATTCGGCCCCGCCGTAGGGCCTCATCGTGACCTGCAGCGGCAGGTCCGCGCCGGGGCGGACTTTCTCGCGCGATGACGCCAGGCCGACGATGGTGGCGGTGGCGGTGCGAAATTCGACTTTGGCGAGAATCTCAATCTTGTCGACGATGGCAGGGCCGAACGGGTTGCCCAGCAAATCGGCAAGCGCGTGCATTCCGTGCGACATGGCGAGCACGCGTGGCGCGAGGGTCTCGTTCGAGAACATTTGGTCGTCGAGCACGATGGGGGCAAATCCGCGCACGAAAAGCCGCGTCGTCACGTCCGCGACCATGTCGGTGACGTCAGGGATGGCCTCGGACAGCGCGGTCGAGATGGCCATGGTGGCGAGGGTGGGCAGAAGGCGCCGGTGGCGGGCGAGCTCGACCGAGAAGGGCGGCTTGTCCTTGCCCTGGCTCTGCACGCGAACTTCCACCGGCACCTTGTTGGCCACTTCGCCGAGAACCCCGACCACGCCGTTCTTGTCGTCGTCGGTGATGCTGCCGATCTCGGCCACCGGCGACGACATCTTCAGCGACGAGGCGAGGCTGGGGATGATGGCGTTGATCTCCCCGAGCACCATCGGCAGCTTCACCGCGCCGATGCCGAACATCGAATGCCCGAACGCGAACACCTGTTTGCCGTCGGAATAGGTCAGGGTGCCCATGGCGGTGGTCGACATGTCGCCTTGGATGAGAGCGACCCCGAGAGCCGACCCCGGCGCGAGCAGAGGGGTCACCTGGCTGTCGGCGCGCTTTCTTCCCACGCCGCCCGCGCGCACTGGATGCAGGCCGGAGCCGTGCAATTGCTCGTCGAGGTACGCGAGCGAGGCATCGGAGGCGCCCGCCACCGCGAGCGGGATGCCGACCGGCAGAAGGCGGGGAGTGGATGCATCGGAGAGCCCATCGACCGATGGCAGCTTCGCGTCGGACTGGTAGGGATCGGGCGGCCGGTCGGGACGGCTCCGCTGCGCAAGCATCGCCTCGATGGGTGTGACCCCGGCCAGGGGCTCTTTTGCGAACGACCAGCCGTAGGCGATGGCGCCGACCAGCTTGCCATCGATGTAGACCGGGCTGCCGCTCATCCCGGCGGCGATGCCGCACGCCTCGACCCGAGGATCCTCGGCACGCACCAGGATGATGTCCTGCCTGGGCAGAAAGTCGCGCAGGATGGACACCACCCGCAGCTTGAACGGCTCGGGCGTGGTGCCCTGAAACACCGTGCGCGCTTCCCCGATCATCCCGGGCCGGACCTCCGCCAGCGGCAGGATGGGCGGCCACCCCTCGGGCTGGGCCAGCGCGGCCACCGACGCCAACGACACGACCAGGACCGGCACGAGCCGGCAGTTCCACGAGCGAGATATCACGGCCGAGCAAGGGTAGGAACCCTCGGCAGGTATGTCAAACCGTTGATGTGGAAGCCCTGGGAGAGTTTCCATGTCTTCCCGCGTTTCCGTGCCTTCCCGCGTTTCGGTTCTGTGGGGAGGGCCGTAGACACTTCTCCTTGACGACGGCGGCCGGGGGTACAAGGATCCGGCCGCCCCATGGTTACCCCTGACGCGTTCGTGTCCGAAATCGAATTCAAGAACCAGGAATCCTTCCGCGGCCTGGTCGCATCTGGCTACCTGCCCGCGCTGGCAGGCGACGGTGCCAGCATCGCTGACATGCTGCGCCTCGAATCAAGGCTGGCCATCGAGGCTATCGAGGCCGCGGCCATCTGGATCGTCGACAGCGAGTCGCTGGAGATGAAGATGCTGCTCGGAAACCAGTGCGGCGTGCACGCGCGCCAGTTCCACAAGCTGCAAGATCGCCTGTCCGCCCTGGGTCTTGCGCCGGGATCGTACGACCCACGCCAGGGTGGCTACTCCAAGTTGTTCGCATTCTTGCGCTCGCTGCAGACCAACGAGGAGCGCTCAGCCGCGGGTCTGCTGACCCTCGGTGGTGCCGCCGCCGCACGGCTCGAAGCCCTGCTGTCGGTTTGCGAAGCAAGGGGTGACGACGAAACTGCCGGCCTGATTCGTTCCGACCTTCTTCCCGACGAACAGCACCGCGTGGACCAAGGCCGGGACAAGCTGGTCCTCTGCGCCA
>CAZBIU010000087.1:0-20936 GCA_964491625.1 uncultured Myxococcales bacterium
AAGACCGGCGTCCTCCTGATGGGCGGCGGCTCGCCCAAGAACTTCATCCTGCAGACCGAGCCGCAGATTCAGGAGGTCCTACGGATCAAGGAAGCGGGCCATGACTACTTCTTGCAGTGCACCGACGCGCGGCCCGACACCGGCGGCCTTTCCGGCGCCACCCCGTCCGAGGCGGTGAGCTGGGGCAAGATCGACCCGGAACAGCTTCCCGATGCCGTCGTGGCGTACGTCGACTCGACGGTGGCGTTGCCGCTGCTCACGCACTACGCGCTGGCGCGCAAGAAGCCGCGCAAGCTCAAGCGCCTGTACGATCAGCGCGACAAGCTCATGGAAAAGCTCACCGCTGAGTACTTCAAGCACAACAAGGACGCAACGCCGATTCACTAGATGGAAACCCCGGGGGGGCGAGCTTCGCACTTGGCGCGCACCACCCGCCCGGGCCATAAGCGTTCAGCGAACACACTTCGAGGATCGCGAGATCGCCGCGAGCGCCGCCGATCCACCACTCGGGGTCCGCAGGTCGTCCCTTGTTCTGAACCAGCCTTCCTTGCTGGTGCTCTCGCTGGCGTGCCAGGCAACGCTACCCTGAACGCGTGCCTCTAGACACCAAAGCCGATGCGCTACACGGCTTCAAGTCCATCGGCGACGGCTTTCCAGCAAACAGCGTGGGGTGGTGTCGTGTCGCCGCAGCCGGCGCGCGCTCTTGCCCTAATCTGATACGGTCTGATTCATGACCCGCTTCATCCCGAGTCTCTTCGCCATCGTCTTTTCCGCAACGGCGGCCAAGTCCGCGCCTCCGGCCGACCGCGTCCTATCCGCCGACGTACGGGTGGTCAAGGGCCCACTTGCCTCCACGCCCAAGGTTTGTGTCGGGGCCGGGCGGGTCGCGGAGGGACTGCGCGCCGATTGGCAGCGCCAGCTTTCCTACGTGAAACAGGAGTGTGGCTTCACCTACGTTCGCATGCACGGCTTGCTTGGCGACGACATGGGGGTGTACCGCGAGGATAAGGACGGCAAGCCGGAGTACAACTGGCAGTACATCGACGAGGTCTATGATTTCCTCCAGCGCATCCACATGAAGCCGTTCGTCGAGCTTGGCTTCTGCCCAGGCGCCCTCGCCAGCGGCAGCAAGACCATCTTCTGGTGGAAGGGCAACGTCACCAAGCCCAAGGACGCGAAGAAGTGGGACGACCTGATTCGCTCGCTGGTCAGGCATTTCACCGAGCGCTACGGCGAGGCGGAGGTGCGCACCTGGTACTTCGAAGTGTGGAACGAGCCCAACCTGGCTGGGTTCTTCGCCGGTACCCAGCAGGACTACTTCGATTTGTACGCGCACACCGCGCGCGCGATCAAGAGCGTTTCGCCGGCTTACCGGGTGGGCGGCCCGGCCACTGCGGGTTGCGCCTGGTTGCCTGAATTCATTGACTACTGCGCAACCAACCATGTGCCGGTCGACTTTGCCTCCACCCACGACTACGCGGTCGACGTGGGTCACCTGGATGAAACCGGCAATGCGGGCACCATCCTCTCGCACAATCCACGCAGCATCTACGGCAATGTGCTCCGCATGCGCGAGCAAATCGCGGCCTCGCCGCTGCCCAAGCTCGAGCTGCACTTTACCGAGTGGAGCGCGTCGTATACGCCGTCCGACCCGATCCACGACACCTATCACAGCGCCTCGTTCATCCTCGAGAAGCTCAAGAAGTCGGGCGCGGCTGCGAATTCCATGTCCTACTGGGTCTTCACCGACATCTTCGAAGAAGCCGGGCCGCGCTTCACGCCCTTTCACGGCGGCTTTGGCCTGCTCAACTATCAGGACATCCGAAAGCCAGCCTTCTTTGCCTATCAGTTTCTGAACCGACTCGGACCGACCGAGTTGGCGTCTACCGACCCGGCCTCGTACGTCACCAAGGACGAGGCGGGCAACCTGCAGGTTCTGCTTTGGGACTTCACCGTCGCCAACCCCGAGAGCTCGGAAAACGACCAGGTCTTCTACAAACGGGATGTGCCGGCAGCCGCCAAAGGCACCGTCACGATCCACCTCAGCCACGTTCCGGCGGGCCGCTACCAGCAGACCCTCTACCAGGTCGGCTATCGGGCCAACGACGCGTACGCGAGCTACCGGGATCTGGGCTCTCCCGCACAACTTGGCCGCGCCCAGGTCGAGCACATCCAGGCCGCAAGCTCAGGCAAGCCGATCGAGGATCGCACGGTCACGGTTCGCGCCGACGGCACGTACGCCCGCGAGCTGCCGCTGCGCGAGAACGATGTCTTCCTGCTGGTGCTACGCAAGCAGCCCGGCAAGAGCTCGCCCTGAAACCACGCCCGCCGCTCAGGGGATGAACGAAAGGTCGTCGATCACGATGTCGACCGGATAGGGCGTCCCGCCCGACCACGGCAAGGTCCAAGAAATGCCCGTGATCTCCGCGGGCGTCAGGACGCTCGCTTCTGGGGCGCCGCCGGCAAAATCACTCCACAGAACGTTCACCACGGCTTCCGCCGAGGTCACTGGGATCGTCTTGGTCGGGGTCGAACAGCCTTGTTCGGTGTACTGGCCGCTACCGGAGGCCGGAATGCACCGACCGGGATCGGTGGAGTTGCCACCGTGGGTATTGATCCATCCGGAGGCAATCGAGTCGTTCAACGTCGCAACCCCGAACGTGAGTTGGTTGCCGCCCATCGATCCCGAGATCTTGAATGAAATCCCCTTGTACTTGGAGGCGTCCACCCGATTGCAGCCGTCGAAGTAGAGGCCGAAGCCCGAGTAGGTTCCGACGGTTCCGCTGATGTGCCAATTGCTTTGGCTCACGTCAGAGATGATCGCTGCCGGATAGACGTACTCGCCACCCGACAGCGAGCCATACGTGCCGAAGTGCACGCCGGTCGTGTCCGTCGTGCCACCGTCGGGTGGCGCGAAAGTGAAATCGGTGATGAGCGCAGTGGCGGGAAGTGGGCACAGGGTCCCGTCGTTGCCGGTGATGGGGCCCGCGTCCAGCGTGCTTACACCCGGGCCGTTCATCACGCTGAATTCGGCGATGGCGGGAACGTCCTTGGCGGAATCGATGACGAGAGCAATGGCCTCGGCGGTCGTCGAGTTGAGCTGCCAGAGCTGGCGCTGTCCGATAACCGTGCCCTGAATCTTCGCCCCTGACGTGGTCAACGGCGTCGGGTTCCAAGCACCGTTCTGCTTGATTTCGACATGATATTGGGTCACCCGCTCGCCGAGCTCGATGGGCTCGCGGATGCTGAGCACGTTGAATGTGACGGGTGACGCCGGGGCGACCTCGAGCCGCCCGGCGGTCGTGCCGCCGGCTGCAGCCCAATAGGTGCATACGTCACCATCCACCGCCTTGCCGGCATCGAAGCCCGCGCTCGCCCAGGTCGAGTCGGCGTTGACTGGCTGTCCTTTCAAGAGGTTGGTCTGGTAGAGCGTGGAATACCAGGTACCGAACTGTTGCAGGAGATCGACGTCCGCCGGATCGAACTGACCGGTGGTGGTCGGCGGGACGTTGAAGATGAGCGTGCAGTTCATGCCCACCGAATTGAAGTAGACCGACTGCAGCGAGCCCAGCGACATGGTCGACTGGTTGGGATGCCAAAACCAGTTCGGCGTGCGGTCGGAGGTGTTGCACTCGTAGGGACACCACGTGTTCCCGTTTCCGCAGTTGCGGGTATCGAGGCTCGACGTTGTTCGGCTCGCCATGCCGCCCTCATTGCCGATCCACTGCAGGTTCGGAACCGCGCCGGTATTGACGATTTCGGGACCAGCCCAAACCAGGATGTCGGGCTGCAACTGCCTGGCCAGCGCAAACACCGAGGTCCAGTCGACGTTCGAGGTGGGCGCATTGAAGCCGTCGAATTCGATCTCGTGCACCGGACCGTAGTTGGTCAGAAGCTCGGTAAGCTGGGCCTTGAAGAAGGCTTCGTAATCGGCCTTCGAGCTCGGGTACGACTGATCCCAGGGCGCAAGATAGAACGCGACTTTGAGGCCGGCCGCGTGCATGGCGTCCGTGAAGAGCTTGACGACGTCTCCCTGGCCATCCATCCAGGGGCTGCTCTTGACCGAGAAGCTCGTGGTCGCGGTCGGCCAGAGGCAGAATCCCGTGCTGTGCTTTGCGACCAGCATGGCTTGGCCAATGCCGGCGGCCTTGAGCGCGCTCACCCATTGGGCCACGGTGGTCGCGTCGAGACTCGTCGGATTGAAGAGGGAGGGCTGGTCGACGGACATGTTGCCCTGTTCGGTGCCGTCGAAGGTGGCCATGCCGAAGTGGATGAAGGCGGTTAGCTCGGTACGCTGGTAGGCGAGCTGAGACGGGCTGGCGAGGGGTGCCAGACCGGTGGGTCCACCCGAGAGGGTTGGGCAGATTTGGCTGCCGCCCGCGGGGCCGCGGGAGGCTTTCGCGTTGGAGCCACACGACACGCTCAAGATTGAAAGTGCCGAAACCGTCAACGTGCAGAGGAACGAGCGGGATTTCATGGAGACTCCTAGGGTCACTAACCATATCGTGATCGAGCTGGAGGTGTCGACGATCTTGAAGCCATTGGTTCCGGTTGCATCCCAGGCCCCAACCATGCGCACCTGTTGTGGGGGGCCTTCCTCTGAACCTCGATCACCCGACCGCGAACGCGCCGTAGCCGACCACCCGGTCGCGTGGGCCGGCGGTGTCGCCCGAATTGCGCAAGTCCAGGGTTGCGCAAGCCATTCCCTTGCTGGCGGCGAGGGAGAGCAGGGCGTTGACCCCGGTTGCGCCGCAGGCTTGCTCGAAGTCGACCTGGCCCGCGGCGAGCGTTTCCAGATCGTGCGCGGTACCGGCGTCGATCTTCTTGGCTGTGGCGTAGTCGTGGTAGTGGCTGAGATCCGAGCTCACCACCAGCGCGGTTTCGTCGCCGCCCCAAAGCAGGTCCATGACCTTGGCCACGCCCTGCCAGTCGTCGTCGCCCGCCAGGATCGGAACGATGCGCGCGTCAGGGAAGGCATGCTTGATGAACGGCAGCTGCACCTCCAGGCTGTGCTCGTTCTTGTGCGCTTGTTCCACTTCTCGTGCCAGGCCCTTGTCGACGAGCGCATTCGCGGCGTCGCGATCCACGTGCACCGGCCCGAGCGGGGTTTCAAACTCCGACGCGCCGCTGGTGCCGACGCCGGAAAACGCCACTCGGTGCGACGGGCCGACCAGAAGCACCCGCTCGACGGCGCTTCCGCGCGTGGCGAGCGAGGCGTAGGCGGTGCCGGCGACGGGACCGGAATAGATGTAGCCCGCGTGGGGCGCGACGATAGCCTTGGGCGGCTTCGCGTCCTTGGGCGGGCCTGCCGCCGCGAGGTACGACTTCAGGGTGGCGGCAAGCTCTTGAGGCTTGTCGGAATAGAACATGCCGGCAACAACTGCGGCGCGCGAACGCATGCGCATACTTTAGCGCCAATCTGGTGCACTGGCAGATGACCTTCGCATTTCCATCGCCCGTTCGCGCTCGACCCTGGCGACGCGAAGGCGGTAGTCTCGGTACCAGCCCGCCTTGCCACGCTCTTGCGCCAGCGCGTGCTCCGTGTGTCGCTTCCAGGCGGCGATGGCGTCGAGGCTCGCCCAGTAAGACAGCGTGATCCCATCGCCAGCGCCGCCTTCAACCGACTCCATGCCGAGGAATCCTGGCTGCAGGCGTGCCAGCTCGACCATCCGCGCGGCCGTGACGGCGTAGCCGTCGTCCGCGGCTGCGAGGTTGCGGACCCTGGTAAACAACACGGCGTAGTAGGGCGGCGTCGGCGTGGCCGCGAAGGCTGGTTGCGTCGCGTGCTGATTCGCGTCCCCCGCGCGCCACACCGGCCCAACCCGTGTGTGCTCCATCTGCCGCGCAATGCCCTCGGCCAGGTCGGGGCCGAAGTGACGCTCGACCATCCACAGACCGAGGTCCAGGCCGGAGGTGACACCGCCCGCGGTGATCAGGTTGCCGTCGTCGACCACCCGAGCATCGATGAGTCTGCCACCCTCGTCGCGCAAGGCCGCGCGCGCGACGTGGTGGGTGGTGACCGGCCGACCACGGGTGATGCCGGCCGCGGAGAGCAACATCGCTCCGGTACACACCGAGGCCATGCTTACACCAGAACGGAACTGCTCGCCGAGGGCGCTCGGCAGGTCGCCGCGGACGATCTCGCCCCAAGCACCGACCGCGTTGCGCGCGGCCCAGCTGCCGCCCGCGACGACCAACCAATCGAAGCCCTCGCCCAGCGTTCCGTCGCTCTGGACCTCGAGCCCGTGGCTGGCCTTTACCTGCCCGCAAGGCCGTAGGGTCACCAGCCGGACCTCGATCATGGCGCCGGTAGCTGCGGCGTTCTTGAGCACCTCGTAGGGCGCAAGCGCATCGAGCTCGTCGAAGCCATCGTAGATGACGATTCCTACCCTCATGCCGATCTCAGATGCCGACCGCCGCGCTAGGTGCCGGTGGAGCATGCCGTGCGCACACGGGCCAGCATTCTGCAAAAGTCGTTCGGGATGGCTCGTACACGCTTCCGTGAAACCATTGCCCCGTCGCCGCATCTATTTCCGATGCCGCGGGCGCCCTTGGGTGTGGCTGGGGGTTTTCAGCGCTACTCACCCATGACGCTCTCGGGAGCTGTCGGGACGGTGATAGCAACAACCAACCACAACCTTAGCCGAGGCCAATTCTATGAACGCAGTCAAATGGGTTCTGATCGACGGATCCGGTGGTGCGACAACGCAGGACGGGTCCAAGCTCGCTACAGCAGTCCTTGCCAACATCGCGGAGGCAGTCACCAGCCAAGTCAATGGGGAGTTCGCAGCCGAATGGGGTGCCCGGGCGACCGTTAGGGTCGGCGCGAATCCAAAGGACATCCAGCCCGGCGAGTGGGCCTATGTCTTCTTGCCCTCGCTCCCGGATGCGCCAGGAGCAAGCGCGTACCATGACATCAACGGAAAAGGCGTTCCGTTCTCCCTTTGCGCGATCCAGACTTGCCGGGACCTTTACGGCCCCAACGGGGTCAGCGTGGACGCGTCCCATGAGATTCTGGAGACTGCTGGCGACGAGGGCGCGAACCTGTTCGCCAACGACAACCATGGGTTGCTCCACGCCGTGGAGATGTGTGACGCCGTGGAGGTGCAAACCTACGCCAAGAACTGCAAGAACGGCACGGTGGTGCAGGTATCGAACTGGCTGCTGCGCTCCTGGTTCATTCCCGGCGCAGCGGGTCCATACGATTACATGAGCCTCGCCAAACTGCCCGGCGCTGTTGCGCCTCCCGATTCACTTAAAACGGCGCCGGGCCATGGCGGGAATTATCAAATCATCAGCAAGGCGGGCACAGCCAAACAGGCCTTCGCAGCCGAGCATCACATCGATGGGACCCGACGCAAGGGGAAGCCTCATTGGAGCTCGCGCGCAGGTCGCAGACTGGCCGCGCTTGAGCAGATGGGCTAGTGGCGCCTCGCCACCCAAAACATGACCGCAATTCTGACCGGCGGCACTAAGTCAAGTCGCCGTTCCTGCGGTGGGCGCGGATCGCCGCGACGCTTCCGGATCTGACCGCCTGCTTCCGAGGACCAGGTCGTGTGCGCATTGAGTTTGCAGGTGGCATGACAATGTCAGACAGCGCCAAGCGCTATCCAGCGCACTGAGAGTTTTGTTGGCCAACAAAGCTGTAACCTTCCTGAGCTCACGACATTCTACTACCGCAAGCAATTGCCGTCGCCAGGATGGAGCAATCGGGCCCCATCGACGAGACGTAAACCTAACCCTAGTGAAAAGCCATGAACTACAACCTCAATGCACACGAGAAAGCATCAGTTCTGTCTATTGGTGGAGAGCTGGACGCTTTGTCGGTACGAGATCTCCGTCCAGTCATCGACCAAATCGGCGAAAATCGACCCTCCAAGCTGCTGGTTGACCTCTCTCAGTTGCGCCTGATAGACAGCTCTGGCGTCGGCGCGATTGTCTCGCTGTTCAAGAGAGTCCGCGCTTACGAGGGCTCGATGGCGGTGGTTGGCGCCCAAGAGCAGCCGCTTGCGATTCTGCGTCTTCTCCAGCTGGACCGTGTGCTGACACGCGACGCCGCCTAACGGCCGATCCCTCGTGAATCTCAGGGGAGTTGCTCAGGCGGGGGCCGTGTGGGGTGGCCGAGGTTGCAGGATTCCATGGTGGTCAGCGGGAAGGTGGCTGAGCGCTGGAGGGCCAGACTAGGTTCCGCGTTCGACTGAATGCGCAGTTGTTTGGGCGTGAATCGGTCAAGTAGCGTGTTGAGCCAGTCGTTGTTGACGATGGCACTGGCGGGGAGACGACCCAACGTCTCTGCCAATCATCACCCGGAGGTCAACAGAATCATGCCAAACTTGAAGATGGGCTCAACCGGCGGACCGATTGTCACCTCGGTCCGCATTTTGAAGGCCCATGTCGGGGTCACCGCTATCGACCTCTGGGCAGATACCGATCACAACGGTCGCCCGGACCAGTTCCTGAAGCGGATCAAACAGCCAAACCAAGACGAGAATGGGCAGATTGCGCTCGGCTCGCCGGCCGAGCTCGATGGACAGGTGGTGCAGTGGATCTGGATGCCAAGTCAACCACCCATGGCCACCGATGGCTGGGAAGTCGAGATCGACGTCACTCAGAACGGGCAGTCGCTGGCTGGCATGCCGATGCGCCTGGCCGGTGATTATCCCGATGGGCAGCGCTACGGCACGTTCGAAACCTGGTATCAGATGGTTGGCGGATGACGGCCGCACCCATGTACTACGCGCGCGCAGGCGACCATCGTCCATCGTCGGTCAGCCGCGGGGCAGGGCTGCTGACAGCGCTGATCGCGTCGCTGGCGCTGCCGATCGCAAACGGCCGGGCATGGGCGGCCGATGCGCTGAGCCCTGCGTCTGAAGCCGCGGGGCCGCCGGGATCGGACACTGGGAGCAATCAGCCGGACTCCGCCGGGCTTTCCATTGGTCCGGGCGGCTCAATCTTGCCGGGCGGAACCTCCCAGCCGGAAGGCAACTCGAGCTCCACGATCTCGCGTGTCCCGGTCGAAGACTACCAACGTCGGGTGAAAGACCTGGACGACCGGCTCAACGAGCTGCTCTCCATTCCTACCACGCCCGCAGCATTCGCTCTCGGGGTCTCACCGGAAACCGTGGCACATCCCGGAACCGTTCGCGACGTGGTCGCCGCCGTGACGACCCATTTCGGCACCGACGGCAGTTTGAAGCCAGGGCTGGCGGTAGAGGGTGCGCCATTTCGACCCTTGTTCGCCAGGTACGACATCGACGAATGGATGAAGAACGCGACCTGGCCGATGCAGGTGCTCGACAGCGTTCGGATTTCCTTCGCCACCAGCACCGACCCTGCGGCGCCGGCCGGTGCCACCGCCGCTACCCTAGCGTCTGCCGGTTTGCGAGTGTCGCTTTGGGACCAGCGCGACTACCGCCATCAGCCGGCGTTTGTCAAAGGCGTACGCGAGGCTCTTCGGGCGTGTTTTCCCGGCGAAGGAAGTGCAAAGCCGGGCGAGGGTGGTAGGAATTTCACCAGCGTGCCGGTCACGGATTCATGCGAGAGGAATCTGGGCGACACGCTTGACAAGCTTGCCAAAACGCTTACCCGAGGCCATCGCCTCGAGCTGGCGGGCGTGGTGACGATTGCGCAGGGCCAGCCAGCCACCGCGGTGGACTGGAGGGCGAGTCGCCTCTGGCTCGCATACGACTGGGGATTCGGCGCCGGAACGCTGGGTGCTGCGGCGGACGCTCAGTTTCGCAACAATACCGATGGACGACGGGTGACCGATTTGACCGTCGGACTGCGTGCGTTGATTGGCGGCGAATCCGTAAAATGGTCTGTTGGCGGCCTTTATGGACGGGTCGGCCAGACGCCGGACCAGACCGACAATGTTCTCCGCTACGGGTCCGCGCTGTCGCTGAAAGTGATGAGCTATGGTGTCGTGGAAGCTGGCATTCAGGGCAATCACGATTTCGCCACCCACGCGGATGGCGCCCTCCTCTTGGTGAGCCTTTCGGCCGCAAACGGCGAGACCGTCTTTTCTAGGGCGTACTCGGCCGGCGCCGGCCTTCCGTGAGCAACGAGGGGAGACCAAGCGTCGCGTGAATCAGTAACCAAGCTGGCGCTGCCGCGGTTTTCCGTATTTGTCGGGCACCAAGTTGACCGGCCGCACGTCGTTGCCCACCTGCACCTGCACATCCTCGACTCCGGATTCGCCGACCGTGAGGGGACTCGTAGCTACGGTGGACGAGCTCTCGTGCCAAGCAAGGACTTGGTACTTGCCTGGGGGGACGCCACGGATGCGGAAGCGACCGTCGCGACCGGCCTGCCCGAACCACGGCGAATCGACCACCACGATGTAGCCCAACATCGACGCGTGGATGTTGCACAACACCTGCACGGCGCCGGCGGAGTGAAAGACTTTCTGGTAGGGCTTGCTGCTGTCGAAGAGCCCGCTGTCGAAGTCGTTCGGCTTGGTCAGCGAGAAGACGTCGTGAAGTATCGGATCCTTGTTGTCGAAGGTGACGGTCGAGCCCACCGTCACAGTCAGCACGTGGGGCGAAAAGGTCTTATTCAGCTGGCTCAGGTGCGCGTGCCTGACCGGCTTCGGTCTTGGCGTGTTGCCGTCGGCGCGCTTGAGCCAAATCACCGCTCCGCCAGGGCCTTCGGTGCCGCCGCCTACCACGCTCCCCGCCACCACCACCGGGCGAGGCCCGGGCGCAGCCGGCACTCCGGGCTCGGCGCTCGCGGGCTCGCTTGCGCGATCGTCGACCAGGACGGGTCGGCTGGGAGAGCTTGCAGCCGCCGGGCCTGGTGAAGAGCTCGTACGCTTCTGCGCTTGTTCCAGCAACGGCCTCACCAATTTCCCGATGCCCGGATCCAAATTGGGCACATGCAGAAGCGCATCCCAGCGCGTGGCGGCCTCGGCGAGATGGCCTTGGTCCCACTCCCACTTTCCGCCGGCCAGCAGGTTGAAGATGAGGTACTGGCGTTCGACCACTGCCTTGAATTCCAGATCCGCCGGTGTATGCACGGACAATGGCAGTGGCATCTCCTCCGCCAGCCAGCGCGGCCTCTCGGCTGCGCTGACGAGAGGCATTTGGGTCGTCCATTGCAGTAGAACGATTGCGCCCACGACGCCGAGGCGGCGACGGAGCGGCCTGTGGTCTCGCTTGTCTTTCATGCTATTCACCTTGGTTCACCAACTGAACACCATCGAAACAACACCTACATCGTTGTCCACGGGCAACGCCCCGGCGGCTTCTCGGTTGAACAGCCACTCGGCCTTCACGATGACGTTGCTCCACAGGTCCACGCGCAAGCCCGGCGTAAGCCGACGGGATTCAATCCATGGATACCCTTTGAATTGCCCCCGGCGATCTTCGATGCGCGCGTAGACGGTTACCGCGGTCAGCGCACGCCAGGACGGCGAGAAGCGATACGCGGCCTCCGCGTACCACCCGTGCACTTCGAATCCCGTGGCGTACCAGGCCTGCGGGCCGGCGCCGGTCATCTTGGTCGCGGCGCTCTCGTCCTCCTCGAAGTAGATCCACTCGCCAGAAAGGCTCAGCCCAGCCACGGTAAAGCGCGCATCGAGCCCCCAATTGCTCTGGATCGCGTCGTGGTCGACCTGATCGTTGCGCGGTCCTTGCAGACCGCTCGCCCCCAGCTTGAGCTCGACCGAAGGAAGGCCGAGCTCGTAGCCGACGCGGCCCCCGAAGACCGGCCGCCCGGTCAGCGAGATGTCGACGGGCTGCAATGGTTCGACCTGCGTGCCGCCGTTGGTGGCCGAGAGGTTGAATGAGATCGACGACCACAACGCGGGAATGTGGAATCGAAAGAAGAGCTTCGCGCCCAGCGCCTGCCCGGTGGTGTAACGGGCGATCAGGGAAGGCGTCACGCCGACCCGGACATTCGATGGGTTGTCGAGGTATTCGATGCCAAACACCGAATCGAACTTGCCGAGCGACAGCGCCAGCTCGAGGCTGTCGAAAGGCACGATGCGCGCGAAGGCCTGCTCGATCCAGATCTGGGTCTGGTTGCCCTGGGCGGTGTAGCGAGGCAAAAACTGGGCGCGCGCAAAGACCATCACCCGATCGCCTTGGCTCGACAGGCGCAAGTCCTGATTCACGTCGTTGAGCAGGAACGATGGCTTGCCGCCGATCCCCACGCTGCGTGGAAGAAACCCATAGGTTGGTCGGGAGGTGCTGATCGATGCCACGTCGCCGCGGCTGTTGATGGCCGTGGCGAAGGTATCGCTGACGTAGTCGGCGGGAACCCGCGTGTCGCCCGGCGCGAAGTTGGTGCCGTCGCCTTGCACGACCGCGAAGCCGAAATCGATGTAGCCATTGAGCGCGAGCTCCCATTGCCGCGTGCGATCGGCGGACGTGAATTCGAGGGCATGGGGTTGAACCGCAGAGTCAGCATCGGAGTCCGGCACGACATCGGCCGGCGCGCCGTCCGGCTGCACCTCAGCGCCCTCGGCGAACCCAGGCGCGGGCGCGAACAGACCGATCAGAATGGCAAGTGGCAAGCCGCGAATCTTTCGCGCCGCTTGAGCCACAATCAATGGGTAGCCCCCGTGGCCTGTCCCGACCCGAGCTTCCCGTCGGGGACGATGGGCTGTTGCGACCAGGAGGTCGAACGCACAAGCCGCGCCTCCTCCGCGGCCAACTCGTCGCCGGCAAGACCTTGAACAAATTGTGCGGCCTCTTGGTTCGTGGCGTGGGCTCCGCCCGCGAGCGCGTGGGCGAACTGTTCGGCGCTGGCGAAGCGGGCATTGGGATCCTGCTGCAAGGAGAATCGCAGTAGGCCGGGTAGTGGCTCGGGCAGGGCCGCGAAGTGCTCCCGGTCCGATGCCGACGGGCCGGCTGCTGCAGCTATCAAGAGGTCGTACGCCGATTGTCCCCGGTAAAGGGTCCGGCCGGTTGCGCAGAAGTAGGTGACCAGCCCGAGCGAAAACAAATCGGACCGTGCGTCGGTGAGCTGGCCGCGTGCTTGCTCGGGCGACATGAAATTGACGTTGCCCTTCACCATGCCGTGCTCGGTCTTGGACGTGCGGCCTTCGGCCTTCACGATGCCGAAGTCGAACAGCTTTACCTCTCCGCGCATCGACATCAGGATGTTGCTCGGCGAAATGTCCCGGTGAACCAGGCCCAGCGGACGCCCGTCGTCGCTGCACCGGGTGTGTGCGTAATCCAGCGCCTTGAGGGTTTCCGCCAAGACAAAGAGGACAATGGGCAACGGCATGGCGCTCTGGCCTGCCTGCAGCGATCGCCCGACCAATCGCTCCAGGTCGCGACCGAGGATGTATTCCATGGCGATGAAGTATTCGTCGCCGGCTCGGCCGAAGTCGAAGACGGGAATGATGTTCGAATGAACCAGCGACGCGCCCAGCTTCGCCTCGTCGATGAATTGGGTGACCGCGGCCCTGTTGCTGGTCAGCTCGGGGCGCAGGCGCTTGACCACGAACTTGCGGTGGAAGCCCTCTGCGCCGTGCGCGACCGCCGTGAAGACCTGGGCCATGCCGCCTTCGCCCAGCCTGTCGATGAGTGTGTACCGTCCTACGATTCCCAGCCCGGGTCCCGAACGCTTGCCCTGCGCGGCTTGTTCACTGGGCGGATTCCCGGCTTCAATGGTCGCACCCAGGCTCGCAAGCTTATCGTCAGTGGGCTCGGATGAGGCGACCGACGTGGACACCTTCGCCTGCGGCGAGACTTTGGCCGAAAGGTCGGACCGAGCCAGATCGACTTCGTCCAGCAGGCGCGTTCGGCGGCGACGCGCGAACCAGAGAACCACGACTGCCAACCCAATCCCGAGACCCGCGAGCCAGCGTGGATCGGGCCCGAGTTGGGCCGCCCCCATGGCCGCGGTCACATCGGTGGCGACCAGCAGGCTCCACCCGTCATGCGACCGGCGCGCGATCGTGATAACCGGCGCGTCTGGCGATCGAGGCCTTCCCTGTCCGGTAATGGCCTCGAGCGCCCACCCTGCGCCAGTGGCCAGAACCACCCGCCCGGCACGTTCAAGCGCAATGGCATCGCCGGGGCCAGGCAGCAGAGCCCGCAGCTTGCTTTCGTCCAGAGGTTCGACGAGGCAGAGCACCGGCGCCATGCTGTGATTCGGAACCGAAACCGGATGAACGGTCGCAAGCCATGCTCCGGCGTCCCCCAGAATCACGCCGGTGCTGTCGCCAGTGGAACGCGCGGTCGCAAGAAAATCTGCCACCGGCGCCGCGCTTGCGCGTTTGTCGGTAGCGAAGTCGACGGTCTTCCCGTCGAGGGAAATGACCGTCAACGGAAACTCGCGCCGGACCGACTGCCACCACGACTCCGACGCGAATGCGTCTCGCAGCGTGGCGGCCAGGGGCCCCAGCCTATCCTGGGAACGTAGGCTGGCAAGCAGGGCGCGCAGGGGCGCAAGCGACGCAGCGGCCGCCCCGTCAGCCTGTCTTTCGCGCAATACGGCGGCCAGCGCGGCTTCGCCCTTGGCAAGGTGGGCCTCTGACTCGGCAAGAGCGGCCTTGCCCGAACGGTCTCGGTCGGCGTTGGCAAGGACGAAGGCGCCCGCTACCGACGACACCACGATGAGACAAGCGGCAACAACGCCGAAGAAGGTTCCTTGACTGTTACCGTTGCGGTACATGTTTCAAGCAGCACGCACAGAAACCCTGCCGAGCCTTGTAATGATGCTCGGCGCCTTGCGGGCGTTACCTGCGACGAGTGAATGCCTTTGTGGTTACGCCGCGCGCTCGCTGGGCTGGCTGCCGCGGGTCTACACGCAAAAGCGGACGCAAGAAGTCACGTTTCACAAGACCGTCACCAGTCTGTTCAGGAACAGTTCCTTGGCACCGAGCTCTCGCGTGGCATGCACCTCCGCGATGGAAAGAGACGCAGGTGCGCCTCCTTCCTCGCATCTCATCAACCTTCGGAGGTACCATGCGCCACACGAAAGCAGTTGTTGTACTTTCGCTCTTTCTGCCCGCTACGCTCTATGCAAAAGAGTCAGCCGATCGCGCGGACTCGGCCAACCACGATCACAAAGCCTGCCGACTTGGACCGGAACACGGCGATATTCGGCACGTCATCTACATTCAGTTCGACAATTTGCACCTATCTCGGGACAACCCGAACGTGCCGTCCGATCTGGAGCAGATACCGCATCTCTATAACTTCCTCAAAGGTGACGGCACGCTCCTGGCGAAACACTACACCGTGCTCATCTCGCACACCACGGGCGGCATCACGAGCTCGCTCACGGGACTCTATCCCGACCGGATGGGAATTACCGTGTCCAACTCCTACGACTACTACGATCCTTCCACCGGAATCCCGACCTTTACCTCGGCATTCAAATACTGGACTTCGCCAGTCTCTTCTCCGGTCGATGCCAACCCGAACATGGTCACGACGGGCGGCAAGGACGCGCCCGCGCCGTGGGTGACCTACACGCGCGCCGGTTGTGACGTGGGAAACGTCTCGGTCGCCAACACGGTGCTCGAGAATGCGATTGCCGGCGCGTTCAAGGCCGGGCCGAGCGATCTCTTCGCCGCAACCAATATCGGCGACACGAAGATAGATCCGCATAGCACAAGCGGCTTTCGTGCCGGTGACACAATCGTCATCGACCAGGGCGCGAGCCAGGAGACCGCGACCATCGATCACATCGCCGGCTTCTTCATGTACCTGACCGCACCTCTCACCAAGGCGCACGCCCAGGGCGTAGAAGTCTGGGAGCCTGCCGCCGATCCGGTCGCCCATACCGGCGACTTGACCACCCTCTTTGGCGCAGACTCGCCCGAGTGGCAAGAGGGCTTCGCCTCGCAGACAGCGCCGTACGGCTCGGCAGCCGCGAACCTCGCTACCACTGATTTCGTCGGAATCGCGGTTCACTGCGCACGCAATGGGTCCAGCATCTGCGCGCAGAGTGCCAGCGCAAAGCCCGATCTGCTCCCGCAGGAGCCAGGCGGCTACAACGGCTACCAGGCGCTGTTCGGCGCCAAGTACGTCGATCCGGCAATCGCCAACGGCTCGCCGGCGGTTAGCGACGTCTACCGCACGACGCCGATCAGCGACTCTTTCGGACAACCGGGCTTTCCTGGCTTCGACGCGATGTCTGCCGCGACGACCCTCGGCTACGTGGCGCAGATGCAGGAGGCCGGCATTCCGGTGACGTATGCCTATATCTCGGACGTTCACGACAACCACACTGGGGGCGGCGCGTATGGCCCGGGCGAGGCGGGCTACGTCGCGGCGCTGAAGAGCTACGATGATGCTTTTGCGGCGTTCTTCCAGCGGCTGGCAGCGGACGGCATCGACACGAGCAACACACTTTTTGTCGTCACGGCGGACGAGAACGATCACTTCGCGGGTCAGCAGGCGCAGGGCTGCGACGGCATCCACACGCCATGCCAGTACAACACAGTGACCAGCAAGCCTTACCACGGCCAATACGACCTGACCAACGCTGGCCAGAGCGCTTCGACGTGGACCGGGCCTTCGGTATGGCCGCCCGCGGGCACGAACGGGCCGCTGGTGGGCGAGGTCGGCTACAACCTGACTTGGTTGCTCGGCAGCAAGATCGACAACACCGGCTACGACATCTCGTTCGATTCGGCGCCGAGCTTCTACATCGACGGGCAGCCGCAGGCCGTGGATGCAAGCGGCAAGGTTGTCGTCAATCCGGTGTTGCGCGACTTCGAGCGCGCGGCCGCGAACCTGAAGGCGTTCGACCCCTACGTGGATTCGACGCAGCTGACGCCGGTCGCACGTTATCTCGTGGACGCCCCGACGCTGAAGGCCCTGCATATGATCAACGCTGACCCGCAACGAACCATGTCGTTCACGATGTTCTCGCAGCCGGACTATTACTTCCAGACCTACAGCCCCTGCTCGGGCAAGAGTCAGGGTTGCCTCAATGATAGCTTCGCCTGGATCCATGGCGACTACGCGAACGACATCGGGCAAACCTGGCTCGGTATGGTTGGCCCCGGCGTGAAGAATGATGGGATCAACGACTCGGCCTGGACAGACCACACAGATATCGTCCCGACCGTGAATGCGCTGCTCGATCTAACGCCCGACTACCAGCCGGATGGCCGCGCTGTCACACAGATCCTGAAGCCATCGGTGGCGAGGGACGGCAACGGCGAGTCGCTCACCGAGCTGGGCGACCTCTACAAGCAGTTGAACGCACCCTACGGTGACTTCGCCCGCTCGCTGATCGTCGCCTCGACGAATGCCATCAAGAGCGACGACGCGACGTACTTGTCGACCGAGCAGCAGATCCAGCAGCTTGCGTCCCGGCGCGATGAGCTGGCACAAAGGATTAAGGACGTGCTCAGCGGGACTCAGTGCGGGTCTCGCGAGCAGCTCATACGGGACGGCCACGAGCTGCTCAAAGCGGCGCAAACGTTGGCCGGCTCGTAGCATCACGTCGCCGACCGAACCGGCAGGGCCAGGTTAACCCCCTGGCCCTTTGCGTAGGGCCCCGAGGGGTCTTGCGCACACAGCATCCGCGTCGAAATCCGGTAGCAAAATGGTCACTTTTCCATTCAGCGGCATCGATCATAGTTAGAGGCTCCAATTGTCATTCAGCAAGGCCGTCCAGATGCAACCTGAAGCAAACCTTGTGCAAAGGCATATCGGTTACAACGGCCGATCGTCCGCAGATCGAGGCGACCCAGGAGCGGATTTCGAACCCGAAATCTCCGCCAAGCCGTCGGTGATTGTTGCGCCGGGCAGGGTCTTTCTGTTCGGAGAGTATGCAGACGCGGGCGACGGCTGCGCCGTGGTGGCTGCGGTTACTCGTCACGCTAAGGCACGGTTTGCCGCAGGTGTCGACGTCGCGTCGGAGATGGTCACCAAGGTCATCAAGCGAGCACGACTTGAGCTCGGCGAAGTGTTCGCCGCGTTGCCCACCGGGTCTGTGTCAGTCGACGTTAGCGACTTCCGCGACAATGTCCGGCTCTCGGGTCTCGGATCGAGCTCGGCGGCTTCGGTCGCCACGGTCGGGGCACTGCTCGAAGCGCTCGGGCTGCCCATCGACGGTCGCAAGCAGCTCATCTTGGCGACCGCGACCGCTGGACGTCGCGGGGCGCTAGGCCAATTGGGCTCGGGCGCAGGCTCGATGGCGGCGACCTATGGCGGCTTGGTGCAGATATCCTGTCTCGACGGGACGGCGCCGGAAGGTCTGCCGCTTGGCTGTCCGGCAGGGCTGCACCTGGTTTTGTTTTCTGCGCCATGCGTCGTGTCGCCGCCGGACATCCTCCGCGCAATTCAGCGTTACGCTGTATCGAACCGCGCCAGCTTCGACGCTAGGAACCTTTCACTGCGAGATTACGCGCAGAGCTTCGTGACCGAGATCGGCGCCGGACGCACAGACAGTGCCATTCGCGCCGCGAGGGGATACGCGGACGAGCTCGCGAGCCTGGGCGATGCCGCTTCCGTGCCGATGATGAGCGAGCCCTTCACACTCGCATCGGGCATCGCGCGCGACCTGGGTGGCGCAGCAAAGCCCACGGGCGCCGGCCGCGGAAACATCGGCGTGGCGCTGTTCGCAAGCCGCCAGGCTGCCGATCAGTTCCGGCAGGCTACTGCGCAGTATCTCACCCTGCTCGACGGCGATTTGGATCGACACGGCGTTCGCTGCGCTGGCCCGCCGACCCATTTCGACGAGGGACCGACCCTGGTCGACGGCCTGGTGAGCGAGCCAACCGTGGGCTCACCGGTCGCAGTCCTGCGCAACCAGAAGGCAGTGACCATCGGGTCAGCGATCGACGACGTCGATTCGGCCCCGAGGGTCATTGGTCTGCCACCACCAGTTGCGGCATCCGTGCTCGGGCGAGTGCGACGGCTGCTATTCCCGATGCTGGTGATCGGTGGCGCCGCCGTGCTCGGAGCTTGGCTAGCATTGATCACCCCGGCCCGCGCGCGGGTGCACAAGCAGGATCGGTCCTCCAGTTCGGAGCCTGCGCAACCCCCTGTTGTCCAAGCGCCAGCGTTCGCGGAAATCGCGGACGAGGATCCATCGCCCGCTCGGCAGACGCGACCGGATAGCGCCGGCGAAACGCATAGGAAGACCGGAAGCGGACATCGTCCGGCCCAGCGACAGGGCCGATCGGAGAGCAAGCTACCTAGTAGCGCAGGCACCGAGGCATCTCAGACGCCCTCGCGCGCGGGCGCCCTGCGGTCGGAAGATTTCTAAAACACTGCGCCCCGGCAGAGTTGCGTCGACGACCGCCGCAGCAGTTCGCACCATGCGCGCAAGGCGGGGGCCGCAAACGCGTGCGATACTTCAGTCGTGAGCGAAAGCCCGGAAAGAATCGAAGGTTGCGTCGAGCACGCAGATCCGGCCGTGGTACCGAGCCGTTTCTATCGCAGGGAAGACGATGGGCGGGTAGTGTGCGAGATGTGCCCGCGCGCGTGTCGCCTGGGCGAAGGGCAGCGCGGGGTCTGCTTCGTGCGTGCGTGTCGCGACGGGCAGGTCGTGCTCACCAGCTACGGGCGCTCGACCGGGTTTTGCATCGACCCCATTGAAAAGAAGCCGCTGTTTCACTTTTTGCCCGGCACGCCGGTGTTGTCGTTCGGAACCGCGGGCTGCAACCTTACCTGCAAGTTCTGTCAGAACTGGGAAACCAGCCGAGCGCGCGACGTAGAACGGATGAGCGAGGCAGCTTCGCCCGAGGCCATCGCGCGGGCTGCCGTCAAGAGCGGCTGCCGGAGCGTGGCCATGACCTACAACGATCCGGTCGTGTTCTTCGAGTACGCCGTCGACGTGGCCGAGGCGTGTCGCCGCGTGGGCGTGCACACGGTGGCGGTGACGGCGGGATACATGATGCCGGCGCCGCGCGAGGCGTTCTATCGCCACATCGACGCCGCCAACGTGGATCTCAAGGCGTTTTCCCAGCGCTTCTACCGTGAGATGTCCGGAGGCGATTTGAATCGCGTGCTCGATACCTTGGTCTACCTTCGCTCGAGCACCGAGGTCTGGCTGGAGATCACGACCTTGCTCATCCCGGGCGAAAACGACAGCGAGCGCGAGATCGACGAGATGACCCGCTGGATCTTCGCCAACCTGGGCACCGACGTGCCCCTGCACTTTTCGGCTTTTCATCCCGACTTCCGCTTGCAGGGTCATCCCGCCACGCCGCTTTCGACCTTGCAACGGGCGCGCGGCATCGCGCTCGGCAACGGCCTTGCGCACGTCTACATCGGCAACGCGCACGACGACGACGGCTCGGCCACTTTTTGCGCCGGCTGCGGGTCGAGGCTGGTAGCGCGCATCGGGTACCAAATCTCGGACTGGGCGATGACCGACGCCGGCACCTGTCCGTCGTGTGGCAAGGCCTGCGCCGGCGTGTTCGACGGCAAGCCCGGCCGATGGGGCAATCGCAGATTGCCGATTGCTATCGGCCGGTGAAGCCTAGCGGCCCCGAGCTTCGCCCGTATCAGCGGGCCAGTGTCGCCGCCGAATCGCTACGCCCGCGCGCAGAGCGTAGACATTGCTGGCGGATTGTCCTCTAATGCCGCGCAATGCACCGCTGTTCAGGCTCGACCACGATGCCGTCAAGCAACGTCCGGTTTGGTGAACACAACCTCTATCATTGCGTCCCAAAGGAGAGTGACCATGCGACATCTGTCCCTCGCGACTGCCTTGCTCGGTTTGGTGCTTGCCCTCGGCTGCACGCCTCTGAGTCCGTACCGGATCGCATTCGTCGCCCCCGCCACCACTCCCAATTCAACCGCCCTGGTTTCCGTAGGGGCGCGGGGAGGTGGGGTACAGTTGCTGACTTCACGCCCAACCCTCTACAACTCGGTGGCCTACAGCCGGGACGGCGCCGCGATTGCGTACACCGCAATCGACGGCATATCGATATCTTCGAAGGGCGTGGCCGTGAAGGGCAGCCTCCACACCATGTCCAAGGATGGATCTGACATGCAGACGGTCACGGAGCA
>CAZBIU010000088.1:0-20877 GCA_964491625.1 uncultured Myxococcales bacterium
TAGACGAGGAGAATTCCTCCCACCAACCAGCCTGCGAGCACCTGCAACCGGTTGCCTTGCTTGCATCCAATCAGGACGAAAAGCCATGCAACAGCCAGGATGCCGAGGCCGTGGCTCGCACTGGGCGAGATTTGGGTCAGCCAATGATAGGACATCAGCGTATTGCGCATGCCTTGCTCGGCACCGTCCGGAAGCAAGAGCAACGCCGCAGATGCGGAGAGCCCGGGCCATCTTCCCCACAAGGACCCGACGAAGGCGTAGGCCCCGAGCCCGGTGAAGAAGACCCCCATGGGCGCCAGAATCCCGGCGAAGGCGGCATAGGAATGGATTCCGGATGCCTGCTTGATTAGGGCCGGGGTCAAGTAATCCCCGTAGTGGTAGAGGCGGGCCGGTACGCCGGCCATGCGGAAGTCCTCGATGGAATGCCATCCGTGGCTGGCACCGAAGATGCGGATGTGAACCGCGTGATAGAAGCCGTCGACCCACGGCTTGACCACGGCAACCTTGTCTTGCACCGAGATGGGGTGAAGCGTGTCCTGGCACCAGAGCGTGGCGGCAGCCAGCGACACGCCGAGGACCAGGAGACCAACTGAATCATCTCGGCTCTGCGTGAGTCCTGGTTTTGTTGCTGCAAACATCAAGGCTGCGACCACGAACAAGATGGCGAAGTTGGCCACGATGCCAAGTGGGGAAAGCCAGGCCAAAGCGAACAGTGCGGTGTTGATAACGGCGTAGCCCGCCAGCAAGCGCAGCGGAAGATCGAAGAGGACGCCCTCAGCCAAAGGGCGCCAGCCCGCGAAGAGGCAGCCCACCAGGTAGAAGGCGAGAAAGGCCGCCTCGCAGGCGAAGAGCGCAAGAAGGGAAAACGAACCGCCAGCGGCTTCGGCCCAAACCGCGACCACGGCCGCAGCCAGCGACACGGCGCCGAGGTCCGCCACGCTGTAGCTGGGTGCGAGATTCGGCCGATGCGCAAGGAAGCCGAGGATGTTCTGTACGCCAGTTGCCCGTCGCAAATGCGGGTTATCTTACTAGACGCGAGGGCCACCGGACTATCCGAAAAGGATCGCGGAAAGGGTCCCTTGCGCCGCCAGAGGGAAAGGGTCACGATGTCCGATGTGAAGGTCACGAGCGCGCTCATCACCGGGACGACCTCGGGCCTCGGCCGTGCGCTTCTTGATCACTACGCGGGGAGCGGGGTGAAGGTCATCTCCGTGAACCGGCGCCACCTGGCAGAGCTTGAAGCGCAGTACCCGTCGGCTCGATTCGAGATGGTGGACGTTCGATCCGCCGAGGCTGTGGGGCGGCTGGTGCGCGATCTGGCTGCGTCCGGCCAATTGCCGGAAGTCTTCATCTTGAACGCCGGGATCAATCGCGTCGACAACGATGAATGGTTCGAGCTGTCCGACTACAGTGAGGTTGTCGATACCAACCTTTTCGGGGTCCTGAATTTCGTTGGGCCGCTAACCCGGCTTCCCGCCAGCCCGGTTGAGCGTCACGTGATCGCGATCAGCTCCATGGTCAACTACGCGGGGAACCCGTACGGTCTCGGCTATTACACCAGCAAGAAGGCTTTGACCGCCAGCTTTGAAGTCTGGTCGAAAATGTACGCGGGAACGGACATCGTCTTCCAGCAGGTAATGTTGGGCCCGGTCCACACCGCCATCTACACCATGGCCGAGCATCTTCCAGCCTGGATGGGCCGGATCAAGGACCTCTTTTCCGCATCGCCTTCGGCTGCCGCGCGGGCCATCTCACGCTTTGCGCTGACCCGAAAGAAGAAGCTCTTCTATCCGGCGCCCGCACTCCCGCTCTTCGGGGCGATGCGCCTCGGCCAGGGCCTCGTCCCCGGCTTTTTCCAGGGGCGGAAGACCCTCGACGGAAAGGTGCGGCGAACCGGCCCGAGTCGGTAGGCGGCTGACTTGACAGCCGGGTTACGAATCACTAGGGTGCCAGCGTTCTGAAAATCGAATAGCGATCGCGGCATGGGGAAGCCGGTGAAAGACCGGCGCGGTCCCGCCACTGTAAGGGAGAAGAAGGCTCTCGTTTGCCACTGGGGCAGTAGCCCTGGGAAGGCGAAAGCCGACGCTTCTGCGACTTGTTCGCGTTGCTCCCAAGCCAGGATATCCAGTCGCGATTATCGAGCTCACAATGACTTTCCGCGGAGACGGTCGTTTCGGTGAAACCGAGACCCTTCTTCGCCGCAGGCAGAAGGGTTTTTTCGTGTTGAGACATCAACCGACGGCGTGCGCGCGGTACGCTCGGCGTCGGCCCCACCATCGATCGAATTTTCTCGTCGCGTTCGTCGCGTGGGGCGGGTTGTGTGCGCGGGCCATGGCCGCAGGCGAGACGCCGGTCTACGAAACCGTGGTGACGGCGCCGCCCCCCGCGCCCGAGACCGCGCGCGAGGACAGCGCCGCCTCGTCATCGGTGATCACCGCCGACCGCACGCCGCGCGCGGGCGAGTCGGTGACGCTGCTTCTGTCCGAGCAATCGGGCGCTACGGTCACGCGCCTCGGCGGGATGGGCGCCACGGCAACCCTGTCCTTGCGCGGGTCGGCGGCCAACCAGGTCTCGGTCTACCTCGACGGCGTTCCTCTCAACAGCGCGACCGGCGGCGGCGTTGATCTCGGCGCCCTGCCGCTTGGCGATGTGGAGCGCATCGAGATCTACCGCGGGATGAGCCCGATCGCGTTTGGCGCTTCCGCCATCGGAGGTGTGGTGTCGATTTCGACGGCTGTGCCCACCGTCAACCGCGCCGAGGCGGAGCTTGGCGGCGGATCGTTTGGCACCTACTACGGCAGCGCGCGCGGCTCATGGGCGCACGGGCGGTGGCACGTCTACAGCGGCATCCACGCGCTCACCACGGATGGCGACTTTCCGTATGTCGACCCAGATAACACCAACCTCAACCCCGACAACCGGGTCGCTCGCCGCCGCAACAACGACCTACACCAGCTCGATGGCATGCTTCGCACGGTGTTGGATCTGTCGGACGGTCGCCGGTTGAGCGCAGCGGTGCTGCTTTTCGATCGTGCGCAGGGTCTGCCTGGGCCGGCCAGCCTCGCCCGTCCCAGCGCGCGCCTCGGCACCTTGCGGTCGACGGCGATGCTGGGCTACGAATCGAAAGACGCCTTCGGACCCGGCGGAAAGCTGCGCATCACCGCCTATGGCAACTACGAGCTGTCCCACCTCGACGATCCCAATGGCGACGGCATGATTCAAACCGACGCACGCGATCGTACTTACACCGTGGGCGGGACCACCACGTGGCGGTGGGCAACCCGCCCGTGGCTCGCGCTGTCCGGCGTTCTCGACTTTCGCTACGACCGATTCTCTCCCTCGGACGCCGAGAGCAGCGGAGCGCCGGGCACGCGCCTGTTCGGGGCCGCCGGGATCTAGAGTGATTTTTGGATCCGGGCCTTGCGGTTGGATGTCCTTCCTTCCGTCCGCATCGAAGTCGCGCATGAGCAGACCTCGGGTCGCAATGATTTTGGTCAGTTGCTGCCCACGTCCGGGGCCGTGGATCACGTCCTGCCGATCGCGCGTCTCTCGCTGGTCAAGGAGATCACCGGATGGCTCAGCCTGCGTGCGAACGGGGGACGTTACGCCCGTCTGCCATCGCTCATCGAACTTTACGGCAATACCGGGTACCTGCTTGGCAATGCGCGCCTTCGTCCCGAAAGCGGGGTCAATGCCGACGTCGGTCCGCTGCTGTCGTGGAAGAACGGCTCTTCCCGCGTGCTGTGGACCACCGCGGCCTTCGCCAGCGTGCTCGACGACCTCATTCAGTACGAATACGGCAACGGCCACGCGCGGCCGGAAAACGTGTCGAGTGCGCGCATTCTGGGCGTCGAAAGCGACGCCACGGTTGAGTTCGGCCACCACCTGCGTGCCGTGGCGGCGGCGACCTTCACCGACGCACGCAATACCTCGTCCATCGAATCGGCGCACGATCGACAGTTGCCCTTTCGCCCGCGCTATCACCTCTACCTCCGGCCTGAGTGGCGAGCGGTGCAGCCTTCGGCCCGCACCACGCTTGGTCTCTACGTGGATTGCGACGCCACCGCGGGCAACTACCTGGACCCAGCCAACAGCGTGCGCGTAGCCGCACGCCTTGTCTTTGGCGCGGGTGCTTACGCGGATCTCCCGGGCGGTTTCTCATTGCGCGCGAGCGCGCAGAATCTCGCCGATTCACCTGTGTACGACGTTAGCAACTATCCGCTGCCAGGCCGGGAGGTATATCTGACCCTGGCCTGGGCAGCGAGCAACAACCAACCCAAGAAGGAATAGACCCATGAGGAAGTTTCGCGACGTTTGTCTGTGTTGTTCGTGGCTGGTTTGCGTTTCGGCCTGCAGCGACGGCGGTGCAAGCGAGCCCGCGGATGCTGCGGCCCCCGGCCAATCACCGATCGATGCTCTTGCGAGGGACGGTGGTGCGGGCACCCAGTCGCTGCTCGACGGCGCTGTACTCGACGGCGGGGCCGCAGTTCCGCGCGGCATCGCGGTGGTCCACAGCGACTACCAGTCGAGCTCGGTCTCGTTGCTCGACCGCGACGGCAATCTGGTCAAGGACGGCTGCTTCAATTCGGGAACCGGCGGGCCCGGGCTGTCGATGACGCTTACCGGGGACGTGGCCCTGCCAAGTCAAATCGCGTCGGGCTCCACCGTTCCGATCGTCGATCGAGGCAACGCCACGCTCACCTGGCTCGACGCTGCGACCTGCGCGCCGCTGCGACAGATGTCCGTGGGCACGGGCTTCGCAGCGAATCCTCACGACTACGTCGAGCTTGCGCCCGACAAGGCCTACGTCCCCCGCTACCAGCCCAATGGCTCCGCCACTCCGGCCGCCAACGACTTCGACGACGGCAACGACCTGCTCATCATCGACCCTGGCAAGGGTACGATCGTCGGCCGCATCGACCTTGTGCCGTTTGCCCCGGCCGGCGTCCTGCCCCGCGCAGACCGCGCGCTTCTCATCGACGGAAAGGTGTATGTCTCGCTCAACGCCGCCGACGCGAAGTTCAGCAAGTATTCCATCGGGCGCATTGTGATGGTCGATCCAAGCACCGACCAAGTGGTCGCTTCGATCGACATCCCGGGCGCGAAGAACTGCGGCGCGATGACCTACCTGGCGGGCGAGAAGAAGCTGCTGGTTGCTTGCGGGGGCGACTACGGCGCCGGGGCGGCACAGGCGGCCAGTTCGGCCATCGTCACCTTGGACATGAGCGTTTCGCCACCGGTGGTGACTGCCACGTTAACGGCCGCCTCGCTGGGCGCCCAGCCTTTCTCCAACAGCACGGTGGCCGCGCTCGACGGGGTCACCAGCTTGGCAGTTGCCACGGGCGACTTCTCGAATGTTCCACCGGACGCTCTGTGGCTGCTCGGCCCGGGCGGCGTTCCGTCGAGCAAGGCCTTTCAATCGTCCGAGGCCTTTTCGTTGGGCGCTGTGTTGGTCGACACCGAGCGGGGCCGCGTCTTCGTCACCGATGGAACTACGCAAACGCCGGCCTCGGTGCGCGTGTTTGCCAGCGCGGCAGGAACGCTTCAGCAGGTAGCCGAGGTCAAGACCAACCCCACCCAGAAGCTGCCCCCGCGCGGATTGGCGTGGTTCTAGTGTCACTCCTCGACGATACTTGCGCCGCGATTGCGGATGTGGACAGTGAAGCGGCCGCCAGCACCCAGCGTCTGCTCGACGGAAAGACCAAACCAAGGCGCAGCCTTGGGCGCCTGGAGGACCTTGCGTGCAAGGTCGCCGCGATCACCGGTCGCTCGCCGCCGCCCATGCCGAGCAAGGCCATCGTGGTGATGGCGGGCGATCACGGCGTGGCCGAGGAAGGGGTCAGCGCCTATCCGCCAGAAGTGACCTGGCAGATGTTGCTCAACTTCGCGGGCGGCGGCGCGGCCATCAATGTGCTGGCCAGACAGGTTGGCGCGCGCCTTGTTGTTGCCGACATGGGCGTGCGTGGCCCTGAGCCAGCGATTGCCGGCGTGCGGTCCTGCAGGGTAAGAACCGGCACCGACAATTTCGTCCGCGGTCCGGCCATGCGACGCGAGGAAGCCGTGCTGGCCATCGAGCACGGCATCGCAATCGCCCACGAGCTGGCAAACGCGGGCACGAGCCTTATCGGCATCGGCGAGATGGGGATCGGCAACACCACCGCGGCCACCGCGCTCTTGGCGGCATTTTCCGACGAGCCTGCGAAGAACATCACCGGGCGCGGCACCGGCATCGACGATGCGACCTGGACGCGCAAGGTTGCGGTGATTGAGCAAGCGCTTGCGGTGAATCGTCCGGCCGGCAAGAGCCCGCTCGACATTCTGGCCGCGCTAGGGGGATTCGAGATCGCGGGCCTTGCCGGTGTGGTGCTCGGGGCGGCGGCGCGCAGAGCTCCGGTTGTCCTCGATGGCTTCATTGCCTCCACTGCGGCCCTGTGTGCCGCGCGCATCGCCCCGCACGCCGGCAAGTACCTCATCGCCTCGCACTGCTCGTTGGAGGTCGGCCACCGGCTGGTCTTGCAGCTGCTCGGGTGCGAGCCACTCTTCGAGCTTGGCATGCGCCTCGGTGAAGGCACCGGCGCCGCGCTCGCGATGCCCATGGTGGAGGCCGCCCTGCGCATCGTACACGAGATGGCGACGTTCGCCGAGGCCCAGGTCACGGACACCGGTCGATGAATCGAGGTGCGCGCTGGCCTGAATCAATACCCCGCGGCGATCGCCACCAGGATCGCCGCGTCGGTGAGCTGCTGAGTGGCGCCGAGAAAGTCGCCCGTGATGCCGCCGGCCCGCGCGTGAAATCGCCAGCCACACACCGCCGTCACCGCCGCCGCCGCGAGCACGGCGACCAGCACGGCTTGCAAGGACAGGTGGCGGCCCAGCACCAGGGCAGAAGCGGTCGCCAGGGCAAAGCCGCTGGCGATCAAAGCGTGCGAAAGACGTGCGTTGACCAGGTTCGACGATCGCGCAGTCTCGGCGGGGGTCACGTAGGGCATAAGGGCCATGAGCCACACTGGGGTGGCGCGCGAAACTGTCTGCCCGAGCAGCAGGGCGCCTGTGGTCATCGGCCCCAGCTCGGCCAGCGCAACCACGCGCAGAAGCAGCACCAGGATCAGCGCCGTGGCGCCGAAGCTGCCGATGCGACTGTCTTTCAGAATGGCGAACAGCTTCGTTCGATCGAAGGAGCCGCCGAGCGCATCGGCGGAATCGGCAAGACCATCTTCGTGGAGTGCGCCGGTCACGAGCGCCAAGAACGCGACCGTGATCACCGAGGCGACCAAGCTGCCCGCGCGATGGAGAGTGGCGAACACACCGCTCGCGGCGAGGCCGAGAAGGCATCCCACCGCGGGAAACCAGGCCGCCGCCCAGGCCAGAGCAGCAGCGGCCACCGGCGTCTTTCCGCAAGGAACCCGGGTCAGAAAGCCGAGCGCCGCGCGCGGTCCGGAGAAGAAGGCTAGCGGCGATGGCGGCGCCTTGTCGTGGTCCACAGGTTCCATGGCGATTTGATTCGGTCATCTTTATCACCTCCAAAAGGCGTGCGCACAAGCGCGCCATCAGGAAAGGTCAAGCCATGCACAAGATGATCCTCGTCGGCGGTGGGGCTCGCTCGGGCAAGAGTCGCTTTGCGTTGGCGTATGCGCGCAAGCTCGGCACGCGGCGCTGGTTCGTCGCCACCGCCCAGGCTGCCGATACGGAGATGGGCGAGCGCATCGCGCGCCACCGCGACGAGCGCGGTGACGACTTTGTGACCAAGGAAGAACCGCTAGAGCTTCCCCACTTGCTGGGCGCGGATCTGGGCGCGGACGTGGTCGTGGTAGATTGCCTGACCCTGTGGCTGTGCAACCTGCTGATGCAGAATCGATCGATGGCCGAGATAGAGGCGGAGATCGATGCCTTGCTCGCTGTGCTCGCGCGGCGGCGCAGCCACGTCCTTCTGGTGAGCAACGAGGTGGGTCTTGGGGTGGTGCCTGAGTCGGCGCTCGGCCGCACGTTTCGCGACCTGGCCGGCCGCGCTCACCAGCAGCTTGCTGGCCAGGCGGACGAGGTCTACTTGGCGGCCATGGGCATGATCATTCGACTGGCCCCGGAACCGCTGCGAGCCTTCCGTGCGGGGGAGCTGCCATGAGCGGCGACGGGCCTGCCGAGAATCCTCCGTTGGCCGGCGTGCTCGCAATCCGGCACGCCCCGACGGCAGGCGACGGGATGTGCGTGGGCGATGCCGACATTGCTAGCCCGATGCCCGCCAACCAGGTGGGCGCTCGAATGCGCGCCTTGCTGCCGGAATGCGACTTCGTCCGCGTCTGGACATCGCCCCTCGCTCGCTGCATTTCTCCGGCGCGCGTGCTGGCCGGAGAGCTGGGCGTGCCGTTGCAGGTCGACGAGCGACTGCGCGAGATCTGCCTCGGTATCTGGCAGGGTCAGCCATGGGCTGCCATTGAGGCAAACGACCCGACGCGCTTTCAGCACTGGATGGCGAATTGGGCCGACACTGCACCGCCTGGCGGCGAGTCTTTGGCGGGCTTCCGGTCGCGCGTGGGCTCGTGGTGGAGCGAGCTGTCCCAGGAGCGACACCTGCTGGTCGCGCACGCGGGTGTGATGCGCGGCCTGCGCGTGATGGTGAACGGTTGTTCGTGGCCGCAGGCCATGCGCGAGCCTGCACCCTGCTTGCATGGACGGTGGTTCGCGAAGCCAAGTGCCATGGCGCAGCGAACGTGCGATACTGCTGGCTAGGCGCCAGCAGGGGGGAGCAGTGATGAGCGACATACCGATCGATGCACACGGCGTGCCCGACGCACAACACGTGCCCGAAGCACACGGCGTGCCACCGGACGCGAGCTCGGCCGCATCGGGCCCCACGGAGTGGATCGCCGAGGTCATCGAGCATCTTCCCGATGCCGCATTCGTGATCGATCAGGACAAGCGTGTGGCGGCCTGGAATCGGGCCTGCGAGGAGATGACGGGCATCAGGAAGGAGTCGCTTTTGGGCAGGGGGCAGCACGCCTACGCCGAGCCCTTCGTCGGCGAGCCGAGACCGATCTTGATTGATCTGCTCGACGCGCCTTGTGCGGAAATCGAGGCACACTACCAGCACGTACGGCGCAAGGGTTTGACCATTCACGCCGAGGTCTTCCTGCCACGGCTGAGAGATGGACAAGGGGCTCTTGTGTGGTTGGAGGCGGCGCCGCTGTTCGACCGCCAGGGCCGACGACGCGGAGCGATCGAAGTCCTGCGCGACATCACCGAGCAGAGAGGTTTGGAGAAGTCGCTCGAAGATAGCCGCGAGCGCCTGCTCAGGGTTCAGCGCGTGGCACGGGTCGGGTTCCTCGACTGGGATTTGAAGAGCAACACAATATTCATGTCTGACGAAGCCTGCGAGCTAATCGGATTACGACCAGAGGGGCAGATCGCCACGCCCGATCTGATCGTGCGCACGGTTCATCCCGACGACGTCGCCTACGTCGGCGAGAGCTTGAATCTGGCAATTCAAGGAATCAAGCCGTACGACATCGTTCACCGTCACGTGCGACCGGACGGCGAGGCCGTGTGGGTGCACGCGCAAGCGGAGGTGTCGCAGGACCAGACCGGTGCTCCGGCACGGCTGCTCGGCACCATCGTGGACATCACCCAGCAAAAATGTGTGGAGCAGGCGCTGCGCGAGAACGAGCGCAAGTACCGAGAGCTGGTGGAGCACGCCAACAGCATCATCTTGCACTGGTCGCGCGACGGCCGGATCATCTTCCTCAACGAATTCGGCCAGCGCTTTTTCGGCTATGCCGAGGCCGAGATCCGCGGACAGCACGTGACGGGCACCATCGTTCCCGATACCGAGAGCGGCGGCCGTGACTTGCGTCCGTTGATGGACGAGATCTGCAAAAACCCGGCGGCCTTCGAACAGAACATCAACGAGAACATGCGACGCAACGGCGAGCGCGTCTGGGTCGCCTGGACCAACAAGGTGGTGCTAGACCAGCACGGGCAGGTGACTGAGATCCTGAGCATTGGTGCCGACATCACTGCGCGAAAGCAGGCAGAGGAGCGCCTAGAGATGCTCAATGCCGAGCTTGAGGATCGCGTGCGGCTGCGCACCGCAGAGGTCGCTGCCAGCAACGAGCAACTGCGCGCCAAGAACAGTGAGCTCAAGAGCTTCGCCTATACGGTGTCGCACGATCTCAAAGCGCCGTTGCGGGGCATCGCCGGCTATGCCAACGAGCTCGACCGAAAGCATCGCGCCGGCCTGGGCGAGCGCGCCCAGTTCTGCCTGGCCCAGATTCTCACCGCAACCTCCCAGCTCGACCAGCTGATCGAAGACTTGCTTCACTATTCGCGCTTGGACGCCGAGACGCCGTCATCCACAGAGGTGGACTTGCGATCCTTGGTCGAAACCGTGCTGCGCGGCTATCAGCGCGCCATCGCGGAACGCCACGTCGAGATGACCCTGGATGTGCCCTCGCTCAGACTGTACACCTGGGAACGGGGACTGATTCAGATCTTGACCAACCTGATTGACAACGCCATCAAGTACAGCAGCAAGTCGAATCCGCCACGTGTATGTATCAGCGCCATCGAGCTCGACCATGCTTGGCACCTGGCGGTTCGTGACAACGGTATCGGCTTCGACATGAAGTACCACGACCGGGTTTTCGGGTTGTTCAATCGTTTGGTGCGCATGGAGGATTTCGAGGGAACCGGGGCCGGGTTGGCGATCGTCAAGAAAGTGGTGGACAAGATTGGCGGCAAGATTTGGGCCGAATCGCAGCCAGGCGCCGGTGCGACGTTCTTCGTGGAGATCCCGAAGCCGTCGGGCGAAGCCTAGGGAGACGACATGGACATTGATCGGACCATTCGGGAAGCAACAGCAGCGACGCACGCGCGCTCCGGGGCGCGCACCATTCTGGTCGTGGAAGACAACCCAATGGACCTGGACTTCCTGCTGCAGGCCTTTGCCGAGCACGGCGTTCTCAACCCCTTGCAAGTCTGTCGCGACGGAGAAGAGGCGCTCGATTTCATCGCCGCCCATGCGCGCGCAGATGATCCCGACTTGCCCATGTTGGTGCTGCTGGATCTGCGCCTGCCCAAGGTGGACGGGATCGAGGTCCTACGCCATGCGCGCCAGCTTCCGGTGTGGAAGCAGGTTCCGTTCGTCGTGGTGACGACCTCGCGCGAGAACACGGACATCTCCCGGGCTTACGAGCTGGGGGTCAATTCATACATCGTCAAGCCGGTGGACTTTCCTGCCTTCGCCGAGGTGGTGAAGCAGATCAAGTTCTATTGGCTTTTGACCAACGAGCCGCCATTCCCTGACACCGGCAGGAGAGCCCCGTGAGCCCGGCGCTGCGTGTCTTGTACGCCGAAGACAACGCGCAGGATGGCGATCTGACCCGTACCCACTTTTCGGAATACGCGCCTGACATCGAGGTCGAGCTGGTCGAGACCGGCAAGGCATGTCTGCAGCGCCTGGGCGACGACTCCTGGGATCTCCTGCTGCTCGACCACCACCTGCCGGACATGGACGGACTCGATTTACTTACGTCGCTCTTGCGCGCTGGAAGACTGCTTCCGGTGGTGCTGGTCACTGGCGTCGGCGACGAGGATCTGGTGGTGAAGGCGCTGCGGTTGGGAGCAGCCAGCTATGTGCCCAAGCAAGGCAACTACCTCGCAGGCCTGCCGGCGCTGGTGCGCCGGGTGGTCGAAGATCATCGCCACAAGAAGAGCCAGGGCCTACTGGCCGATGAGCGCCGCCGGATCCTCTACGTCGAGCACAACCCGATGGACGTCGAGTTGACCTTGCGGCACTTCGCCGAGACGGCGCCCCTTTACGAAATCGACGTGGTCGCGACCTGCGGCGAGGCTTTGGCGCGCCTCACACGCACGCCCGCCTATGATGCCGCTCTGATCGACCTTCGCATGCCCGACCAGAGTGGTCTCGACTTCGCCCGCGAGGCGCAGTGCCGGCGGATACCTCTGCCGCCCTTCATCGTGCTCTCGGGCCGCGGCGACGAAGCAGCGGCCATCGCGAGCCTAAAGCTCGGGGCCGCTGACTACGTGACCAAACGGGAGGGCTACCTCGACCAACTTCAATATTTGATCGAACGCGCCGTCGCGCACGATCGGCTCGCCCGGGTCAGCGAACAGCTACGGGCCGAGCTCGCCGAGCGTCGGCGGGTCGAGGCCGCTTTGCGAGAGAGCGAGCTGCGCTTTCGCGACAGCTTTGACCGGTCGACCGTGGGCAAGTCGATCACTGCGCGCGACGGAAGACTGATCAGAGTCAATCAAGCGTTTGCGAACATGCTGGGCTATTCGGTCGAGGAGCTGCAGCAGCTCGACCTGGGCGCGATCACCCACCCCGACGACAGGGCCCAAAGCCGAGAGCTCATCCGCGCCGTCTTCGCGGGTGAGCCAACCACCCGGCAAGTCGAGAAGCGCTACCTTCACCGCGACGGACACGTGGTGTTCGCGGAAGTCGGCGCGACCCGGTTGGGCGATTCCCAAACCGAGCCGGCGTACCTCATCACCAGTATCGTCGACATCTCGGAGCGCAAGCGGTCTGAACAGGAACGCGCGTATCTGGCGGAGCAGCTCCGGCAGGCGCAACGGATGGAGGCCATCGGCCGGCTGGCGGGAGGCATCGCCCACGACTTCAATAACCTCCTCTCTGTAATCCTGTGCGGCGCCGACTTCGCGATGAGCCGCGCGCAACACGACCCAGATCTTAGGGACGAGCTGCGCCAGGTAAGGACCGCCGGCGAACGTGCGGCGGGGCTTACCCGCCAGTTGCTGGCCTTTGGCCGCAAGCAGGTCTTGAGCCCCGTGGTGCTTAGCCTAAATCAGGTCGCCACCGACATCGAGAAGATGCTCCGTCGCATCCTCGGCGAAGACATCGAGTATGTTCAAGTGCTGGCGCCTGATCTGGGTGTGGTCTGGGCGGATCAAGGCCAGATCGAACAGGTGGTCATGAACCTGGTGGTGAACGCCCGCGACGCCATGCCCGAGGGAGGCAGGCTGACGCTGGAAACCGCCAACGTCGATCTCGACGAAGGGTTCGCTGCGAAACACGTAGCCGTGAAGCCCGGTCCGTACGTGCAACTGTCGGTTGCGGACATTGGCGGCGGCATGGACCCGGAAACCCAAGCGCGCATCTTTGAACCGTTCTTTACCACCAAGGCAACTGGCAAGGGAACCGGCCTGGGACTTTCCACCGTGTACGGCATTGTCAAGCAAAGCGGCGGCAGCATCTGGGTTGAGAGCGAGCTCGGACGAGGAACCACCTTCACCATCTACCTGCCCCGGGTACAGCCGGTTGTCAGCGTATCCTCGACTGCCGCGAGGGCGACACCGGTCCATGCCAAAGGCTCGGAGACCATTCTGATCGTGGAGGACGAGGATGCCATCCGAGAGATCACCAAACGGATCCTCGGCGTCGCAGGTTACCGGGTGCTGGTCGCGCGAAACGGAAGCGAGGCTCTCGCGCTGTGCGAGGGCTCGCAGGAGCCGATCCACCTCGTCATCACCGATGTCGTCATGCCGGAGATGGGTGGAATCGCCCTGGCCGACCGACTCGCGAAGGTGCGGCCGGAAACCAAGGTCATGTACATGTCCGGCTACAGCGATGATGCTATTGCCTCCCGGGGAGCTGTCGGGTCCGTGATCCACTTCATCGCCAAGCCGTTCAGCGCCGAGACATTGACGCGGACAATTCGGGACGTATTGGACGCCGTCTGACGTCGGCGACTTGCGTAGACGGAGGGCGTGGCTCAAATAGCGAAAGAGGGAGGACTAGACGATGGATTCTAGACAGACACGAACGATCTTCGAACAAAGCTCGACAAGGCGACTCCTCGCAACCCATGCGCCGCCGGCCACGGTCTTGGTCCGGTTGATCGTCGGCGCCGTTTTCTTCTCGGAAGGAGCGCAGAAATTCCTCTTCCCTGTGGCACTTGGCGCAGGCCGTTTCGCCAAGATTGGTATTCCCTGGCCCAGCCTCAGCGCGCCCTTCGTCGGCGTTTTCGAGCTTGGCTGCGGGCTTCTCGTGCTGGCGGGGCTGGCGACGAGGCTTGCCGCGATTCCGCTCATCATCGACATGGTCGTCGCCATCGCCACAACCAAGATTCCCATGCTGCTCAAAGCCGGATTCTGGAGCATGGCGCACGAGGCCCGCGTCGACTGGTCCATGCTCCTCGGCGCTCTCTTCCTGCTCGTCGTGGGTGGAGGCGCGTGGTCGGTCGATGCACGCTTGTCGCGGCGAAAGGCCGAGCATGGTTGAAGAGACCTCGGCGGGCCCAATCGACCGCGCCGCCCGACCTACCGCTCGTGCATCGTGGCCGATGCTAGGCTAAGTGTTTCGTCATGACTCGCTTCTTGCTAGCGATGCTGCTTGCCACCACGGCCGTGGCAACCCCTGGTGGCCAGGTCGTCCTTTCCGGCAAGGTGCTGGGGGCGTCCGGAAAGGGCACAGTTCACGTCGCGCTTTGGCAGGCTGAAGGATTCCTCAAACACCCGACAGCAGAGGTGCACTTCGATCCTGGCAAAACCACCATCTTCCACTTCGATGTTGTACCCGGTCGCTACGCCCTCAGCGCTTTCGAGGACTTGAACCGCAATGGCATTCTCGACATGGGCATGTTCGGCCCGAAGGAACCAACTGGTTTCTGGCGCCCCTTCCAAGGCTGGCACAAGCCGCGCTTCGACGAGGTTGCAACCCAATTCGACGGCGACGCCCGCGGCCTCGACATCGTTCTCAAGTAGGCGAAGGATCCGCTAGCCTGTGGGGGCGAGCGCGAGGATCTCGCCCTGCACGACGCCGGCCACGATAGTCAGCTTTCCGACCGTTACTGGAAGGCGGAAGCGCCGCGGCCCAGCGCTTCCCGGGTTGAAATAGAGAACCCCGTCTCGTTCCTGCTGCAGCGGCTGGTGCGAATGCCCAGCGACCACAACACCAAAGCCGCCCGCCACCGGATCGAGATCGAGCTCGGCGATGTCGTGGATCACGTAGATCGAGACACCGTTCGCCTGGACCGTCGCAGTCGTCGGCAGGGCCGCGGCAAAATCACCGCGGTCGTTGTTCCCGCGCACCACGCTGAGCGGAGCCAAGGCGGCCAGCTTTGCAAGTAGCTCTGGCCCGCCCACGTCCCCTGCGTGGATGATGTGGTCCGAACCCTGTAAAGCTGCCAGCGCCCCGGCTCGCAACAGCCCGTGGGTGTCCGAGATAACGCCGATGATCATGGGTGACCAGCGGCTATTTTGGCGGCCCGCCGTCGCCAGCCATGGCGAAGACGCCGTTAGGTAACGTAGAAGAACTCCTCGCGAACGATCTTGCCGTTGTGGACCGTGTAGAGCGCGACCTCGTCCATTTTGATACGCTCTTTGGTCGCCTTGCGGGTGATGTCGTAACCGAACCGCACCGCGAAGCGATCCCCGTGCGGGTACGGGCCATCCACGGTGGCGGAGTGCACCTCGTGGTTTTCGGTCCACCACTTGCCCTTTTGTTGAATCGCGGGGATGCCGTGCATCTCTTGCGGCATGCCTGGCATGGCTGCCGCCTCGATACTCACTGCGTCCGCGTCGAACATGGTCAGCAGAGCTTCGGAATCCTTGTGTTGCTGGCACAGCGAAACGAACTTCTTGGCCAATTCAAGTGTGCTCATGAGATGTGACCTCCTTGATAAGATTTCGCTTAGCACGCCTCGGCCGAATTGCACGTGTCACTTGCCCGCCATTAGCGTTGCGGCTGCGGCGGCGCGCGCCGACCCACAGCGATGCGTCGGGCAGGCGGATCGGGCACAGCTAGCCCAGGTCCGGTTACCCAGAATCTTGTGTTCCCTCGACGCGGGCTTCGGGATAGCTGCTGGCATCCAGCGGGATGGCGCGTAGTGATCAGCGGCTTCCCTCGCGGTACGTTTTGCGAGCCGCACATGATGTCAATGTTCACATCAAGAGATGGCACGCCTATCGCCTGCGAGAAGAGCGGCGACGGGCCCTCCTTGGTCCTCGTGCATGGCACGGCCGCGGACCACACGCGTTGGGCCCCGGTGCTGCCTGCACTCTGCGCCCGCTTCACCGTCTACGCTTGCGACCGGCGCGGCAGCGGCGCGAGCGGCGACGGGCCATCCTATTCGATGGATTGCGAGGTCGAGGACGTCGCCGCCGTCGTCGACGGTATCGGCGGACCGGTGGACCTGCTCGGCCACTCGTACGGAGCGCTCTGCTCGCTCGAGGCCGCGACGCGCGCGAACAACTTGCGTCGCCTCGTGCTGTACGAGCCCCCCATCCCCGCCGAGACGCCGATCACCCCTGCAGGCGTCATTAACCGACTGCAAGCCTTGCTCGATGCCGGAGATCGTCAGGGAGTGGTGACCACCTTCATGCTCGATGTCCCGCGGGTGCCACCCGACCAACTGGACCGCATGCGCTCGGTGCCGGCGTGGCAGGCTCGCGTGGCGGCTGCCGCCACCATCCCCCGCGAGCTTCGCGCCAACGATGATTACAGGTTCGTACCGCAAAAGTTTCGCGACATCAAGGTGCCCGTGCTCTTGTTGCTCGGCGGCAGTAGCCCGCCGTTCTTTCGAGCCGGCCTGGAGCGTGTGCAGGCGGCCATCCCGAGCGCTCAACTCGTCGTGCTCCCCGAACAGCGGCACACCGCAATCGACATGGCGCCGGCGTTGTTCGCGAGGGAGGTGCTCGCCTTCCTGGCGCCATAGTCTGCGAAATCCCAGCCGTCTCGGGCAGGGGCCGGCGGCAACGCCGTCTACTGGGTCATGAGGCTGTTCTGCGTGACCGTTACGCGGCTGTCCGTGCACAGCGTGCAGCCCGTGCCGAAGAAGTACTTGCGATTCGCGGTGTCGTCCATCAGGTGAACCCTGAACCAGGCAGTCATCGCGAAGATGTCGGGGCCCTTGGCGCCGTTCTGATATTCCCAGCCACCGTGGTCCGCGGACAGATTGTCCATGAACATCGCCGGCTGATCGGTCACGGTGTTGTAGGTGGCCATCACTCCGTCACACGGGACGGTCGTGTCCTTTCCGCCGCAAATGAACAGGGCCGGGCCGTGCAGGCTGGTGATCGTCGACGTGCCGGAGATCGTCCCCATCGCGATGATGCGCGGATCCGCAGCGGCCATGCAAGTCGACATGCCGCCCTCCGAGTGGCCGAGCGCTCCGATGTGGTCCGTGTCGAGGTGGTGATAGTAGGGGCTCGTGGAATCTTCCGCCTGAGCGAGCAGCCAGTTCAAGCCGACGATGGTCGGCAGCGGGTTGCCCCGCGAGGTCGTGGTACTGAGCGAGGCGATCACTACGAAGCCCTGCGAGGCGAGCTGATTGATGATCACCGGATAGGTTCCACACCATTGGTTGGTGGACGAGTTGACCACGCACAACGGGGGGTTCTGTTCGGGATTGTCCCCGTGACCGTTCGCCCAGACCAGAATGGGGTGGCAGTATCCACTCGTCGCGAGATTGCTCGGCCGATAGACGTTGAAGCGCTGTTGCGTGTCGCCGTAGATCGGATCCGGGGTGTAGCCCGCCAGTGGGCCGACGTTCTTGTCGGCGGCAACTGTGAATGGTCCCGCAACCGTGGGATCTGCTGTGGGCCACGCCTTGCCGACGCAGCTACTCACCGAACCAGCGTCCACGCCGGTCGCTCCGCCGGTCTGGCTGCCGCCGTCCGCGGCAGTCCCTCCCGCCTGGCCCCCAACACCCGATTGACCACCAGCCCCTGCTCCCGCCGGTCCGCCGCCCGCCCCGGCAACCCGGCCGCCGCTGCCGGTCGAGCCGGCCACTTGGCCGCCAGTGGTCGTCGTCGCAGTCTGGCCGCCGCTCGTCGTTACCCCGGTTTGGCCGCCGCCGCCGGTCGTCCCGGCCGCTTGGCCACCGGTGGCCTTCCCGCCCGCCTGGCCGCCGCTGCCGGTCGCCCCGGCCACTTTACCGCCAGCGCCGGTGATGCCAGCGACGCCGCCCGAGCCGCCGCCCACGCCGCCACTGCTCGAGCCGCCACTGCTCAAGCCGCCGCTGCCCGAGCCGCCGCTGCCCGAGCCGCCGCTGCCCGAGCCCGTCACGCTGGTGCCGCCTTGGCCTCCTTTGGCCCCGCCCGTGTTGCCACCACCGGCCCCGCTGTTATTGCAGGCGGCAAGAAGAAGCAATGCACACCCGATTGCGCCTGTCTGCAGTAAAGAGACTCGAGGTCGATGCATCATGGGTCTTCTCCCGGTGAGTGTATGGCGCGTTGCAATGGCAACCCGCACAGGATGACTATTACGACGGAGGATAGGACAGATGCAACCGTGCGCCCAGACCATTCGATGGAGGCATTCCGTTCAGAGAGGCCTTGCCGTTTACGAGGCGAGTGAGGTTGGGCAAAGCCCAGCGTCGCTCACTCGACTTTGTCGATCTGACGCGAAGGGATGACTCTTTTTTTTGCCCTCGGTCAGCGCTCACTTTGCGATCTTCACGATGCCGTGCGCGCCAAACGCAACCAGATGTCGAATAGCTCGATGGGGGGCCTCCCGGGAGTGGGAGCTTCCAGAGGATCCCACTATCCAGATAGTAGACGCTCTTTCCGTCCGTGACGGCGTATCCAAGGTCGCCATGGGCCGTTGCAGTCACGAGGGTCTCCGGCTTGGTCCCCGGTGCAGCATCCAGTGAGCCACGCTGTAGTAGACGTTCGTCCCTCAAGGCTGTGCGGTTATTTGCGACGCAGATAGGACACCGAACGCTAGCCGCCGCCTCGTATACGGGAGGCAAATTGGGAGGTTCTAAGCGACCAGCGGCAACAGGCTGCTGAAGTCGTTTTCCTTGCCGAGCATGTCGAGATAAAGGGAGATCATGCCCCGGTGATGGGTCTGGTGGTTGAACACGTGCAACATCAGCCCGCCCAATTCCCGCTCCTGATCGATGCCTTTGAAATCCTTGTAGCGCAGGCGCTTGGGCAGGTCCTCGGTCGTGACCTCCTCAGCAAATTTCGTGAGGCAGTCGTCCAAGGTCTTCCGTTCGGCGTGGTAGTCGAGGAAGCTGGGAAACAGGATCCCACCCCAAATCGGGTTCCCTTGGAAAATGGGATGCTGGGCGTAGGCGAACGGACGAAGGTGGGCGAAGCGCTGCAGCCAGATGAAATCGATGATGAACAAATGGGAACAAAGCGAACGCACAGACGGGTAATAGCCGCCCATCACCCGGTTCCATTCCTCGTCGGTGAGCTGGGCGAGCACGCGTCCCATTTCTGTGTTGGTGTGGACGTTGTATCGGGCCAGGAATTTGATTGTGTCGGGTCTCATGGGGCCTCCTGGCTCACAAGCCTAGCAGCCCGATCGTCAGCCCGACGGGTCCGGCGGCTACGCCTCTACCAGCATCACCAGTGTCTCGGCCAGCACTCCATCATGCGCCATCGCCTCGGCGGCACCTGGGGCGCTCATCGCGGCCTTGAGCTTATTCATATCGGGAACCTGCATCAGTACCGCGACGCGAGTCGGATTTTGCGGGTCGACGAAGGTGCGAATGCCGGTGACGCCGAGAGGGCCGAAGAACTTCTCGCGCATGGGTGAGGCGAGCCAATGCTTGATGTCCTTCACGTGATGGTAGCCGATGACAGTGGGCATGCTTGATCCTACGCAACGCGCGCTGGCGCCGCAAAGCTGTTGGGAAAGTCGGACCGCTGGTTTGATTCAGCATCCCGCCGAAGGGTTCTGCGTTTCGCTACCCGCCTGGCCGGATTTAGTTGCCGAACGTGCACGGGCCGATCGTTTGCGCGGGTGGGACCGCAACGGCCGCGTTCCAAGTCAGGCTTGAGCTGGCGTCGGTCGCGGAGAGCTCGACGATGCCCGTCGGAACCGCGACCTGGGTGCATACGGTCTTCGCGCACACGATATAGGTCGACGGGTTCATGTTGAACTGATAGCCGCCACGGGTGGTCTGGGCGCTGGCGATCTTGGCGTCCTGAACGCCGTTGAGGATGCCGTAGATGTCGACCTGGACGTTCTGCTCAAGGGTGCCGCTCGAGTCCACAATCTCTCCAAACACGCCTTGTGTGATGGGCTTGTGCGGGCAGATGTTGTTGATGTCGACGGCACCACAGTTGACTAGGAGACCAAGGATGACAAAGAAGATGAATCTCATCCGAATTGCATAGCGCGAAGATTTCTGGGATCCAGCATCTTCCGCAAAGATCGTCCGAAATGGCTGTTCCTTAGACGACCTGACCAAGTCCACGCGGACCCTGCTCGGCCGCAGTGGACGACCACGGGCTCGGTCTTCGTGACATGTCGCGCAGCGATGGTTTCTTGATGTGGCCGCTGCTGTTTGACAGCGGTACGTTCGGACCTGGGTATGATAGGGCACCCAAGGAGAATGATTCCGGAATGAGAAGCAGTATCGAGGTTGAGAATTTCACCAAGCTCTACGGCGAATTCCGGGCCGTCGACGACATCTCCTTCAGCGTGGAAGAGGGATCCATCTTCGCCTTCCTGGGGCCCAACGGCGCGGGAAAGAGCACGACCATCAATACCCTTTGCACAATCCAGGAAAAGACGCGCGGGACCTTGCGCATCAACGGGAACGACGTGACCACGGACCAGGCCAAGGTCCGCAAGGACATCGGGATCGTGTTCCAGGAATGCACCCTGGACACCAAGCTCACGGTGCGCGAGAACTTGAAGCTCCATTGCGACTTCTACGCCGTGCCCAAATCGGAGATCAATGAGAGGATCCAGTTCGTCCTGGGGCTGGTGGACATCGAGGAGTGGCGGAACGCGCCGGTCAGCGCCCTGTCCGGGGGACTGAAGCGGCGCGCGGAAATCGCGCGGGGATTGGTCCATTTCCCCAAGGTCTTGTTCCTGGACGAGCCCACCACGGGCCTCGATCCCCAGACCCGTGCCAATGTCTGGGACTACATCAACAAGCT
>CAZBIU010000089.1:0-20815 GCA_964491625.1 uncultured Myxococcales bacterium
TGGCGGGTTCACAAAACACATGCAAAGGAAGCCTCGCTTACACCGATAGCGAGCTGCTGGCGTTCAGGCGCGAGCTCTCGGCGCTCGCACAAACCGACTGCGACTACCCGCTCGAATATTCCCTTGGCTCGTACGAGCTCCTCTTCGAATCCCGCGACGACATCCAGGTGATCGTCGAGAATCTAAGCGAGAGCATCGCGGAGCTGCAGCCGGCGGCCTGAGGTTGCGGCCTGCGCCTGCCTCCCGCCTTGGTCGAGGTGGGCGCCAGGCTGTCGATCTTGGCCGACCCTTGTTCCACGGTGCGGCGGGTGCCAGGGCCAGGACGGTAAGGCACCCCACGCAGTTTCAATAGCAAAAACGACGGGATTCGCCTATTCTCGCCTCTGACTGGGTGGCGGCGTAAGGGGCAGCACCACGTTTGCAACCATAACCGGAGGTACCGAGATGAGTCGTTTCCCGGCAACACCAACTGGCCGACGAGCACTTCTGCTAGGCGCCCTTCTCACCACCCTGTCCGCAGGCCGCGCCCTGGCCCAGGACAAGGGGAACGAGCCTCCCGCCGCGGCCGATCCCGAATACCGCTTCGACTTCGGTCTGGTGGGCGGGGGTCACTTCTTCTACAACCCGCACGTGATGGGGAAATCGGATGCCACGGGGGAAAGTAACAACCCGGATGTTTCGCCGCGCAGCTCGGGTATGTTCGGCGGGATTTTGGGTCTTCACTTCAACCGATGGATTGGCGTCGAGGGTCAGGCCATGCTGATCCCGACCTCCACCCGCGCGGCCGGGATCTCCGAGCTGGTCGTCTCCTACAGCGGCAGCTTGGTGCTCAACCTCTCGGACTACTACGTCTTTCAGCCCTTCCTGCTCGTGGGCGGCGGCGGATGGACCGCGGTCGCGGGTACCGGTTCGGACACGACGCCACCCGAGCAGGTCCCCACATCGGTCAGCAACTGGGGGTTCTTCCAGGCTGGCGTAGGCTTCAAGATTGGCTTCACGCCCCGGGTCGGCATCCGGCTCGACGGACGCATCATGGCCCCGTGGACCGCGCTGTTCCCGGTCGGCAATTTTCCCAAACCCCAGGGCCCCGACTTCGAAGCCTTCGGCGGCATCTACATCAACTTCAGCGAGATCGAAAAGGTCCACTACTACTCGAAGGTCGTGATGGACAACCGGGGCGACAAGGACGGCGACGGCATCCCGGATGACGTAGACAAGTGTCCGACCGAGCCCGAGGACAAGGACGGCTTCCAGGATGACGACGGCTGTCCGGATCCCGACAACGACAACGACGGTATCCCCGACAAGCTGGACAAGTGCCCCAACGATCCCGAGGACAAGGATGGCTTCGAGGACGACGACGGCTGCCCGGATTACGACAACGACAAGGACGGCATCCCAGACGCGCTCGACAAGTGTCCCAACGAACCCGAGGACAAGGACGGGTTTGAAGACAACGACGGCTGCCCGGATCCCGACAACGACAAGGACGGCATCCCCGACGCCATCGATAAGTGTCCGAACGAGCCCGAGACCTTCAACCACTACAAGGACGAGGACGGCTGCCCAGACGAGGTGCCGCCCGAAGTAAAGAAGTTCACCGGTGTCATCCAGGGCATCAACTTCAAGACCGGTTCGGCAGAAATCCTGCCGGGCTCGTTTGCAATCCTCGACCGCGCGGTGAAGGTCCTGCAGGACTACCCGGATGTGAACCTGGAGATCTCCGGCCACACCGACAACAAGGGCGGATCGAGCTACAACCTCACGCTCTCGCAGAATCGCGCCAACTCGGTGAAGATGTACTTCGTCTCGCGAGGTATCTCGTCATCGCGCCTCACCTCCATCGGGTATGGCAAGGATCGGCCCATCGCGGACAACTCGACCTCATCCGGCCGCGCCACCAACCGCCGCACCGAGTTCCGCCTGATTAACCCGGGCGAGCACTAGGCAGAACGGAAGAAACCACAGAGAGCACCGCGAGCACAGAGACGGAGGGAGAAGCAGAAGGGCTCCGGATCTTGGATCCGAAACCCTTCTTCCTCTCCGGCCTCTGTGTTCTCAGCTGCTCTGTCGTGCAACATCTGAGAATCTTGTGGTGTGGCTACGCGTGCGTCTTGCCCCGGTCCAGCACCTCACGCACGCTGCGGGCCAGGGCGCGCAGGCTGAAGGGCTTCTGAATGAGGTCGAAACCGGCCTCGATGATGCCGTGGTGGGCCGCCACGTCGGCGGGATAGCCTGACATATAGAGGCACCGCAGCTTGGGCCGATCCGCCGTCAGCTTTCTCGCCAATTCCCGACCGTTCATGTGGGGCATGATCAAGTCGGTCAGTAGGAGGTCGATTGTCCCTTGGTATTCCGCTGCCAGCTCTGTCGCTTGTTCGGGATCGGGGGCGGCGAGCACCGTGTAGCCAGCCTCTTGCAGCTCGGCGCGCACGAGGGCGAGCACTGCCTCTTCGTCCTCGACGACGAGCAGAGTCTCGGAGCCGCGGGCGGGCTGGGCAACAGACTCGATTTCCGCTGTGGTCGTCAGCGTGTTCTCACAGCGCGGGAGGTAGATGTTGAATGTGGTCCCCTTGCCAACCTCGCTGTAGACAGTGATAAACCCGCCGTTCTGTTTCACCACGCCATACACCGTGGACAGACCAAGGCCCGTGCCTTCGCCCACCTTCTTCGTGGTGAAGAACGGCTCGAAGATGTGCTCCAGGGTTGGCTTGTCCATGCCGCATCCGGTGTCGGTCATGCTCAGGCGTGCGTACTGGCCGGGAACGCTGCCGTCAATGCCGGTCGAGTCGGCCTCCGTCACCTCCTGATTCGAGGTTGCGAGACTTATCTTGCCACCCCCGGCGATGGCGTCGCGCGCGTTGACGGTCAGATTGGCCAGAATCTGGTCCATCTGAGCCGGATCGAGACGCACCCGCCATAGCTTGGGCTCCGGCGACCAGCCGAGCTCGATGTCCTCGCCGATCAGCCGTTGCAGGAGCTTGAGCATGCTCGACACGAGCTGGTTGAGATTCACGACCCGCGGCTGGATTGTCTGTTGGCGCGCAAACGCCAGAAGTTGGCGAGTGAGTGCCGCGGATCGGCGCCCGGCATTGAGAATCGCCCACAAATCGTCGTGCATCGGATCCGACGTTGGGATCTGCTCCAGCGCCATTTCCGCGTGACCGTTGATCACACTCAGCATGTTGTTGAAATCGTGCGCGACCCCGCCGGCCAGCCGGCCGATCGATTCGAGTTTCTGCGCCCGCAGAAGCTGCGCCTGCAACTCTTCGCGCTCGGCTTCGGCGCGTTTCCGTTCGGTGACCACGTCGAAGACCGCGACGAAGTAACCCCGGTCGGGCGAGAAGGCGGAAATCGAGAACCACATCTTGAGCGTATCGAGATAGTTCTCGAAGCGCTCGGGCACCCCGCTCGAAGCCACCTGTCCGTAGATTCGGAAGAGCTCGGGGTCGGAATTGCGAAGGCCTGGGATGACCTCCGACACCTTCTTGCCGGTCACGTTGGCAAGCCCGGTCAGCGACTCGAAGGCGTCATTGACCATGACGTAGATCCAGTCGACAGGCTCCCCTGCCTCGACGATCATCTGGCAGTACGCAACGCCATTGAGCATGTGCTGAAACAGCGATCGATAGCGGGCCTCGCTCTCGCGCAGGGCCTCCTCGGCCTGTTTCCGTTCGGTGACATCGGAAAGCATCGCGAAGGAGCCCAGGTAAACGCCCTCCTCGCTTGTATTCGGACGCGCCGAAACCAAACACCAAACCGCCGAGCCGTCCGGGCGTCGGAAGCGCACCTCGTATCTGCCCGACCTTCCGGAACGCCGATCCTTCATGCGCTGCCGATGCACCGGCACATCCTCGGGAAAGAGAAGGTCCTCGATGTCGCGACCTTGGGCCGCCTCGACGCTGGTTGCAAGTATCGCCGCCGAGCGAGCGTTGAGATAAACGATCCTCCCCGCGGCGTCGAGCGACAGAATGCCTTCCTCCGCGGTCTCGACGATCTGTTGGTACTGGACTGTGTTCCTTGCCAGCAACTCGCGCGCGTTGCTCTGGCCGAGCGCCAGAGCAATGACGTCGGCGATCTCTTCGAGAAACCGCACCACGCGCGGCGGAAATTTTCCTTTGGCGCGATCGTTGAACTGAAGCAGACCAAAGGTGTCGTTTCCGGTTCGAAGCGGAATCAACAGAACCGATTCGTAACCTTCGCCGTTGCATCGGTTTCTGGTTCGCCCTTGCCGATCCTCTTCGCCGGTGGTCGCGAGCAGCTGGGTGGTATGGTTGGAAATGAAGCTCCCCTTGTGCGTGAAGAACGACTTCGAAGGGTCGACCCGGCCACGAATAACGTTACCGCACATGCAATCGAGCACCGGACTACCAGCCGCGTCTCGGCGCACCTGCCCTTCAAGATCCCGCACGCACAGATACTTCTCGGCCAGCACAAAGTCCTTGGAAAATCCGCGCGTCTCGCAGTACGGGAAGTCCTCGCCATCCGACAGGCGCACGCCGACCGCCGCACAGCCGGTCCAGCTCTGCATGAAGCCAGTGATCGCCTTGATCAATTCGCGCAGGTCGCCAGGACGGTTGAGCACGCGCAAGAGCTCCAACATGCGGGCGCGGTCGTGCATTCGTGCGCGTTCGACGGCAAGGTAGTGAAAGAGCAGCACGGCTATCGTCCCCAACCCCGTGAGGATTTGCGTCCACGGCCCCGCCCTGGCGACAGACCACACGAACAGAGCCGATCCGCAAGATGCCAACGTCGCCGGCACGACAGCCAGCCAGCGCGACCTGTTGTTGGTTCCGGTGAACATCCGATCCGGTTTGGGCCCTTCTCTCGTGCAGCCTACCCGCGCTGCGGGCCGGACTTTACCGCATCACAGAGCCTTGCCTAGCCCACATACTTACGACGCGGCATTCTTCCGAAAGATTTCGCCTACGCGCTTACGAGTCCCTGACGCTGTGACCGGTACAGCAGTCCGAGTCGTGCCGCCGAGAATCTCAAGCCGGTAGCAACACCCACCGATTGAGATCGGAGCCTGGAAAGCGACGTCGACGGACCAACCCCACGATCCGAAGGCAACGGCCACAAGCACTGTGGAAGCTCCAAGACACATGGCGGAAAGTGAACGAATGACCGAAGCAGCCCGAGCAAAAGGCGCCTCGCCGGGCCTTCAGCAAAGCTCTGCCGACAAACAGGATCTCTCCCTGCGCTTGCTCGAGATTCTCGACCGCTCTGACAACGACGAGAATCAGGAATTCAAGGCCATCATTACTGAGCTGCGGCGTTGGTTCGATTTCGATGCCATCGCCATTCGGCTGCGGCGAGACCCCTCGCAAGTCGTGTACGAGGCCGACGGCGCGCAGCCGATGTTCGTGGGCGCCGATCGCAAGCTGTGCGAGCCCGCGGTCGAAGGGCGGCGCTGCCTATGCGGCGCCATCCTGCACGACGAGGTCAAGCGCGCACTGCCCTGCTTCTCCCCGAACGGAAGCTTCTGGAGCAACGACTTCCGTTCGACGGTGGCGACGTCGCCTGAGTTGGCGTCCATGATCACCCGCGGAAACTGCATTCGCGAAGGCTACGCCTCGATTGCCAACATCCTGATCCGCAGCGGCGACAACCGGCTGGGAATTTTGCATCTGGCCGATTCCAGACCGAACCGCTTCACGCCCGAAACCATCGCCTACCTGGAACGGCTCGGCACCGTGATCGGCATTTCGTTCATGCGCCGACGGGCCGCGCGCGAGCTCAAGCAGGCGAAAGAGCTGGCTGAAGCCGCAAACCGCGCCAAGAGCGAATTCCTCGCCAACATGAGCCACGAGATCCGAACCCCGATGAACGCCATCATCGGATTCACCGACCTGGTCATGGAGGGCACGCTGTCGGCGGATCAGCGAGAGTATCTGGGCATCGTGAAGGCCCGAAGCCAGGACCTGCTGCGCATCATCGACGACATCCTGGATCTGGCGCGCATCGAGGCAGATCACATGGGGTTCATCGACGAGCCCTTCCGCCTGAGTGAAACGGTGGCGAGCGCCATCGCTTCAATCAGCCTGCGCGCGCAACAGAAGGGCCTGACCCTGCGCACGTCCATCGCTGATCGTGTTCCCGCCGAGTTGCGCGGCGACTCGCTCCGATTGCGCCAGGTCTTGCTCAATCTACTTTCGAACGCCATCAAGTTCACATCCGAAGGCTCCATCGAGGTCCGGGTCGACTGCACATCGGACTTGGCCGGCCCGAGCAGTGAGCTGGAATTCATGGTCATCGACACGGGCATCGGCATTCCCCGATCTCGGCAGGTCGCCATCTTCGCCCCCTTCATTCAAGCGGATTCCTCGACCGTGCGCACCTACGGCGGCACCGGGTTGGGGCTGACCATCTGTCGCCGACTGGTGGAGAAGATGGGAGGCCAGATCACGGTGAAGAGCGAGCCTGGCCACGGAGCAGCGTTCACCTTCACCGCACGGTTCAGACGGCTTGCCAAACGAACCACCCGCCCGGTGGCGCTGGCGCACGGACCCCATTCGGTGGCCGTGCCCGCGATGCGCGTGCTCTTGGTGGAGGACGATCCCACGAGTCGCATGTTGGTGGCGGGGATTCTGCGCAGGGACGGACACAACGTCGACGAGGTCGGGGACGGCGATGCGGCGGTCAATGCGGCACGTGACCGGGACTTCGACCTGGTCTTTATGGATGTGCAGATGCCGGGCATGGACGGTCTCGCGGCCACGCGAACCATCCGCGCATGGGCCGACAGCTCCGATCCGGAGGTGCGGCGACGATCGCAAGTTCCCATCGTCGCGCTTACCGCCCACGCCATGCGGGGCGACAAAGAACGTTGCTTGGAAGCCGGCATGAATCGCTACATTTCCAAACCGGTGCAGGCCGATGCCTTGCGTGCATGCTTGAAGGAATTTGCCCCAGCCAAACAGGAGCGGACCGATGCCAGAGGGTAGTGACTGCTTTACTTCGCAACTCTCGAACGCGGCGAAGCTCGACGTCGCTTCTCCGAATCTCTTCGAGTTGCTTCCCCTGGGGATCATCGTCACCAATGACGAGGACAAAATCATCGAAGCCAATGGAGCGGCGGCAGCGCGCCTCTTGGGCATTGGCTCTTCGGGCGCGGCACCCCGGGACCTTGCCACAACCACCGCGTCGTTGCTCAAGGCCGACGGCAGCCCGTTGCTGTTTTCAGAGCACCCAAGTGTGCGCGCCCGGCGCGAAAAACGTACAGTAATCGACGAGCAGATCGGTTCTTACACCGCCGACGGCAAGACCGTCTGGTTCCAGGTGACGGCCACGCCCTTGCCGGGAATTGGCGTTCTGACCACCTACTACGAGGTGACAGGCAGCCGGCAGACCGAGGAGGACCTGCGCCACCACATCGAGCAGCTCGACGCATTCTTCGAGACCAACCTCGACCTGCTCGCGATTCTCAACAGCGAGGGTCGGGCGGTCAGGCTCAACCCCGCGTGGAGCCAGCTACTCGGCTACGAGCCAGAGCAACTCGCCGGCGCGAGACTTTTCGATTTCGTGCACCCGAGCGATATGGAGGCCACCTTGGGCAGCCTGGCTCGCCTGCGCACGCATAGGGAAGTGGTCGGCTTCGTCAGCCGCTTCCACGCACAAAGTGGCAGCTACCGCTTCTTGGAGTGGAGGGCGACGGCCAGGGACGACTTGATCTACGCCACCGCTCGCGACATCACCGATCAGCGCCTCGCCGAGGCCGCCCTACGGGAGAGCGAGGCGCGCTATCGCGCCATTTTCGAGCAGGCGGCGGTCGGAGTGGCCGAGGTGGACGGGGAGACCGGGCGCTTTGTCAGAGTCAACCAGCGCTTCTGCGAGATAGTCGGCTATACGCCGGAGGAGCTTCTGACCCGAAACTTCCAGGGGCTCACCCACCCAGAAGACCTTGCCGCCGATCTGCAGTTCTTCGAGCAGTGTCGAAGCGGCGAGACCAGCGAGTTTAGGCGGGAAAAGCGCTACATCCACAAAGACGGCAGGGTGGTTTGGATCAACCTGCAAGTGAAGGTCCCCGGCGCGTATCCCGCGTCTCGCCGCACCTTCGTCACCGTCATCGAAGATGTCACCGAACGCAGGGAGACCGACGAGCTTCTGCGCAAGAGCCTGGCCGATGTGCTGGAGGCCAATCAGCGACTGAGCTTCCAGATCACGCGCATGCCGCTTGCCTACATCGCGTGGAACAAAGACTTCCGCGTGGTGGAATGGAACGCCTCGGCCGAGCGCATCTTTGGCTGGTCGGCGGCCGAAGTCATGGGCCGGCACGCCTACGACGTCCTGGTCCCGCCCGAGGCTCGTCCGGAAGTGGCCAAGGTCTGGCGATCGATCGTCGAGGGCGGCGATTTCGGCAGCCAGTACACCAATGAAAACGTCACCCGCGATGGTCGCCGCATCGTCTGCGAGTGGTTCAATGCCCCCTGGATCGACGCCAGCGGGCAGATCGTCGGCTGTCTGTCCATGGTCCACGACATCACTGAAAGGCTGCGGGTCGAGGAGAAGCTGCTCCGCTCGCAGCGCATGGAGAGTCTGGGAAGCTTTGCCGGTGGCGTCGCGCACGACATGAACAACGTGCTGCGAACCATCCTGAGGGTTGCGAAGTCCATGGAGGGACGCACCCTTGACGAGGAGAAGCTCAGGACAGGGCTGGAAGACATCGTCCGCTCCTGCACGCGGGGCCGGACACTCCTCCGCGGCCTGCTCGACTTCGCCCGCCAGGACGTGCATGAGGCAAAGATCGTCGACATCAACGAGATTCTGCGCGAGCAGATCCAGCTGCTCGACCGGTCGCTAACCGCCGCCATCAAGATCGAAACCGAATTGGCGCCGGTGCTGCCGACGATTTCGGGCGATTCGCACGCCCTGGCGGGCGCGTTCATGCACCTGCTCAGCAATGCCATCGATGCCATGCCGACCGGCGGCCTGCTCACGGTTCGCACGCATCTGCAAGACGGGGAGCGGGTCGAGATCGATGTGGAGGACACCGGCGTCGGGATGGCGAAGGAGGTCCTGGGCCGCGCGCTGGATCCGTTCTTCACCACCAAGCCCCATGGCAAGGGCGCTGGGCTGGGTTTGCCGGCGGTCTACGGCGCGGTGAAGGCCCACCAGGGCCACCTAGAGCTTCACAGCGAACCGGGCCGGGGTACGCAGGCTCACATCAGCTTGCCACTGTCGCCTCCGTCGTCGGCGTCGGCTCGTCATTTGCCACACCTTTCCGACCATACCGACAATCCGCGGGGCTTGCGAATCCTGCTTGTGGACGACGACGATCTGGTGCAAACGGCAGTTTCGGCGCAGTTGCGCCGGCTAGGACATTCCGTGGTGATTGCCGAAAACGGACGCGAGGCGCTCGACAAGGTCCAGGCCGGCCTGCAGATCGACCTTGTGCTCTTGGATATCGACATGCCGGTGCTCGACGGCAGCAAAGCCCTGCCCCTGTTGCGAAAGCTGCGGCCCGATTTGCCTGTCATCATCGAGACCGGCAACCTCGGCGAAGAAGCCGAACGCCTCGTGCGTGGGTACCAGGATGTCGCCATCCTGGTGCGCCCGTTCAGCCTTGGGGAGTTAAAGGCCGCGCTGGGCCCGTGGATTGCGCGCGCCAATGCCGCGCGCGAAGCGGGATAGCCAGCACAACCCGCGCCAACTTGCCTACCGCCGAAAAGTCCTGCATGCTGACGAAGTGACGCCGTTCGATTCTCAGATCGCGGGCCGAATATGCCGAGCTTTGTCCAGCCGGACCGAGATATTGGACGCCTATCTGTTTGGCTCGCAGGCCCGGGGAAACACGCACTCACAAAGCGATGTCGATATCGCTGTCTACCTCGACTCGGCCATCGACCTTGACCGCGGCTTCGGTATCGAGTCAGAAATCGCCACGGACCTCATGGGAGTCCTCGGGCGCAACGACATCGACGTCGTCGTGCTTAACCGCGCCGACCCGGTCCTGTACCACCGAGTCCTCCGCGATGGCGTCCGCCTGATAGCGCGCGAACCGCACTGCACCGCCGCACGCGAAACCTATGCTCTGTCGCGGTATTTCGACTTCCTTCCCCAGTTGGAAAAGATCCGCACGATTGCCGATCGCCGCAGTGCCCGAGGCGAGTTCGGCAGATGACTCCCATCGAAAAAGACACGGATCTCGTTTGTCGTCATCTTGGCGCGCTCGATGGTGCCCTGGCACAGTTGCGTCGTCACCTTGGCCGACCGCTAGAGTTGCTCAGCACCGACATAGACGAGCGCTGGGCGGTGGAACGAGGGCTGCAGATATGCGCCCAAAACTGCATCGATATCGCGACCCACATCTCCGCCAGCGCCGGGAACAGCCCACACGACTACGGCTCGGCCATTGATGCGCTGGTTCCTATGGGCGTTCTCGACCCCGCCTTTGCCGCGCGCTTTCGCGCGGTGGCCGGTTTTCGCAATCTTCTCGTTCACGGATACCTCGAGGTCGACCTGGCGCGGATGCACCAGATTCTCAATCAGCGTTTCGATGACTTCATCGAGTTCGCAGCCCAGATCCGACGAAGCTTGGGCGCAAGCTGATCCCGAAGCGCACTCACAGAGTCGCCAGGCGCAGCATTTCCGCGGGAATCTTGTCGAGGCCCAATACCCGCTCGGCCGCGCCTAGCTCAATGGCAGCGCGAGGCATGCCAAAGACCACCGAGCTGGCTTCGTCCTGGGCGATGGTCAGGGCGCCCGTCTGCCGCATGTCCAGAAGGCCCTGCGCACCGTCGACCCCCATTCCGGTGAGCAGAACGCCAACCGCGTTCCTGCCCGCCGCCCGAGCCACCGACCGGAAGAGAACCTCCACGGCCGGTCGTTGCCTGTGCACCATCGGCCCGGTCTTCACGTTGACAAAGTAGCGTGCGCCGGACCGCTTGAGAAGCATATGGTAGTCCCCGGGTGCGATGAGCGCCACCCCCGGAACCACCGAATCTCCGTCGGCGGCCTCGCGCACCTCCATCTCAGACACCTGGTTCATTCGCTCTGCGAACTGCTTGGTGAACATGGCGGGCATGTGTTGGGCGATCACAATCCCCGGCGCATCCACCGGCATCCGCGAAAGGATCGATTCCAACGCGACCGTGCCCCCCGTCGACGCGCCCATGGCGATCACCTTGTTGGTGGTGCGGCCGAGAGCAGTCGACACCGCCCCTCGCGGGCTTCGGTCGATCTGCTTGACCTTCGCCCGCGAGGCAATCTTGACCTTCTCCACCAACTCGTCGCCCATGTCCCCGACCGTGAACGCCGCGCCTGGCTTGCACATGACCTCGACCGCGCCGCTGGCCAGCGCATCCAGCGCCAGGCCGCTGCCTTCGGGGGTAAGCGACGACACGACGATCACAGGCAGCGGAAAATAGTGCATCAACTTGCGCAGAAACGTAATCCCATCCATGCGCGGCATTTCCACGTCCAGGGTCACGACGTCGGGCTTGCGTTGAACGATAAGGTCGCGCGCGACGAACGGATCCGGTGCAGTGCCGACCACCTCGATCTCGGGATCGGCGGACAGCGCCGATTGCAAGATCTGCCGGACCACCGCGGAATCGTCGACCACAAGGACCTTGATCACGCGGCCTCCAGTGGTCGCAGCCCGATCGCCATGTGATGGCCGCTCTCGGTGACCAGATTCGCCCGCCGAAGCGACTTGGTCAAGAGCGCGCTGGCCTTCACCCCGGCTTCGGCACTGACTGAAGGAAGCCCAATCTGGCATGGTTCGCTAGTGCCCTTGCATTCTGCCGCGACTGCGCCCGCGAGAATGTTGGCCCACTCCGCGAGCGCCTCGGTGCCAGACTTGTTCGCCTCATCCGAATCTTCCTCAATGCCCAACAGATTCGCCGCCAGTGCCTTTGCAAGCTCGCTTTCCGCAGCGACCATGAGCTCCCATCTCTCGCCGCAATTGAGCGGAATCGACGCAAAGAGCAGCGCCTTGCCCTTGGGTGAAAAAGAGTCGCTGGCCTCCGCAAACACAAAGGCCGCCTCGGCGAGCAGGCTTTGCGCCAGACTCCCCAGCCTCCGATTGTCCAGTAACTCAGCCATGTCCTTCCCCCTTCTTGCCGCACAGAAGCCCGCTGATCACCTGTTTGATCTGCTCGGGACGGAACGGTTTGGGCAGGTAGGCGCTGACGCCCATCGAGCGCAGTGCCTCGACGTTCTGCTTGGCCTTGTCGGACGAAATAATTACAACCGGCGTTGTAGACATGAAGTCGCGCTTGGCCATCTCGGCCACCATCTCGGCGCCACTCATCACCGGCATGTGGACGTCGGCAAGGACAATATCGACCCACGTGTTGGCAACGACCTCAAGCGCCTCCCTGCCGTTGCCGGCTTCCAGAATCTCGCCAATCTCCAGCCCACACATCGCCACCGCTTTGCACACCATCTTGCGCGAGACTGGGGAATCATCGACCACGAGGATTCGATAGCTCATGCTCTTTCCTCTTTCGCCCTGACCCGGCCGAACTGGGCCAAACCTTCGATCTCGGGCAGCGCCCGACTCGCCACGTGCTCCAGATCCACGTGGCGCAGGCCTAGCCTGGCAATAGCACGTTCATCGACCTGGCGGTGCAATTCGCCCACGTCGGCTCCGAATCCTAGCGAATGCGATAGGCAGTCGGCGGAATGAACCAGATCCACCAGAGGGTCACCATTGGGCTGGTCGGTGGAAGTGGGTTCGTGGTGGCGAGCAATCACACGAACCACCTCCTCAGGCAAATTCCAGGCGTGCGCAAGCTCTGCCCCAATCTGGGTGTGATCAGCCCCAATTAGCTCGCGCTCGCATTCGATGAGTGACCGCCTTTCCAGCGCCAACTGTGACCTCAAGGCGTCGGTCTCGGCGGCCAAGAAATTGCTGATGACCAGCTTACCTATGTCGTGCAGGAGTCCCGATGTGAACGTCAGTGCCGGAACGGCGATTCTACGCTCCTTGGCAAATCGTTCCGCCAACACCGCAACCGCCACTGAGTGACACCAATAGACGCCCGAATCGATCCCATAACCCGGCAGAATTGGGGGAACCACCGCTTGCGCCGCAGCCATGGCAGCCAGCTCGAATAGGCGCCGAGGGCCGAGTAGAGTCACTGCTTCGCGCACGCTACCGATCTTGCGCGAAAATCCGAAGTAGGCCGAATTGGCCATACGCAGCAGGCTTGCCGTCAACGCCAGGTCCAGTTGAACCACCGCCTCGTATTCACTCGGCCCGGCCTCTTCGTCGCGCAGCAAGGGTGCCAACTGCAGCACGGTCTGGGAGAAAGTCGGTAAGCTTCTGATACCTGCAAGGATCTCGCTTCGTTCAATCATAGCTCGATTTCCTCTCCAGACGACGTTATTGTGCATCGTCCTGATTCGAGGAACAGACGGGCGGTGCGCGACTTGGTTCCCCCAACATCCTCAGACGTTATCATCACGCCTGCCTTCCAGAACATCTTGCGCAGAATCGTGTAATTGCGTTGTCCAATCGCAAAGTGTCCATTGTCGTCGTAGAGCGAGCCGCCGCCCGCGACTTTTACGATGAGATTCTCTTTCTTGCAGCCCAGCGCATACATCGAGTGAAACAGCATGGGAATGCCGGTATCAGCAAACATCGCCGGGCGCTCGACCGCCTTGTCGGGCGAAGCCTCGCTTAACGGCAACATGTAGTGGATCATGCCCCCTGCTTTCACGACCGGGTCGTAGACAATCACTGCAATGCACGAGCCCAAGGCATACGTGACAAGGACGGCAGCCGGATTCGAGCTGACCTTCGAATCGGCGATTTCGACCACAATCAGGCTCATACTCAGGCTCCCGGAACCGTGAAGACCGACGGGCGTAGCATGCGTAGGCCCAATCGGATGCCCGACAGTGCCTCGGAGTGCCCGATCAAAAGGTATCCCCCAGGATGCAACAACCGCTCCATCGCGCTGATCACCGTCTGGCGTACCACCTGGTCGAAGTAAATCATGACGTTGCGACAAAAGATGATGTCGAACGGGCCGCGCATGGGATAGGGAGGTTCGGCCAAGTTGAGGCGGCGAAAGGCAATCTTGTTCCTGATCTCGGTTCGAACCGCGAGCTTGTCCGAATTTTCCACTCGCTCGAAGTAGCGTCGCTGCGCGTGTCGATCGAGGGAGGAGAGCTTCTCTCGACCAAAGTGGCCCGCCTCTGCTTCCTTCAGCACCCGGGTCGAAATGTCGGTGGCCAAGATCCGCCAGTCCATCTCGGCAGCCTCGGGCATCTCCGACAGCGTAAACGCGATTGAATACGGTTCCTCGCCGGTGGAGGAAGCCGCCGACCAGATGCGCAGTCGCCGAAGCCCTTCTCTGTGCCAGTCCACCACCAGCTTGCGCAGCAGATCGAAGTGGTCCGGCTCGCGAAAGAAGGCGGTGTGATTGGTCGAGATGACGTCCAGAAACTGCACTGTCTCCTCTCCGGTGGCGTCGTCCTCTAGCCTGGCCAGGTACTCCTTCTCACTGCCGAGCCCCAGCGCACGCAGCCGTCTGCCCACCCTCGCCGCGACCAGGGCTTCCTTGCTCGGCCCAAGCGTGATCCCGGCCTTTTCGTAGGCGATGCTGCAGAGCCTGTGAAAGATCGACGCATCCATCGTGCCGGTTCTAGAGAGGGGTAAAGCCCCTGGCCGAGAAGAGAGAGGACACCGGCCAGGGGCTTATCGCTGTCGACTAGAAGTCCTTGAACGTTGCCGTTTCCTCCTCAAGAGGGATGATTTCTTCGGGCTTGCGCGCGCCGTTCTTGCCGTTGCTGCCCGCGGCAGCCTTCTGGGTCGCGTGATGCACGGCCGACTTGTGCTCGACCATCTTGTGGGCCTTGGTTGCAGAGTGTACCGTGGTCTGCCGTGCCAATTGGAACCCGCCAATCATCGCCGCCAATTCTTCCGACTGGCTCGACAGCTCGGATGCCGCCGAGGACGATTCTTCGGAGTTGGCCGCATTCTGTTGCGTCACCTTGTTCATGTCGGTGACGGCGCGATTCACTTGGTCGATCCCTGTCGACTGTTCTTTGGCCGACGCCGAGATCTCCGCCACGATGTCGGTCACCTTGGACACACCGCCGACGATCTCGTTCAGCTTGCCCGACACCCCCTTCGACGTCACCTCGCCCTCTTCAGCCTGGCGCACTGATTCCTTGATCAGCTCCTCGGTCTTCATCGCCGCTTCCTTCGACCGCAGTGCCAGGCTGCGCACTTCCTCTGCGACGACCGCAAAGCCGCGGCCTGCCTCGCCCGCCCGTGCAGCCTCGACCGCGGCGTTCAAGGCCAGGAGGTTAGTCTGGAATGCGATTTCATTGATGTCCTTGATGATCTGCGAGGTGCCCTCGGCCGAAGCGCGAATCTTGGTCATTGCGTCGCCCATTTGTCCCATCGCCGCCGCACCTTCCGTGGCCGCCGCCTTCGCGGTCTGTGCCAGCGCATTCGCTTGCTGAGCATTGTCGGCCGACCGCTTGGTCATGGCGCTCATCGACTCAAGGCTCGACGCAGTTTCCTCCAGCGCGCTCGCCTGTTCAGAGGCACCGTCCGCCACACTCTGGCTCGACGATGCGATCTGACCCGACGCCGACGACACTTGGTCCACCGCTACGGCGACGCGCAAGAGTGCGTCGTGCAACGCCTCGCCGGTGGCATTGATCGATTCCTTGATCTTGGCGTGGTCGCCCTGGTAATTGCCCTTCACTCGGACTCGCAGGTCGCGCTGAGATAGCTTCTCCAGCACCTGCGCCGCTTCGTCGATGGGTGCCAGCACGGCATCCAGCATGTCGTTCACGCCCTGCACGATCTTGCGGTAATCCCCCTGGTGTTTCGAGGCATCCGCGCGCGTGTTCAGCTTGCCCTCCACCGAGGCTTTGACCAGCATGACCGCGTCGGCAACCATGAGGTTCACCGATTCGATACACTGGTTCAGGTTGTTCTTGATCAGATTGAAGTCGCCGTTGTACGCATCCGTGATCTTCGCCGGGATGTTGCCCTTCGAGATCTCGTCCACGTACTTCGCCGATACGTTCAGAGGTCCAATGACCGCGTCCAGGGTGTCATTGACACCTTGAACGATTTTCCGGAAGTCGCCCTGGTGCTTGCTGGCATCTGCGCGTGTGGCCAACTTGCCCTCCAACGCAGCTTTCACCAGTAGGTTCGTGTCCGCGATGAGTGCCTTCAAATTCGCTCGCACCTGCTCGACGGTGTCGTTGATGAACACCTTCTTGCCGGGGAACTTCTCCAGCGGGGCTTCGAAATTGCCCTTGCCGAACTCGGCAATGCAAGCCATCGCCTTCTTCTTGATTGCGATGTGTCCGCCCACCATGTCGTTCACGCCCTTGGCCATCACGTGATAGGAGCCCTGGAACTTGTCGAGGGGAATGTAGACATCGATGTCGCCGCGGTCGTGTTCCGTGCTCATGTGGTTCATCTCGGCGATGAAGACCTTTAGATTGGCGCGCAATTGCTCGATGTTGTCGTTGATGAACGCCTTCTTGCCAGGGAACCTCTCGAGCGGGGCTTCGAAGTTGCCCTTGCCGAGCTCGGCAATGCAAGCCATCGCCTTCTTCTTGACCGCGATGTGGCCGTTCACCATGGTGTTCACGCCCGTGGCCATGGTCTGGTAGGCTCCGTGGAACTTTTCGGCCGGGATGTTGACATCGATGTCGCCGCGATCGTGCTCCGTGCTCATGTGGTTCATCTCGCCGACAAGGCTGCCGAGCTGGTCGATGCACGCATTGAGATTGCCCTTGATGGTGTTGAAGTCACCATTGTAGGCATCCGTGATCTTGGGCGGAATGTCGCCCTTCGAGATCTGGTCCACGTACTTGGCCGTCACGTTGAGCGGCGCAACGAGCGCATCGAGAACGCGATTGAAGCCTTCCATCACGGGCTTGCATTCCAGATAGGCTTCCGAGGTATCGGCGCGCGTCTGCAGCTTGCCTTCCACGGCTGCCGTCGCCAGCCGTTCGGTCTCGCCGTTGAGCTGTCCGAACAGGTCGCGCATGCGGCGGTAGACCAGGAATCCCATGACCAGGGCAAGCAGCACCACGCCGCTGACCAGCCCCCAGCTTTGACGAATGGCCGCGCTCGCGTCGACGGTGTTCTGCTCCGAGCGCTTGCGAGCTCGGTCGGAAAGCAATTGGGTCAATTTTTCGGACGCAGCTCCCACGGCGCGACGGCCGGGCTGCAGCTTGCCTTCGCTCAGCGCTTTGAGCGACGCCTGGGACTGACCTCTGCGGGCATCTGCGATGATCTGCTTCAGCTCGCTGGCGTTTTTCTCGTAGGCCGGCTTGAATTCCGCAAACACTGCGCGGATGGCCTCCAGGTTGATTGACTTGTCGAGATTGGCCACCGCAACGTCCGCTTGGGCCACCTGCTTCTCAGCGCGCTCCAAGTTGGCTTGTTGCTCCCTCGAGTCGGCAAGGATGAGCGCCTCGGCCGTGTTGTTCCACGCCCTATAGAAGTAGTCGACGGCATCGCCGGTTTCCTTCAAGCCCACCGTATTCTGTTCATAGAGGAGAGTGTCCGAGTCGTCGCCCTGTTTGATGGCCCGCGAGGCCTCAATGCCAAGCACGACGGCAATCCCCGTCAAGGCCGCAAACGCCATCATCACCAACGTCGTCATCTTCGTATTCTTGAACATAGTCCCTATCCTTTCCAATCCTTGAAAAGCCCAAACCTCGTAACCCGCGCCGCTAGCCAGCAACCGCGGCCTCGGCCACGGCACTGGCTTCCTCGGCATTGAGAATTCGTCCGATATCCAGCAGGAAGATCACCCGCTTGTCTGACTTGCCCACCCCCAGAATGAAGTCGTAGCGCAACTGCGACCCGCCAAACTCCGGTGGCGGCTCGATGTGCGATCCCTCAATCGACAACACCTCCAGCACCTGGTCAACCAACAGTCCCATGGTCATATTGCGCCCGTGGAAGCTGTATTGAACGACGATGATGACCGTCTGGTCCGTAACCTCGCATTTCGGCATCGAGAATTTGAGGCGCAGATCGATGACCGGAATCACCTTGCCGCGCAGATTGATGACCCCGCTCATGAACTCCTCGGTGCAGGGCACGCGGGTGATGTCCATCAGGCCGATGATCTCCCGGACCTTCAGAATCTCCAGGCCGTACTCTTCATTGGCCAGCTTGAAGGTCATGTACTTACCGGCAAGTTGGGCACCGAATCCCGCGCCCTCCACGCCCGAACGTTCTTGAGTTTCCACTTGGTTATTCACGATCTCGCCTCCTTCTCAACATTCGCTACGACTAGGCCGCGGCCACTTTACCGTCCTGGGAAAAGCCGCGATGTCGCTTGTCCAACGTCGACGATGCAATTTCTTCGATATTGACGATGAGTCCCACCCGTCCATCGGAGAGAATCGCCGCGCCCGAAATGAACCTCACCTGCCCCATGCCCTCGCCCATGGTCTTGATCACCACCTGCTGCTGCGCGACCACCTCGTCGACCAGAAGTCCGACCTTACGACCCGCGCCCTCGACGATGACGACAATCGCCCGCGTCGGATCCTGAATGGCGTTGGGCACGCCGAGCAGCCGGTCCAGGCGCAAGAGTGGCAGGATCGTTCCTCGCATGTTGAGCATCTCGTTGCTGCCGCCCTGGGTGAGCAGCATAGCGGCCTCGGGCTTCATAGACTCGACTACCGAGAGGGTCGGCAGGATGTAGCGTTCCTTACCGCACGCAATCAGCATGCCGTCGATGATGGCCAGGGTCAGGGGCAAAGTGATCTTGAAGGTGGTGCCCTGGCCCGGCACGGTGCTGATGGAAATCCGCCCGCGCATGGCATCGATGTTCCGGCGAACCACGTCCATTCCCACGCCGCGCCCGGAAATGTCGGTGACCTTTTCCGCCGTAGAAAATCCCGGTGCGAAGATGAGCGAATTGATTTCGTCCTCGGTAAGCACGTCGCCGGGCTTGATCAGCCCCCGCTCCGCAGCCTTCTTCAAGATCGCTTCCCGGTTGAGGCCCCATCCGTCGTCGCTGATCTCGATGACCACGCTGCCGCCCTCGTGGCAGGCGGAGAGGCGCACGATGCCCTCCTCGGGCTTGCCGAGCTGGCGCCGCACGTCTGGCGGTTCCACGCCGTGGTCCACCGAGTTTCGGATCATGTGCACCAGCGGATCCGAGATCTGCTCGACCATGCTGCGGTCCATTTCGGTCTGTTCGCCCGAAAGCACGACCCGAATCTGCTTGCCCGCCTTGCGGCCCACGTCGCGCGCCATGCGTGCCATCTTCTGAAACACCGCTGACACCGGTAGCATGCGCATGTGCATGCCGACGTCCTGCAAGTCGCGAGTTACCTTCGCCAATTGCGAGAGGCAATTGCGTACCCGCGCCGAGCCCGAATGTGCGATCTCGGGCGCGCCCACCACCATCGCCTCAACCACCACCAGCTCGCCAATCATCTCGACCAAGCGGTCCACGCGCTCCAAGTCGACTTTGATGGTTGGGCGAATCTTCGCTTCTGTTCCTGCTTCTGCGTTCGTCGGATTCGCTGGGCTCGCCGAGCTGGGGGAGCTCGTCGTCGCCGAGCTCGCTGCGGCAGCCTCGATGGGAATTTCCGCTCGCGGTGGCTCGGGCCCGGGAACGTGCACGTCCTCCCCTCGCTCGACCATCTCCTGTCGTTCCGCGGCCTTCTTCGCGCCGCCGTCGGCATTGGCTGCCAGGGCTTCTTTCAGCCGAGCCACCAGGTCCGCGACGTTTTCCTGGGTCGAAAATTCACGGCTGCTTTCCACCGCGGCCCGCAAGTCGTTCAAAATCTTGCGCATCATCGCTGTGGCATCGAAAACCAAATCCAGCCGGTCGCCCACCAGTGAAAAGAGCCCTTCGCGGCAACCGTTCAGCAGCGATTCTGTCGTATGCGCGAGGGACTGGATTTCGAATAGCTCCAGAAATCCGGCTACACCTTTGATGGTATGGAACACGCGAAAGAGTCCATTGATCGACTCCGCCGTCGCGCCTTCGCGCTCGAGCGTCATCAGGATCTGGTCCGCCCGGGCCAGGCTTTCGTCGCTCTCTGAAAGAAACTCGCCGATGAGCGCGATGGTGTCTGGATCCCGCGTCTTCGCGGACGGCAACGCCACCGTCGGTGCAGGCCGCTCTGGGGCATGCGCCATAGGCTGGGGCGCCGGGACCTCCAGTGCACAGACGTCCTTCCCGCGCTTCTTGTGGCAGCGGCGGATCTCCTTTTGCAGGCTCTCAATCGCCTCGCCCGCCCTGGCCAGCCCTGCGCGCTCAGGACGTTCGAGGAGGTCGCGGGCTACGCACACCAGATCTTGCGCGCTTTCTGCGACGGCCTCCGGCAAACCGGCCTCTTGGGCAAGGGTCTCAATATCGCTGACAGGCTTTGCGAGGCCTGCCAGACTTGCACGATCGTCGGGCTCAGCCGCCACGATGGCCGCCGCGAGGGTTTCGACCGCAGACTTCAACCTACAGGCGTCCACGCCACGACCTTTCCGCTAAGCGAGCAGCCGCAGGTTCTGCCCACGGTCTTGCCGTCGATCCTTCGTCCTGGAATTCCCGCATGGTCTTTCGCTCGTCTCGGCCGGAACTGGGCCGTCACAGGCGGTAACCTCATCGACGCCGCCGGAAAAAAACTTAAGTCACCCTGTCGGAGTCGATTTCAATATTTCACCCGACTTGCCGATACTCCTACCGAAGCAAGGCACCTGCCAGTGCAGCCCCACCCTCACTGCCATTCGGAGGATCTCGATGCGAATACTTATCGTCGAAGACGACACGACCAGCCGTCTTCTGCTTCGAAAGATGCTTGAGCCGTATGGCACCTGCGATGTCGCGGTCAACGGCAAGCAAGCGGTGGAAGC